>JAJQEM010000049.1 GCA_021201635.1 Clostridiales bacterium | reverse complement strand
TTCAATCGCTATGGATTTTTTAGGTGTTCAACTTCATTTTACAATCGACCGTTAATATTTGTATTTGAATCAGCCTTGTATTTCGCCTGTCAGAGGACTACAATACCCTGTATCATGAAGATTTTATCCCTTTTGACTTATCATCCCTGTCTGTCCATTCTATCGCATAAGGAGCTGTTGTTATGGATGCCCTCCATCTGGACCGTTCCCAGGTGCCCCACTCCCGGGAGCTGGATGAGTCCACTTACAATCTGACCATCGGCGGTCTGTTGCTCTACGGCCTGGGGGCCAACGCCCTGATCTGTTACACCTTCAGTGATCTCGCCCAGTACCTCTCCGGGGGGCTCGCTGCGCTGTTTCTGGTGCTCTATATCGTCTGCGTCTTTCTGTCGGTGACCCTGAGCGCCTCTCTCAGCCCTGTGGTCAACTTCATTGGCTACAATCTGCTGGTACTGCCCATCGGGCTGCTTCTGTCGGTATCGGTTTCCGCCGTCTCCTTCCAGACCGTCCAGTCCGCCGTGGTGGGGACCGGGGTGTTTGTGGTGCTGATGGTGGCGGTCTCCTGGGCCAGGCCGGATTTCTTCCTCTCTCTGGGTCGAACCCTGTGGGTGGCTCTGGCGGCGACCCTGGTGGCGGAGATCGTGCTCTATTTCCTGGGCTTCGCCAGCGGCCTGCTGGACTACCTGTTTGTGGCTATATTCTCCCTCTACCTGGGCTTCGATTGGGCCAGGGCCAGCACCTGCGCTCCCACATTGCGCAACGCCATCCTCTCCGCCACACAGATCTATCTGGACATCGTAAATATTTTCGTCCGTCTGCTGTCCATCTTCAGCCGCCGGAGAAACTGAATAGGCAAAGACCTTAACAGGGAAGCGGGTGCGTCCGCTTCCCTGTTTTTTTGCCTGTCCCCTCCCTTGACGAATCGCCCCAAAGTCGCTATAGTAGCCATGTACATCCGAAGACGTGCGGAATAGGGTCAGAGGCCCTGCGAGTCGGTCACTGTGAGGCCTCATGGAGACGTGAGGATAAGTCAGATACGCACCGGATGGCTCCCCCCTGCCGGAACCGGGGGAGAGGAAGCGGCGGGCGGCCACCAGACGCCCGCCGTGAACAGGGGCAATTTACTGCCCAAAGGTTCCAAACATTGTTTGGAAAGAAGGAACTATCCATGAAACACAATTGGAATCGCATCCTTGCCCTGCTGATGGCGTTGGCACTGGCCCTGGCCATGACCGCCTGCGGCAGCAGCGAGACGGCCCAGGAGGACGCCGACAGCGACACCTCCACCACGGAAGCCGCCGATACCACCGAGGAGGCGGCGTCTGACGAGACGGAGGACGCCGAGGCTGAGACCGAAACGGAGTCCGAGTCAGAGGACGACGCCGAGATCACCGACGGCGAGGAGAAGAACATCACCCTCACCGTCACCTACTCCGACGGTACCTGTGAGAACTATGAGATCACCACCACCGCCGAATACCTGAAGGACGCCATTGAGGACACCGTCACCCTGGAGGGCTCTGAGAGCGACTACGGCTTCTATCTGGAGACGGTCAACGGCGAGACTGCCGACTATGACACAGATGGGGCTTATTGGGCAATTTATGTCAACCATGAGTACGGTATGTACGGTTTGGACAGCCAGCCTGTGGCGGACGGCGACGACTTTGAGCTGACCTACACCGTTGGCTGACCTGGAGCAGAGGCAAAATCGCCCTGGGCTCATCGCCCGGGACGTGACCACTCTGGCCATGGCGACTGCCCTGGTATTCGCTCTGCAGATCGCCATGTCCGGTCTGGCCAACGTGGAGCCAGTGACGCTGCTCACCCTGCTCTACACCCTTCACTTCCGGAAAAAGACTCTGTTTGTCATCTACGCCTTTGCCCTGTTGGAGGGCATCTGGTACGGCTTTCACATCTGGTGGGTCATGTACCTGTACGTCTGGACGGTGCTGTGGCTGGCAGTCACCCTCCTGTCCCGAAAGGGCAGGCGGCACGGGGCCTTTTTCTGGGCGGTGGTCGCCGGGCTGTACGGCCTGGCGTTCGGGTTTCTCTGTTCCTTTCCATATGTGGCCCTGGGGGGCGTCAAAATGGCCTGGAGCTGGTGGCTGGCGGGTCTCCCCTTTGACGCTGTCCACGGAGGGGCCAACTTTGTGCTGACGCTGGTGCTGTTCACCCCCCTGGATCGGGTCATGACCATGCTCCGGCTGGGAGAATCAAACCAATAGTTTTTTGCCCGGGGCCATAGGGCCCCGGGCATTTTTCCTATTCGGTCAGTCCGATGTCCGGCTCAGCAGCCGCAGCTGTTACCGTTGCCGCAGCTGCCGCAGCCGCACCCGCAGCCGCCGCAGCAGAAGATGAGGATAATCAGGATAATGATCCACAGACAGCCTCCGTTGCCCCAACCGTTGTTACAACATCCCATAATGAGAACGACCTCCTGTCAGAAATTGCGGAGCCAGGTCCTCCCAGCCTCCAGACCATCCTATGCATCCGGGAAAAATGGGTGCAGACCTCTGGGCATTTGGGCGAAATCCCGGCCAAATTCTCCCGTCAGATGTCTCTGGGGACTGGACACCATCTCGGAAATCGATTAGAATAGATGCAATGAATTTCAGCGCCGGAGGAATCGCTCCCCGGCGACAGGACAGAGGGAACAGACAGCTATGCAGGATCACATCTATGTAAAGGGCGCACGGGTCAACAACCTGAAAAATGTGGACGTCACCATCCCCCGGGACAAGCTGGTGGTGCTCACCGGTCTGTCCGGGTCGGGAAAGTCCTCCCTGGCCTTTGACACCATCTACGCCGAGGGCCAGCGGCGGTATGTGGAGAGCCTCTCCTCCTATGCCCGGATGTTCCTGGGCCAGATGGAGAAGCCGGACGTGGACTATATCGACGGCCTGTCTCCCGCCATCTCCATCGACCAGAAGACCACCTCCAAAAATCCCCGCTCCACCGTGGGCACCGTTACCGAGATCTACGACTACCTCCGGCTCCTGTGGGCCCGGGTAGGCACTCCCCACTGCCCCAACTGCGGAAAGGAAATCCGCCAGCAGACGGTGGACCAGATCGTGGACCAGGTCATGGCCCTGCCCCCCGCCACCCGTGTGCTCATTCTCGCTCCGGTCATTCGGGGGAGAAAGGGAGAGCACGTCAAGGTGTTTGAGGACGCCCGGCGCTCCGGCTATGTCCGTGTCCGGGTGGACGGCATCCTCTACGACCTGACCGAGACCATCCAGTTGGAGAAGAACAAAAAGCACAGCATCGAGATCGTGGTAGACCGCCTGGTCATCCGGGAGGACATCACCCAGCGGCTCACCGACTCCATCGAGACGGCCTCCGCCCTGTCCGGAGGACTGGTCATCGTCAACCTGGCCCGGGAGGACAAAGACATCACCTTCTCCCAGAACTACGCCTGTGAGGACTGCGGCATATCCATTGAGGAGCTGACCCCCCGGATGTTCTCCTTCAACAACCCCTACGGGGCCTGTCCGGAGTGCTCCGGCCTGGGCAGCCGGATGAAGGTGGACCCGGAGCTCATCGTCCCCAACCCTTCCCTGACCCTGTTGGGCGGGGCCATCAACGCCTCCGGCTGGAACAATATCAAGTCGGACAGCATCAGCCGGATGTACTTTGACGCTTTGGGCAAAAAGTACCATTTTGAGCTGGATCAGCCCTTTAAGACCCTCTCCGACGAGGCAAAGCACGTCATCTTCTACGGCACCGACGGGGAAAAGCTCACCCTCCACTACGACCAGCCCCGGGGCAAGGGGACGCTGTATCAGCCCTTCGAGGGGGTGCTGAACAATCTGGAGCGCCGCTACCGGGAGGCCCAGTCCGAGCCCATGAAGCGGGAACTGGAGCAGTCCATGAGCGAGTGCCCCTGCCCCGCCTGTCAGGGCCGCCGTCTCCGGCGGGAGGCGCTGGCAGTGACGGTGGGAGGCTTCTCTATCGACCAGGTCTGCGATCTGCCGGTGGAGGACGTCCTGGTCTTTTTCGACCGGCTGGAGCTGACCCATCAGCAGATGCTCATTGCAGAGCAGATCCTCAAGGAGATCAAAAACCGCCTGGGCTTTCTCCGCAGCGTGGGTCTGCAATACCTCACCCTGAGCCGGAAGGCGGGCACCCTCTCCGGCGGAGAGAGTCAGCGTATTCGCCTGGCCACCCAGATCGGTTCCTCCCTGATGGGAGTGCTGTATATCCTGGACGAGCCCTCCATCGGCCTGCACCAGCGGGACAACAATCTGCTGCTGGACACCCTGAAAAATCTCCGGGACCTGGGCAACACCCTCATCGTGGTGGAGCACGACGAGGACACCATGCGGGCAGCGGACTGGATCATCGACGTGGGGCCGGGGGCCGGCATCCACGGGGGAGAGATCGTGGCTGCCGGGACCGCCGAGGACATCATGAACACCCCCCGCTCTGTCACCGGGGACTATCTCTCCGGCCGGAAGCGTATCCCTGTCCCCGCCCAACGCCGCCCGGGGAACGGGACATTTCTCACCGTCCGGGGAGCGCAGGAGAACAATTTGCAGGGCATTGACGTGTCTGTCCCGTTGGGGGCGTTCACCGTCGTCACCGGAGTCTCCGGCTCCGGCAAGTCCTCTCTGGTCAACGAGATCATCTACAAGCGTCTCGCCGCCGACCTGAACCGGGCCAAGGTGCGCTCCGGCCGTCACGACAGCCTGGAGGGAGAGGAGTATCTGGACAAGGTCATCTGCATCGACCAGTCCCCCATTGGCCGGACCCCCCGCTCCAACCCCGCCACCTATACCGGCCTGTTCTCCGACATCCGGGACCTGTTCGCATCCACCCAGGACGCCAAGAGCCGGGGCTACACCGCCGGACGGTTTTCCTTCAACACCCGGGGCGGACGGTGCGAGGCCTGCGGCGGCGACGGCCTGGTGAAGATCGAGATGCATTTCCTGCCGGACATCTACGTCCCCTGCGAGGTGTGCAAGGGCAAGCGGTACAACCGGGAGACCCTGGAGGTGCGCTACAAGGGGAAGAATATCTGGGAAGTCCTGGACATGACGGTGGACGAGGCGCTGGACTTCTTCCAGCCCCTCCCCAAGCTGTACAACCGGATCAAGACCCTGTACGACGTGGGCCTGGGCTATATCAAACTGGGGCAGTCCTCCACCACTCTCTCCGGGGGCGAGGCCCAGCGGGTGAAGCTGGCCACCGAGCTGTCCCGGGTCTCCACCGGGCGCACCTTCTATATCCTGGACGAGCCCACCACCGGACTGCACACGGCGGACGTGCACCGACTGGTGGAGGTGCTCCAGCGTCTGGTGGACGCCGGAAACACCGTCCTGGTCATCGAGCACAATCTAGACGTGGTAAAGTCGGCAGACCGGCTCATTGACCTGGGGCCAGAGGGGGGCGCCGGAGGCGGCCATCTGGTCTGCACCGGGACACCGGAGACGGTGGCTCAGTGCGCTGAATCCTACACCGGGCAATATCTCAGGCCCATCCTGGAGCGGGACCGGGAGACGGTGTAAGACCGCCTCCCCCCGTTCTTACGATTTCATCAAAATTTAAGGGCAAAACAGTTGTGTTTCGACAGAACTGCCGCTATACTGAGCGGTGGGGCATTTCTCGCCCTGCCGACCCACCTGACCAGGAGGGAGCCTGCCGCCCCCTGCCACCGTTCCCTGAAGGAGGATATTCCTTGTTTGACTGGCTGACGGAAACCCTTGCCGGGAAGTACATCTTTGTCTTTTTTGCCTCCATGATCCCCGTGACCGAGCTCCGGGGAGCCATCCCCATCGCTGCCGGGCTGGGCCTGCCTCTGATCCCCTCCGCCATCACCTGTGTTCTGGGGAACATGGTGCCGGTGCCCTTTATCATCCTCTTTGTCCGGCGCATCTTCGCCTGGCTCCGCCGGGTGTTCCCCAGGGTGGACGGTATCCTCTCCCGTCTGGAGGGAAAGGCCTACAAGCAGAAGGCGCTCATCGACAAATACAAGCTGCTGGGGCTCTATGTCCTGGTGGCCATCCCCCTCCCCGGCACCGGGGCGTGGACAGGCTCCATGGTGGCGGCCCTGTTTGACATCTCTCTGAAACGTGCCTTTCCTGTCATCTTTGCCGGAGTGATTACCGCTGGGATAATTGCGGGCGCTCTCACCGGCGGGGTCGTGGCCCTGCTGTGACCGATTCCGTCCTCCCGCCATAGAATGGTCTGAGGTGAGGGATATGGAACCGTTGACCGCCGCCGTGGCGCTGCTGGCCGCCTTTGGGCTGGCCGCTCTGCTCTGGCTGTTTTTTGGACGCTTTCTGCTCCCCGTGGGGGAGCTGTCTCCGGTGGAGGTGCGCCTCCGTCCCGGCCCGGGGCTGGAGCAGACCCTCCGGGGGTTGACCTGGCTGTCCGCCGCCGGCCTGCTGGAAAGCCGCATCTCCGTTCTGGGCGTGGGCCTGCTCCCGGAGGAGCGGGCGGAGACCCTTCAAATCCTCCGCCACTGGCCGGAGGTAGAGGTGGTGGAGGGGGAGGCATTAAAATAAAAGCTTTGAATTCCGCAGCCCCTTGGCTCCCTCCTTGAGGCAGGGAGTGCAGCGGAAGTACCGCTTGACGGCGGAGCTGTCGCCGAAAGGCGACTGAGGGAGTGCCGCACGCACCCCCGACACGCCGAAGATTTTCGGCGAATTCGTACCCAAAGAAAGGAGGACGTCCCATGCCGGAAGAAACGACCCATCCCGACGGCGAGCGGGAGGTGATCGAGGCCACCGCCCAGGCGGTGGTTTTTCACAACCCGGACAACGGGTATACTGTCCTCCGGGTCACCGGCGGCGGAGACCACTTCACTGCCGTGGGCAATATGCCCACGGTCAGCCCCGGGGAGCTGCTGACCCTGGAGGGGGTCTGGGTCACTCACCCCTCCTTTGGACAGCAGTTCAAGGCGGACTCTGTCCGCCTCCGTCTCCCCACGGGCACCGAGGCCATCTATCGCTATCTGGCCTCCGGCGTCCTCAAGGGTGTGGGTGAGAAGATGGCAAGGAAACTGGTGGACCAGTTCGGGGAGGACACCTTTCAGGTGCTGGAGAGCGATCCGGACCGGCTCTCCGCCGTGAAGGGTATCACCCCCAAAAAGGCCCGGGCCATTCAGACAGAGTTCCTCCAGAAGGCGGGTATGCGGAGCCTGCTGGAATTTCTCTCCCAGAACAGCCTCCCCATGGAGCTGGGCCCCAAGCTGTGGAAGCTCTACGGCCCCGGGGCTATGGAAATTCTGCGGGCCAACCCCTACGTGCTGCTGGGGAGCGATCTGGAGGTGGACTTCACCACCGCAGACCGACTGGCCGCCGCCGTGGGCATCCACGCCGACGACGATCAGCGGGTGGAGGCGGGGGTGCTGTACACCCTGAGCCACAATCTGGACAACGGCCATGTCTTTCTCCCCCAGGACAAGCTGCTCCAGGCGGCGGGCCGGATGCTGAACAACGACCCGGACGTCTCTGTCGGCCCGGAGCGGCTGGAGGAGGGCCTGGAGCGGCTGGAGCTGCGCAACCAGGTGGTGCGGCAGCAGGTGCTGGGTCTGGAGGCGGTCTACCGCACCGACCTGTACGAGGCCGAGGCGTACATCGCCCAGCGTCTCCGGGAGATGGCCCGGTTCGAGCCGTTGGCCCCGGAGCATCTGGAGCAGCTCATCCGCCAGGCGGAGCGGGAGCAGGGCATCCGCTACGCCGCCCAGCAGCGGCAGGCAGTGGAGCTGGCCGCCCGCCGTCAGGTCATGCTGCTCACCGGCGGCCCCGGCACCGGCAAGACCACCACCCTCAAGGGGATTTTGGCCTGCTTTGATCAGATGGGACTGAAAACCCTGCTGGCAGCCCCCACCGGGCGGGCGGCAAAGCGGCTGGGGGAGCTGTGCGGCGCTGAGGCCTCCACCATCCACCGAATGCTGGAGGCGGGGTACGACCAGGAGACGGGCAAGCTCTCCTTTCTCCACGACGAGGACGACCCCCTCTCCGCCGGGGCGATCATTGTGGACGAGATGAGCATGGTGGACATCCCCCTTATGGACGCTCTGCTCCGGGCGGTCCCCAGCGAGTGCCGCCTGGTGTTGGTGGGGGACCCGGACCAGCTCCCCAGCGTGGGTCCGGGACAGCTCTTTGACCACCTCATCCGCAGTGAGATCATCCCAACGGTGAAGCTCACGGAGATCTTCCGCCAGGCCCAACAGTCCCAGATCATCATGGGCGCCCATCAGGTAAATCAGGGGATTTTGCCCCCGCTGGCCAACCGGGGCGGCAGTCAGGATTTCTTCTTTCTCCGCCGCCTTCAGGGAGATGCAGCAGTACAGACTATCGTAGAGCTGTGCCGGGACCGGCTGCCCAACAAGATGGGGATACCCGCCGACCAGATCCAGGTGCTCTCCCCCACCCGCCGCCACGTCACCGGCACAGCCAACCTGAACAGCGCCCTCCAGGAGGCGCTCAATCCCCCCTCTCCGGACAAGGGAGAGGTGAAGTTCGGCTCGGTGGTCTTTCGCACCGGCGACC
Organism: Clostridiales bacterium; assembly: GCA_021201635.1. Classification (GTDB taxonomy): domain Bacteria; phylum Bacillota; class Clostridia; order Oscillospirales; family Oscillospiraceae; genus Onthomonas. Next base: position 16,934 of record JAJQEM010000049.1, on the reverse strand, counting down.
GGGTCATGCAGATCCGTAACAACTACGACATCATCTGGCGGGAGGCGGACAGCCTCAAGGGAGGTATGGGCATCTTCAACGGGGACATCGGCACCGTCCTCTCCGCCGACCCCCGGGAGCGGCTGCTCCGGGTGAGCTTTGACGGCCGGGTGGTGGAGTACACCTCCGACCTGCTGCCGGAGCTGGAACTGGCCTACGCCATGACGGTACACAAGTCCCAGGGCAGCGAGTACCGGGCGGTTATCCTGGCCGCCGTCAGCGGGGCCCCCATGCTGCTGACCCGTGGCATTCTCTACACTGGCATTACCCGGGCCAGGGATCTGTTCATTGCCGTGGGAGACGAGCAGGTGTTAGCCAAAATGGTGGAGAATAACCGCCAGGCCCGGCGCTACAGCGGCCTCCGGGCAAGGCTCACCGGGGAGGCACCTCCGGTGGAGGAACCTGGGGAGCTGCCGTTTTGAGAGGCAAAATGACACATAAAGCAGACGCCGATATAGGCGATAAAATGATACTGCTGCCAGTCGGCAAAGCGAAGTGCTTGTCATCTGACCGAATAAACCAAACCCATCCCACGCCGGAAAGGAGCCGTATATGCCGCAAACCGTTCTCATCACCGGGGCCTCCCGGGGCATCGGAGCCGCCGCTGCCCTGGCCTTTGGCCGCCGGGGCTGGCAGGTAGGGGTCAACTACCTCCACAGTCAGCGTCAGGCGGAGGAGGTCTGCCAGGCTGTCCGACAGGCCGGAGGGACGGCAATTCCCATTCAGGGGGATGTGTCCCGCTCTGATGAGGCCGGGCGGATGGTGGAGACCGCCCTCTCTGCCTTTGGAGGGCTGGACGCCCTGGTGTGCAATGCGGGCATTGCCCTGCCCCAGATGCTGCTCACCGACGTCACCGACGACCAGTGGCGGAGGCTGTTCGCCGCCGATGTGGACGGGATATTTTACACCTGTCGGGCGGCGCTGCCCCACTTTGTCCGACAGCAGGCCGGGGCCATCGTCACCCTCTCCTCCATGTGGGGACAGACCGGCGGCTCCTGCGAGGTGGCCTACTCCGCCGCCAAGGGTGCGGTCATCGCCTTCACCAAGGCCCTGTCAAAGGAGGTGGGCCCCTCCCACATCCGGGTCAACTGCGTCTGCCCCGGAGTCATCCAGACGGACATGAACGCCCACCTCTCCCTGGACGATATGGAGGCCCTCCGGCAGGAGACGCCTCTGGAGCGTCTGGGGGAGCCGTCCGATGTGGCGGAGGCAATTTATTATCTGTGCTCCCCCCAGTCCCGGTTTATCACCGGTCAGGTGCTGGGGGTCAACGGGGGTATGATCATCTGACCTTATAAAAAAGGTTATATCTGGCATTTGAAATAGGGTCAGTTTACTGGTATCATAGGGGCATCCTTAAGGAATGAGACTAAAATGATTGGAAGGATGCCCTATGAAACAAACCTTTTCCACCCGCAAGCTGGCCTATCTGGGCCTGATGTCCGCATTGGTCTTTGCCAGCAACTATGCCCGCATCGTGCTGCCCGTCTCCGTGGGTGGGAACACTGCCTTTACCCTGGCCAACATTGTCTGCGCCCTGTGCGGACTGCTCCTTGGCCCGGTGGGCGGCCTGGCCTCCGGTTTGGGATCCGCCCTGTATGACCTGACCAACCCCCTCTATGCCGCCGAGTGCTGGATCACCTTTCTGACCAAGGGAGCTCTGGGCCTGGTGGCAGGCATCGTGGCCGCCGCCCTGCTGAAAAAGAATGAGAACCGTCTCTATGCCAAGTACCTCACCGGCGCTGTGGCAGGCTGCGCCGCCTATTACGTCCTGTACTTCCTCAAGACCTTTTTCATCTCCGGCCTGTTTGCTGAGGAGGGCTCCGCCGCCTTGGGTCTGACCGCCATCATCTCCAAAATTCCCGCCTCCGTCTTTAACGCCGTCATTGCCATCGTGGTGGCCCCTCCCCTGGCCATCGCCCTGAAAAAGGTGCTGGAAAAGAGCGGTCTGGGACTGGACGGCAGGAAAAAGACCGCATGACACGCCAAATGCCGATTGAATCGAACCCCGCCGGTGCAGCTGTACGCACCGGCGGGATTCGCTGCCTTTAGCGGCCTGTAGCGATTGTCAAGGATACTCTGTGTCCCCCTTATCCCGTTGGGAATAGAATGGAGAAAAAGGAGGAAACGACATGGAAGATATGCAAAGGGCCATGGATGAGGCAGAGCAGTTCCGTCGGGTGTGGCAGCGGGTGCGGGTGGGGACGGAGAGCCCCGTCCAGCCGGATGCACCTACCGCTCCAAAAGCCGAACCGAGAGAGACAGGCACCTTCGACTTTCTCCGCCAGTCGGTGTCCCAGTCGTTAAACCGGGCGGCGGCCTGCCGCCGATGGCCGGAGCTGTGGCAGATGGCGGAGGGCTGCCGCAGTCAGGCCCGGCGGCTCTCGGCGGCTCTGTTTCTCGCCTCCGGCGTTCGGTTCCTCCCTGCCGAGCCGACGGTGCGGGGAGACCGATCTTCACTGGTGGAGAGCTGCCGCAGTCTGTTCTTCCGGATGCGTCGGGCGGAGGCGGCCTACCGGGCGGCGGAACGCCGGACGACGGAGGCCGATCTCCGGGGCCTGTTCCACGAGCTGGCCGGGGAGTGCGCCATCTGGCAGCAGCAGCTCCGACGGCTCATCGAGGGGCGGCTGTGACGGGAGAACGGCCCTCAGATAGCTTTTGACAGCCCCAAGCCAATGTGCTATACTACTTAAATAACAGATATTTTGGCTGACTGGCCTGGAATTGAGGCAAATGATGATCGATCTGCACGCCCATATACTGCCGGGAGTGGACGACGGCTCCCAGAGCCTGGAGATGTCGCTGGAAATGGCCCGGCTCGCCGTGGCCAGCGGCGTCCAGCACATGGCCCTGACGCCCCACTGCAATCTCCCGGACAATGCCCGCACCAACTATGACACCCCGGAGCTGCGGGCACGGATGGATCAGCTCCAGCTGGCCCTGGAGCGGGAGAGCATCCCTCTGGAGCTCTATACCGGGTGCGAGGTATTCTCTACTGAGGAGACGCCCCTGCTCCTCCGCCGAAAAAAGCTGATCTCTCTCAACGACGGGAAATACCTTCTGGTGGAGTTCGGCTTTGGGGAGGATGTGGACTTCGTCTTTTTCATCCTGGAGGCCATCCTGGACGAGGGGTATATCCCTCTCGTTGCACACCCGGAACGGTACCATTTCGTGGTGCATGACCCGTCTCTGACCTATGAGTGGGTGCGCATGGGCTGCGCCCTCCAGGTCAACCGGGGCAGTGTTCTGGGCCGGTTCGGCAAGTCGGTGCGGGACACGGCCTGGAGCCTGCTGGACCATCAGGTGGTCGCCTGCGTCGCCACCGACTGTCACCGCTCGGAGTTCCGGACGCCCCATATGACGGACGTAAAGGACGCTCTGGGAGAGGCCTACGGCCCGGAGTGCCCCCGGCTGCTGCTGGAGGACAACCCTGCCCGCATCCTGCAAAGTCAGCCAGTCGCCGGACTCCGGCCCGTCCCCTTCCGCCGCCGCAGATGGTGACACCATAAGAAAGAGGGGTGCGCCCTTGGAAGAACAGAAATATGCCACCCGGGTGGTAGACGCTCAGGTCTACATCCCCATGATCCGCTCCATCCTGGAGGAGGGCAAGACGGTTCCCATGATTATCACGGGCAGCAGCATGACCCCCTTTCTCGTCTCCCGCCGGGATCGCATCTTCCTGAAAAAGGCGGAGGATCCCCTCCACGTGGGAGACATGGCCTTTTTCCGCCGTCCCAACGGACAATATGTGTTCCACCGCATTTGGGGCATCCGGCCCGAGGGCTATTACTTTCTGGGAGACGCCCAGACAGAGGTGGAGGGCCCCCTCCCCCGGGAGGCCGTTTTTGCCGTGGCCGTCCAGGTGGAGCGAAAGGGACAGCTCATCGGCCCCGGGGATTTCTGGTGGGAGTTTTTCCGGACGGTCTGGCCCCGGCTCCGTCCGGTGCGCCCCGCTGTGGTGCGGCTCTATGGCCGGACTGTGGGCCGGAAGCAGGCGTGAGTTTTCCGCCAGATCGAGATGATTTGACTTTATATTCCACAAAGGAGCGAGCAGTATGTACGACTATCTCATCGTGGGCGCCGGACTGTACGGGGCCGTATTCGCCCGGGAGGCGGTAAATGCGGGCAAGACCTGCCTGGTTGTCGACAAGCGGCCCCACATTGCCGGGAACATCTACACCCAGCGGGTGGAGGGTATCAACGTCCACGTCTACGGCGCACACATCTTCCACACCAACAGCAAGCAGGTTTGGGATTATGTCACCCAGTATGCCGACTTCAACCGTTTCACCAACTCCCCGGTGGCCAACTACAAAGGGGAGCTGTACTCCATGCCCTTCAATATGTACACCTTCAACAAGATGTGGGGCGTGGTGACACCGGAGGGGGCCGCCGCCAAGATCGAGGAGCAGCGCCGGGAGATCACCGGCACCCCCCGCAATCTGGAGGAGCAGGCCATCTCTCTGGTGGGCCGGGACATTTTTGAAAAGCTGGTCAAGGGCTACACGGAGAAGCAGTGGGGCAGGGACTGCAAGGATCTGCCCGCCTTCATCATCAAGCGTCTGCCCGTCCGGCTGACCTTCGACAACAACTACTTCAACGCCCTCTACCAGGGTATCCCCATCGGTGGCTATACCGGCCTAGTGGAGCGGCTGCTGGAGGGCATCGAGGTCCGGCTGAATACAGACTATCTGGCGGACAGGGCAAGCCTGGACGCCCTGGCGGACAAGGTGGTCTATACGGGCCCCATTGACGCCTACTTCGGCTATCGCCTGGGCTATCTGGAGTACCGCAGCGTCCGGTTTGAGACGGAGCTGCTGGACATGCCCAACTTCCAGGGCAACGCCGCCATGAACTACACCGACCGGGAGACCCCCTGGACCCGCATCATCGAGCACAAGTGGTTCGAGTTCGGCAAGGACGAAAACGGCAACGACCTGCCCAAGACGGTCATCAGCCGGGAGTACAGCTCCGAGTGGAAGCCGGGCGACGAGCCCTATTACCCCGTCAACGACGAGCGCAACGGCACCCTGTACCAGCAGTACAAGGCCCTGGCCGATCAGGAGAGCAAGGTCCTCTTCGGCGGCCGTCTGGGAGAGTACAAGTACTACGACATGGATCGGGTCATCGAGAGTGCCCTGAACCGGGCGGAGGAGGTGCTGTAAAGCACCCTGCTCCATGGATAAGCTCGCCGCACCCTGCAACGAAACGCAGGGTGCGGCGAGCTGTTTATACGCTCAGGTGATAACGCTCCATCCAACCGTTGAGCTGGATGAGCCAGGCGATCATCTGGGGTCCTGCCATGAGCTGGCCGAACCAGGGTCGTCCGTAGTCCCCGGCGTCGGAGAGCAGTCCCTCCTCCAGCGCCTGACGGTTGACCACGTCATGGACAGGGGCGTTGGGGTCGGATAAGATTTCCCGGAGATACGCCCGGGCCAGGGCCTCGAACCGGGGATTGTGGGTCTTGGGGTAGGGGGATTTGGGCCGGTTGCGCACGTCCTCCGGCAGCAGGCCAACGGCAGCGTCCCGTAGCACCTGCTTGCGCACCCCATCTTTACTTTTCATCTCCCAGGGGATATTCCAGACATACTCTACCAGCCGATGGTCGCAGAAGGGCACCCGCACCTCCAGGCCGGAATACATACTCATCCGGTCCTTCCGGTCCAGCAGCCCCGTCATGAACCAGTTCAGATTAAGCCAACCCACCTCCCGGCGGCGGGCGGCCTCCCCCGTCTCCCCCTCCAGCCGGGGGGTGGCCCGGCGGCTCTCCTGGCAGCGGGACCGGGCGTAGTCCTCCAGCTCCAGAGAGGCGACCAGCTCCGGGTCCAGCACAGCGGATCGGGCGGAGAAGTCCATGCACCAGGGGAAGGTATCGCTCTCCAGCATATCCTTCCGGTGGAACCAGGGATAGCCGCCAAAAATCTCATCCGAGCACTCCCCGGAGAGGGCCACCGTGTGGTGTTCCCGTATCTCCCGGCAGAAGTACAGCAGGGAGGAGTCCACGTCCGCCATCCCCGGCATATCCCGGGCCTCCATAGCGGTCTCCAGCAGCTCCACCAGCGGCTCCTGAGAGCAGGTGAGCACCCGGTGCCGGGTGCCAAATTCCCGCTGCATCCGCTCCACCCAGGGCCAGTCTGCGTCCGGCTGGAAGGAGCTGGGACGGAAGAACTCCCGGTTGCCGGTGTAGTCGAAGGAGTAGGTCTCCAGCGGCTCCCGGCCCTCCGCCTCACAGGCCCGGGCGGCCACGGCGGTGATAATGGAGGAGTCCAGCCCCCCGGAGAGGAGGGTACACAGGGGCATGTCGCTGACCAGCTGCCGCCGGATGGCCCCTACCAGCAGCTCCCGGAGATGGGCCACCGTGTCCTCGTAGCTCTCCCGGTGGGGGAGGCTGAGCAGGTTCCACCACCGGGCCTGGGCCGCGCCGCTCCGGGTCATGCGGAGCAGGTGTCCTGGGGGCAGCTCATGTACTCCGGCAAACACCCCGTGTCCCGGCGTCCGGGCGGGATTGATGGCCAGCACCTCCTGCCAGGTCTCCCGGTCCGCCCTGGGGGCCAGACCGGGATAGCGGAACAGGGCCTTTGGCTCCGAGGCAAACACCAGAGCCTCCCCCACCCGGGCGTAAAAGAGGGGCTTCACCCCGCACCGGTCCCGCACCAGCAGCAGGGACTCCCCGTCCCAGAAGGCGAAGGCAAAAATGCCCTCCAGATGTTCTCCCACCTCCGGCCCGTACTGGATGCAGGCGTGGAGCAGCACCTCCGTATCCGACCGGGTGCAAAATCGGTGCCCCAGAGCGGAGAGGCGGGAGCGGAGGGCGTCCGTATTGTAGAGCTCCCCGTTGTAGCATAGGGCGCAGGTACGCCCCTCTAAAGTGACCGTCATGGGCTGCTGCCCCTGCTCCGGGTCGATGACGGCCAGGCGGCGGTGGGCCATGAGACAGTGGGGGGCTCGCCACAGGCCCCTGTCATCCGGCCCCCGGCGCTCCATCGTCCGGGCCATGCTCCAGCCCACCACCTGCCACTCCGGGCCACGGATGTCCTGGGTAAAGTCACAAAAACCGGCAATGCCGCACATACGCAGACCTCCTTGCTGCTTCCAGCCTATGCCGGAGCACGCAAGGAGGTGCAATGCTGTGTGGATTCAAATTCCCTCGACGATGGTCTGATAGGTCAGTATCTCTGCCTGTCCCGGGGCCAGGGCCCGGATGCTTGGCTTGTGCTCCAGGGCGCTGTCGGTAAAGGTGCACTCCGGCAGGGTGGACCAGGGTTCGATGCAGACATAGGGTGCACTGGGCATCATCGGCTTTGTCCACAGGCCCAGATAGTCGAAATCGTCAAATGCCAGCGTCAAGCGGATGGGATTGCGGCGGTTGCCCAACGTCACCCGACGGACAGGGAGATTTTGCAGCACAACGGTGTCCAGTCCAAAGACGGACAGGGGCATGGGGAGCCGGTCATCCTCCAGTGAGAAAGGACGGCTGCTCTCGGTGAGAAAATTGTGCTTGTCCATGCGATGGCGCTCTGCCCGGGAAACTGGATGAAATAGTCCTCCCAATTGTCGTTTTGGGTCTGCTGTCCGCTATTATACTGTCTGACATGGGAAGCCGCAAGACAAAATGCCCTGCACATTGTTGTGCAGGGCAAGTCGTATTGAAATGATGGTGAAGTGAGGAGCGGCCTTACGACTTCTCCCGGAACCGCAGCAGGCGGCGGCCCATGGGGGAAACGGTCAGAGAAAGCCGCCCGTTGTCGGCGGGGACATTCTCTCCGCTGTCCAGATCTGTGGCAGAGGGGAAGGTCCAGGGCACGGTGATTTCCGCCTCCGTGTCCCCGGCGTTGACCGCCAGGGCGATGGCCTCGTCCTCCAGCGTCCGGGCGAAGGACACCACCTGTCCCGGGCAGTCGCCCCAGACGATCCCGCCGGAGCGAAGGCACTCGTTCTCCTTCCGCAGACGGCCCATCTCCCGGTAATAGGCCAGGACCTCCTGATCCTCGCTGCCCCAGGGATAGGGGCGACGGTTGAAGGGATCCTCAAAGCCGGCCATGCCCGCCTCGTCACCGTAGTAGACGGTGGGAGCGCCGGGAAAGGCAAACAGCACCGCCAGCCCCAGCCGCAGCCGCTTCCAGCCCTGCTCCCGCTCCTGGCCGGTCATGACGTAGGTGGAGCGGGTCTCCTTGCTCCACTCGTACCGCTGAGAGCCGACGCCCAGATAGGTCAGGATGCGCAGGGTGTCGTGGGTGCCCAGGGCGTTCATAGCGGAGTAGAAAGCGAAGGGCGGGTAATTCTCCCGAATGGTCTCCATCCGATCCCGGAAGCTCGCCCCGTCGCCTCCCAGGAGAAAGTCGATCAGGGCGGAGCGAAAGGGGTAATTCATCAGCCCGTCCAGGTGGTTGCCCAGCAGGTGCTTCCGCCGGACGCCGTAGGCCACCTTGTTGGAGCCGTCCTCCCACACCTCTCCGATGACCACAGCCTCCGGGTTCTCCTCCCGGACGGCCTGGTGGAGGCCGTAGATGAAGTCGTCGGGCAGTTCGTCGGCCACGTCCAGCCGCCAGCCGTCCGCTCCCGCCCGGAGCCACTTGCGCACCACCGAGTCCTCTCCGCCGAAGATAAACTCCCGGTAGGAGGGACAGTGCTCGTTGACGGCGGGGAGGGAGTAGATGCCCCACCAGGACTCATATTCGTTGGGCCGGTTGATGAAGCAGAACCAGTCGTAATAGGGAGACTCCTTGCTCTGCTTCGCCCCGGCGTCGGGGTAATAGCCGTCCCCGTTGAAGTAGCGGCTGACATAGCCGGTGTGGTTGAACACGCCGTCCAGAATGACCCGGATGCCCCGCTCATGGGCGGCCTGGCACAGGGCCTGGAAGTCCTCGTTGGTACCCAGCATGGGGTCTACCCGGTCATAGTCCGCCGTGCCGTAGCGGTGGTTTTCCGCCGCCTCGAAGATGGGGCAGAAATAGATGGTCTCCACTCCCAGGGAGGCGATGTAGTCCAGCTTCTCCTGAATCCCCTTCAGATCGCCGCCGAAGAAGTCCCGGTTGCGGACCTCGCCCCGCTCGTTGGGCCGCCACTCCGGCTCGCTGTTCCAGTCTCCGTGGACGGTGCGGCCACCCACCATGCCCATGGGGCTGGGGACATGGCTCCGGCAGAACCGGTCTGGGAAAATCTGGTAGCACATCCCCCGGCCAAACCAGTCGGGCACCCGGTCGGTGGGGTCGTAGACGGTGAGCTGATAGGGGCCGAGCTCCTGATACTGGCCGTTGAGTCCCGAGAGCTGAAAGGAATACCAGATCAGGCCTACATAGTCCCCCACCGGCAGACGGCCAGAAAACACGTCGATGCCCCGGTCTGTGTCCGTCCAGGTCATGGGATACTCCCGGATGCGGTCGTTATCCGCCTCGAATCGGGCGATCAGCTTGCCCCGGGAGAATCCCTCCCGGCGGAGGGGGCGGAGCGTCAGCTCCACCACCGTCCCCGGCGTCACCGCACCGTAGGGGCGTTTATATTTCTCACTCCGGGAGTTATAGGTCTGGTTGTCAGACATGGCACTCATCCCTCTCGGTCTGTTGTCATTACGATAGGGCATCCGCTCTGTCCGGAGCAGATGCCCTGTCAGTATAACATATAATTCGCTGTATGAAAAGGAAAAATTTGGACGGGGAGGGGTAACCGGAAAAGCGCCTGTCTGCCTCCGTCCGACTAGTGGGCAAAATAATACTCCATAATGGCAGCAGCAATCACCGACGTGGCGGCGCCGGAGCCGCCCTTCTCCACCGCCACACAGACGGCGATCTCCGGGTCATCGTAGGGGGCAAAGCAGACAAACAAGCCGTTGGCGTTTTCCTGGCCGGAGACCTGGGCAGAGCCGGTCTTGGCTCCCACCTGGATGCCCTGCTCCGTAAGAGAGGCGAAAGCCTCCTGCACTGTGGCGGTGCTCTCCACCACCTCCGCCATGCCCTCCAGGATGGCGGCCCGGTCATCGTCAGCCAGCTCCACCGTGCTGACCACCTCCGGCTCATACTCCTCTACCAGTTGGGAGCCGTCTGCGGAGACGACGCTTTTCAGCAGGTGGGCAGAATAGCGGTCCCCGCCGTTGACCAGGGTGGCGATATAGTTGCAGATCTGGAGGGGGGTGAACTGGTTGTCGCTCTGACCGATGGCGGCGGAGAGGGTATTGCCCGGATACCAGACCGTGCCCACCTGGTCGCTATACTCCGGCCCGGCGTTGACGCCGGTGGATTCGGCCAGCTCGATGCCGGTGGATACTCCCAGGCCGTAGCTCTGGGCGTACTCCGTCAGCGTCTCAATGCCCACCTGACTGCCCACAGTATAGAAGAAGATGTTGCAGGAGTCCCGGAGAGCCTCGGTCACCGTCTCCAGCCCGTGGGTCAGGCCATACTGCCGATAATACCAGCATCGGAAGGTGGTGCCGTAGTAGTCCATATATCCGGTGCAGTTGATGGTGGAGTCAGCGGTGATGACCCCGGTATTCAGTCCAGCGGTGGCGGTGACCATCTTATAGGTGGAGCCGGGGGCATAGGTGCCCAGAAAGGCCCGGTTGAACAGGGGATTCAGCTCGTCCGAGGCCAGCTCGCTATACAGCGTCCGGTACTGGGAGATGTCATAGGTGGGCCAGGAGGCCGCCGCCAGGACGCTTCCGTCGGAGACGTCGATGACCACGGCGGCGCTGCCGCCCTCACCCGCATTGATCTCCTCGGTGTACTCCTCCAGCGCCAGCTCTACCGCCTCTTGGAGGCCGATGTCCAGGGTCAGGGTGACGGTATTGCCCGCCACCGGCTCCTCCACATAGCTTTCGCTGAGCAGATCTCCATCCAGGCTGGTCACCCGCTGTACTGTGCCGGAGGTGCCCCGGAGATAGGACTCAAAGGCGTACTCCACCCCAGAGATGCCCACGGTGGCGTCCATGGAGTAACCCTGGGCCTGATAGTTCTCCCCCTCGTCCCAATCCTCGGCGGAGATCAGCCCCACCTGGCCCAGAAGATGGGCGGCGTAGGACGTCTGATAAACCCGCTGGGTAGTGGACTTGATCTCCACCCCGGACAGGCCCTCCTCCTTGACGGTGGCGATAAGGGCGATGTCCACGTCCTCCGCCAGATACCAGGTGGTCCACAGGATCTCCTTCTCCCGGAGATAGCAGGCGTAGAGCACATCCAGCACATCCAAGTCGTTCTCGTCCTCCAGACCGAAGGTGGAGAGCATGGCCCGGGCCGTCTTTTCCGGGGCGGAGGCGTCGGTGGGCCAGCCCATCTCCTGGCAGAGCTGGGCAAACCGGGTGTCGGAGGCGTTCCCGTCCTCGTCCTCGGTGACAAAGGGGGAATCGGCGGTGAACTGCCAGCTCTCCCCGTCCCAGGTCAGGGGGAGACCGCCGTCGTTGACCTCCAGCCCCAGCTCCTGGCACAGCTCCAGCAGCCGTCGGACAATATTGGACTGGGAGGCGTAGTCCCCCATGGCCCCCACGTCCAGGGCCACGTTGTAGATCGTCTCATTGTTCACCAAAACCTGGCCGTTTCGGTCAGTGATGATGCCCCGGGCGGCCTCCACCGTCTCCTCGGTGGTGATGGTGTTGGCGGCGGAGGACTCGTCGATGTTGATGCCGTTCACGATCTGATCGTTGTAGAGCAGAACCAGAAACCACACCAGAAAGGCCAACAGCACGGCGGCCAGGATCAGGCTGCGAAAGCGAAAGGTATTCTGTCTCATAGGCCGTCAAAACTCCAGCTCTGACCGGAATCGGTCATGGAGCAAAAGAAAAACCAAATACAGCACCGGGGCAAAAATCAGGGAATAGCCCCCCTCCGCCCCGGCCAGGGCCAGCACTGCATCGGCAGCGTCCCCCAGAAAGAAAATGTGGATGACGGACTGCAGCCCCTCCCACAATAGCATGGTCACCAGGGCGCAGAGCAGATAGCCGGGAAAAGTGCGGCCCAGGGCCTTGTCCAGGGTGGCACCGCAGGCCAGGCCTATGGCGGTATCAAACCAGATGAGGGCAGTCCCGTCGGAGCCCATGGCCAGAGCGGAGGCCAGCCCCGCCCCCAGGCCGCAGACCGCCCCCGGGCCGGAACCCTCCAGAAAGCCGATGGACGCCACCGCCAGGGGCATCAGCAGGGGTGTGCCGCCCCAGAGAGGAAAGCGATTGAGCACGCACCGCTCCAGAAAAAAGCACAGAAGCAGCACTCCAATGCGGATGGGCCAGCCGGACACCTCCTCCCGACGAACGGGGGCGGGCGGGCGTTTCATTCGGTTTTGGCTTCGGTTCCTCTTCATGCCCTTCACTCTACGATGTCAAACTCCTTGATGACGAAGACCTCTTCCAGTGCTTCCAGGTCGGCGGCGGGGCGGAGCACGGCGTACAGCTCCACTCCGGAGGAGGACAGCTCCACCCGCTCCACCGTGCCGATCATCAGCCCGGAGGGGTAGACGCCCCCCAGACCGGAGGTCAGCACCTCGTCCCCCACGGCAATGGCCGAGTTGGTGCTCAGATAGGACAGGCGGCAGGCACCCTCCAGCATCAGGGTCAGATCGCCCTCCAGCAGACCGTCCTCCCCGGTGGAAAAGACCAGAGCGCCCATAGAGATGTCCGGATCGATGATCGTAACCACGGTGGACCAGTTCAGGCCCGCCTCTCCGACAACCCCTACCAAATAACCGGCCTCAGTGATGACGCAGTCGCCCTCCTCCACCCCCTGGGCGGTGCCCTTGCTGATGGTCAGGGTGGCGGACCAGCTGGTGACGCTGCGCCCGGTGACGGTGGCGGACTCAAAGACGAAGTCGGAGCGCTTCTCCCGCAGCTCCAGCAGCGCCCGGAGGCGTTCATTCTCCTCCAGAGCCTCGGTGGCCTCCCGGTTTTCCTCCTCCAGCTGGGCCACCTGGAGCTTGAGGGCCGCATTCTCCTCCTTCAGCGCCTCATATTCCGTGGCATAGTCCCACACGCCCTCCGCCCAGGAGGTCACCGCAGTCGCCGCCGCCCGAAAAGGAGTGGCAATGATGCCTGCCAGGTTGGTCAGAGGGTCTACGGGCATCAGAGCGGTGGTGATGGACACCGCCGCCGTCAGCAACAGGGCGACAATGAGCACGGCGAAGCCGTTTTTTTGCAGGAATTTCCTCATGGCGACCCGTCCCCGTTCCGGCAGCTTATCCCAGCGTCCGGACGCCGAAGGTCTCCAGCATCCGGCTCAGGCGGCAGACCGGCAGGCCCACCACGTTGCAGTAATCCCCCTGGATGCCCTCCACCAACACGGCTCCACGGCCCTGGATGCCATAGGCACCCGCCTTGTCCATAGGCTCTCCGGTGGCAATGTAGGCCCGGATCTCCCGGTCAGAGAGGGGGCGGAAGCGGACCAGGGTGGTCTCATGCTCGCACAGAGTCTGCCCGCCCCGGAGGACGGCCACGCCGGTATGGACGGCATGGGTCTCCCCGGAGAGAAGCTGGAGCATCCGGTAGGCATCTGCCTCGTCCTGGGGCTTGCCCAGCACCTCTCCATGGAGGGCTACCACCGTATCGGCGGCGATGACCAAATTGCCCGCCGCCGTCCGGGCGACCACCTCCCGGCCCTTGTTCAGGGCCAGGGTCTCCACCAGGTGCTCCGGTGTCAGCTCTGCGGACATATCCTCCTGGCCTCTGGCGGGGAGGACGGCAAAATCGGTAATGCCCATCTGCTCCAGCAGCGCCCGGCGCCGGGGAGATTGGGAGGCTAAAATGATCGACATAGTTGTATTCTCCTTTATACTGCCAGCCACTGGCTGTAAAGACTTCTGATTAACGCCCGGTGGAGCCGAAGCCTCCGCCGCCCCGCTCCGTCTCATCCAGAGCGTCCACCTGCGCCAGCTCTGCCTGCACCACCGGTATGACGGCCATCTGCGCAATGCGGTCTCCCGGCTGCACGGTAAAATCGGCGTCGCCGGAGTTGTACAACCCCACCTTGATCTCTCCCCGGTAGTCGCTGTCAATGACCCCCACGCAGTTGCCGGGGATGATACCGTGGCGGACGGCCAGACCGGAGCGGGCGAAGATCAAAGCCACGTAGTCCGGAGAGGGCAGGGCGATGGCGATACCCATGGGGATGAGGGCTCTCCCGCCCCGGGGGATGATTACCGGCTCCTCCAGACAGGCGTGGAGGTCCATGGCGGCGGCCCCTGCGCTGGCGTAGTAGGGGGCAGGGATCTCCCGCCCAATTTTGGGGGAGAGGGCTTTCCAGTTCAGCTTCATAGCGGACACCTCGTTTTTATCTTTTGACAGGAATGGCTCATTCCACCCCTCGGAAGTACAGTCCCCGGGTGATGTCAGAGGGCTCGACGCTCCCGTGGCCCTGATAGCGTTCCAGGATGCTGACGCACTCCCGGGGATTTTCGGTGGTAAAGCTCAGCCGGGCGGCCCACAGGCCCAAGCTCTGCCAGCGCTCCGGCTTGTCCGCCAGAAAGAGCTTTTTGGAGTTGAGGATCTCGTTCCGACAGCCCCAGGCGGGGAGGACCGGGAACCGGGCCCCGGTGCGGTCGGTGAGGATGTTGGTCCCCTGACAGTTGCACCGGCCTGTCCGGTTTTTGATGATGCAGTTCTGGGTGATCATCAGGGGGAGACGACCGTAGACGATGAGCTCCGTGTCCATTGGCTTGCTTATATCCCGCACCTGGGCGAGACGCTGCTCAAAGGACAGGGTGGCGGAGATGAGCCCCATTTCCTTGAACTGCTCTAACGTCTCCCCGTTGTAGACGCCCAGGCCGAAATCCCCCCGGGGAGCGAAGTCCAGATTCAGAGCCAGGGTCAGCGCCCCCAGCTCTCCCACCAGGGCGGTGGAGATCCCCATCTCCCGCACCTGCTCCAGCTGACGGGTCAGCTTGCCCCGCTCGCTGTCCCAGCAGATCCGGGGCAGGGCGGCGCAGACCTCGATGGAGCGTTCCATAGCGTTTTCCACCATGGCCCGGCTGTTGAGAATCTCCTCTGGGGACAGGTAGATGACCTGAGGTTTTTGCTCCAGCAGCCCCCGGGTCAGTTGGGCTCCCTTGCGCAGAGAGACGGTAAAGACGGGCGGCTCCTCCCGGCCCTTCTGCTTTGGGGCGGGGGCAAACTGCCCTGTCCTGCGCTCTGGGGGACGGATGCGCAGGACGTTCAGATCGTCCAGCACCCTCCGGCGCAGGCCGTTGATAACAGAGAGAGAGACCGCCAGGCCGGGATCGACAGAGGCCTCGATCTCGTCGGCAAAATAGGGAGTTCCGCCTGTGCGCTCCAGCTGGCGGCATAGCTCCTCCTCGGTGACGGCGTGGTGGATGGCCTGCTGGGTAACGGGGCCCTCGGCGGAGACCTGATTTCCCAGGTCGTCCTCCACCTGCAGCCGGACGGGACGGCCCGCCTTCATCTCCAGGGAGAAGCGGACGGGCACCTGCGGATGCTCCCGGCGATACTCCTGCCGGGTCTGGGCAAAGAGCCGCTCGGGGACCTGCTCCTTTTCCCGGACGCCGAACATCTCCGGGCCGGTTTTTCCCATGTAATAGCCGTCGGTAAAGCCCTGACGGTTGAAGGCGGCGGCCAGTTCGTTGAGCTCCTTTTGGGTGGGCTGACGGCCCTCCCGGAGAGCGTCGGCATAGACCCGGGTGACAATGGCCACATACTCCGGACGCTTCATCCGGCCCTCGATCTTGGCGCTGGCCACCCCCATCTCCTCCAGCTCCCGGAGGTGATGGACCAGGGCCATATCCTTCAGGCTCAGGGGATAGCGGTCGGCGTCTCCTCCCCAGCCGTACATCATCCGGCAGGGCTGGGCGCACATTCCCCGGTTGCCGCTCCTGCCACCGATGACGGAGGAGAGAAAGCACTGACCGGAGTAGCACATACACAGGGCCCCGTGGACGAATACCTCGATCTCAATGGGGGAGCGGCGGCAGATATAGGCGATCTGCTGCCGGGACAGCTCCCGGGACAGCACCACCCGCTCCATTCCCAGGGCGGCGCAGGCCAGCACCCCGTCCAGGCTGTGAACGGTCATCTGGGTGGAGCCGTGAATGGGGAGGTCGGGGGCCACCTGACGGGCCATCCGCACCACCCCCAGGTCCTGGACAATGAGGGCATCTATCCCGATCTCGCTGCACAGGGAGACCAGCCGGGCGGCCTGGAGCAGCTCATGGTCACTGAGCAGGGTGTTCAGGGTGAGATACACCTTTACCCCCCGGAGATGACAATATTCTACCGCAGACCGGAGGCTGTTGTCGTCGAAATTGGCCGCCCCTCGCCGGGCGTTGAAGGCCTTGCTCCCCAGATAGACGGCGTCCGCCCCGCTCTGGACGGCGGCGATCACCGCCTCATAGGAGCCGGCGGGAGAGAGTATTTCCATCATTTCTGCTTTCCTCTCATGTACTGTTTCTCTCAGTGGTCAAAAAGAAGCCTCAGACGTGCCAAAATACCGTCTCGACACGCCCGGATGGGTCAGTTGGAGGCGCTGTTCCTCGGGGCCTTTTTCAGCCGGGTGATCTCCCGGCGGGCGTCGGCCAGCTCCTGGCGGAGCTTCCGGTTTTCCTCCAGGGTGTCCTTCATCTGATCCCGGAGGCCCTGGCTGGTCTGCTGTTCCCGGACGGCGGAGTCCACCGCATTGATCGCCGTCAGCACGGCGGCGTCAAGGGCGGAGACCTTGGCCTGCTGGATGACGGAGGTCATCATCTGGTCTACCTGGGCGGCTACCTGCTCCACATGGGCAGGGTCGTCGGTGGTGACCAGGGTATAGGTGGAGCCTGCGATGGTGACGTTCATTTTCTCTTTCATAAGGCACCTCCCGGAGTGCCGAGAACGGCCGGGACCGATGGCCCCGTCCCTTTATCCATATCTTTCATCATTATATCACAGGTCGATTGTAAAATGAAGTTGAACACCTAAAAAATCCATAGCGATTGAATCC
>JAJQEM010000064.1 GCA_021201635.1 Clostridiales bacterium | reverse complement strand
ATATGGGGAAGAGGGTCAGCCTGCGCCGCAAGATGTCCAGAGCTGCAATGAGCAACGAGGCATTGGCCGCCATCCTTGCTGCCAGGTAAATGCTGTTGCCCTGGACTTGTGCTTTCTTTCTCTTGCGCCCGTCCTTTTGTTATGGTAAACTTAAAAAGCGGCCCGGTATGGCGGCGGGGGCGGCGACCTGATGTCGAATCCTGCCGGAAGCGGGCGGTGTAAATTTCTTCCGGTTCTTTCTCCCCGGCGCTGTTCATAGGCTGGGGTGCTGTATTTGGCCTTTGCTGCCGCTGGGTATGGTGATCTTCCTTGGTTTTTTCAAGCCTATTTTTTGTGTTCGCCTTTCTGCCCCTGAACCTGCTGTGCTACCACCTGGCACCGGGGATCAGGGCGAAAAATATCGTCATGCTCTGCTTCTCCCTGGTGTTCTACGCCTGGGCGGGGCCGAAATATGTGCTGCTGTTGGTGGGGATGACCCTGGCGGACTGGCTGTTCTGCCTGGGGATGGATCGGGCCGGGAGCGGCTATCGGCTCCGCAGGCTTTGCCTGATCGGAGCTCTGGTGGTCAACCTGGGGCTGCTGTGTATTTTTAAATATCTGGGCTTCCTTCTGGACAACACCAATAGCTGGTTCGGCTGGCCGGAATCGGTGCCGGAGATCGTTTTGCCCATCGGCATCAGCTTTTACACCTTCCAGCTCATCAGCTACGTGGTGGACGTGTACCGCCGGGAGGTGCCGGCCCAGCGAAGCTTCTGGAAGCTGCTGCTCTACGTCAGTCTGTTCCACCAGTGTATCGCAGGCCCCATTGTCCGCTATCAGGATGTGGCGGACGAGATCGACTATCGCACCGTCACCCGAAAGGACATGGCGGAGGGCTCCGCCCGGTTCGTGGTGGGCCTGGCGAAAAAGGCCATGTTGGCCAACCCCTGCGGGAACCTGGCGGATACCTTCCTGGTCTCCTCCTCCGCCACGGCGACGGAGATGCTGACCACTCTGTCCGGGCGGTCCACCCTCTCACTGTGGCTGGGGGTGCTGGCCTACACGCTACAGATCTATCTGGATTTCTCCGCCTATTCGGACATGGCCATCGGCATGGGGCGGATGATCGGCTTCCACTATCGGGAAAACTTCGATTATCCGTACATTGCGAAATCGGTCACGGAATTCTGGCGGCGGTGGCATATGTCTCTGAGCAGTTTTTTCCGGGATTATGTCTACATCCCCCTGGGGGGCAACCGGTGTAGTACTCTGTGCCATCTGCGGAATATGGCGGTGGTCTGGCTGCTCACCGGACTGTGGCACGGGGCGGACTGGAACTTTATCCTGTGGGGGCTGTACTACCTCATCTTCCTGATTTTGGAGAAGTACGTCCTAAAGGGCGCTCTGGAGCGGACGCCCGCCCTTTTGAAGCATTGCTATCTGCTGCTGGTGGCGGCGGTGGGCTGGCTCATCTTCCGCACCACCGACCTGCCCAGCCTGTGGGCCGCCCTCAAGGGCCTGGTGGGGATTGGCACCTCGGCTTACGACCTGGAGACGGTCATCCAGCTGAGAAGCAACTTTGTATTCCTCATCGTGGCAGTCCTGGCCTGCACCCCTCTGGCCCGGGAACTCTACCGCCGGGCAGACCGGGCGGTGGCAGGCATGCCCATCCTGCAAAAGGGATGGACGGTGGTCCAGTGCGTTTTCCCGGTGCTGCTGCTCATTCTCTCCACTGCTGCGCTGGTGGGTGACCAGTACAATCCTTTCCTCTATTTCCGTTTCTAAGGTGGTGAAAAAATGGCGGACGGCAAGCGGCCCTCTCCCTTACAGGGGGTGAAGCATCTGATCAATCGCATCCAGTGGCGGGCCTATGCCTTTTTCCACCGCTCCCGGCGGGAGCCCTATGCCCTCTATGAGGAGCACGCTCCCCGCAAGCGGGCGAGAGGACTACGCCCCCGGATTGTCACCTTCGGGGTGGCGTTGGCGGCCTTGACCATTCTCGCCATGATCTACCCCCTGCGGCCCACCTATTCAGAGCAGGAGCGGCGGAATCTGACGGAGTTTCCGGAGTTCTCCCTCAGCGCTGTGGCGGACGGCAGCTATTTTGACGACATCAGCACCTGGTTTGCGGATACCTTCCCCCTGCGGGATACCTTCCTCACCCTGCAAAACAGCGTGGAGCGGCTCTATGGCATCCAGACCCACACCATCACCGGCGAGGTGACCCAGGGGGACGAGATACCGGAGGTCATCTCCAACGACAGCACCGGGGACGAGGATAGCAGCGGGGAGGCCGTCCAGACCGGGGACGATGCTCAGACGGTCGAGTCTGAGAACAGCGAGAAACCGGACAGCGACGCTCCGTCCGAAGACGGCGAGGAGACCGCAGACTCCGGCGACGCCGAGGCGATCTCCAACGACGAGACAGATGCGGCGACTGAGGAGGAAGAGGAGGAGCTGGTCGTTCCCGAGCTGGACGATGACGCTGAGGTGGAAAAGCTCAGCGCCGTGCTCACCATCGACAACGCCGGGTATGAGTATTATAATTTCGTCCTCTCCTACGCCGACGAGTACACCGCCGCCATCAACAGTGCGGCAGAGCAGCTGGAGGGCATCTCCAACGTCTATTCCGTTATCGTCCCCAACAGCATGGGCATCTGCGTCCCGGAGGATGTCCAGGAGTACGCCAACACCTCCGACCAGGAGGCGGCCATTGAGTATATGAACTCCTGCCTCAGCGACCAGGTGACTGCCATTCCGGTGTATCACACCCTGCTCAAATACTACCTGGAGGGAGAGTATCTCTATTTCCGCACCGACCACCACTGGACGGCTCTTGGCGCCTATCGTGCCTATGAAAAGTTTGCTGAGGCGGCGGGCTTTACCGCCACCCCTCTGGAGGATTACACGGAGCACGTCTATGAGGGCTTCCTGGGAACCTTCTACAGCGGCACCAATTCGGAGGCCATGGCGGAGACGCCGGATACCGTCTACGCCTATGAAGCTCCCTCCACCAACAATATCCACATCACCAACAGCGAGATGACCAACTGGCTCTATCTGGTCATCGCCAACGTGGACAATTCCTCCGCCGCCAACAAGTACGGCACCTTTATCGGCGGGGACAACGCCTACAGCTATATCGAGAACCCCAACCTGGACGACGGCTCCGCCATCATGCTCATCAAGGAGTCCTACGGCAACGCCTTTGCCCCCTTCCTCATTGAGAACTACCAGTATGTCTATATCATCGACTACCGGTATATCTCCCAGGTGGACAGCCGGGGCATCAAGGAGATGTGCGAGGATTTGAACATCCAGGACGTGCTCTTCCTGAACACCATCTCCACCACCCGGGCGGAAAACCTGATCCAGAAGCTGGCGGCATTTGTGGGATAGATGCAATTTGTAGACAATTAGAATTATACTCTGTGAGATAGTGCTGATTTTAATACTACTGATTAGAATTGTCCACTGATCAAAATTAAATTCATGGGGTGGCTACAGTGAAAATGAAAAACAGCGAAAAGAAAAACTGCGATATAAATTCAGGTAGGATAGCAGCTTGGATTATAACAATTATAGCACTTATGCTGATTTTTATTATAGCTTTAGACTATTATAAGATAGATGGCTGGAAAATGGTAGGTACAATCTTTGTTATTGCTTTGGCTATAGGTGTAGTTGCAGTTGTAATTTATCGCAAGCAGTCAACAAGAATAAAAAAAGGTCGATTGTAAAATGAAGTTGAACACCTAAAAAATCCATAGCGATTG
>JAJQEM010000030.1 GCA_021201635.1 Clostridiales bacterium | reverse complement strand
GAGCGGCGGCAGTATCTGTACTCCTTCCACGCTGTCTGTGCAGCGGTGGAGCAGCCTCAGCTCCTGTATGACGGCGTCACCAAGGCGGTCTATCCCCTGGTGGCGAAAAAGTGCGGCGCATCTGTCCCCGCCGTGGAGCAGGGCATCCGCAGTATGTGCGAATGGCTGTGGGAGAACGGCAGTCGGGAGGCGCTGGAACGCTACTTTCCGCCGGCAATCTATGGGAGGAGCTTCCGCCCCAGCAACTCCGCCTTCGTGGGCGCATTGGCCCAGCAGCTCCGGGAGGACTGGCGTATGTGGGGGTAACGGCTCCACAGCCGATCAAGCGCAGCAAATATAGGGCCCCATGCTGACTTTGCCGTCAGCATGGGGCTGATCGTTTTGGCAGCTCCAGGAGGCCGCCAGCCAGTTTGCTCTCTTACGACGCCAGCGCTGCACCCAGCGATTTGCACGCCTCCAGAGCCTCCTCGTCCGGCTCGTTGTTGGTGATCAGGCCCTCGCCGCCCACCAGCTCGGCCCCGGTGCTCTCCACCTCCGCTTGCCAGTTGCGCATCCACTCCCCGTCGCCCCATCCGTAGGAGCCGAACAGGGCCACCCGCTTGCCTGCCAGGGAGCCCTGAATGGCCTCATAGAAGGGGGCAAACTCCGCCTCTTCCAGCTCCTCTGCGCCCATAGCCGGACAGCCCAGGGCCAGGCTGGAATAGGCCAGGGCGTCCTCCGGGGTGATGTCGGACACGGGAAACAGTTCCGCCTCCCCTCCGGCGGCGATGACGCCCTCTGCGACGGCGTTGGCCATCTGTTCCGTGTTCCCAGTCTGGCTCCAATAGATTACTGCTGTTTTGCTCATATGAATTTCCTCCTATCCTGGCCCCGTCTGATTCCGGGGCCGGTATTCCAATGATTTCCTTCCTGTCAGCTCAGGAGCGCTCCCACATAGCGCTGCTCCCGGTCTGCACCGCCGAACAGCTCCAGCACAGAGACCCCCTGGGCCACCTGGCCCCGGACTGCTCTGCGGCACCGCTCGTAGAGGGAGAACAGGCGTTCTGCCCGCTCCACGTCGGAGTACACCTTCCACAGTCCCTGTCGCTTGCATCCTCTCCCCTGGTGTTCTACAAAGCCCACCACGTCCTCCAGTGGGTAGCCCAGGAACAGTCCCACCTCATGGGGAAACTCCTCCTGCTCCGCCAGGCGGCGGCACAGGCAGTCCAGCTGGCCGTCCACGCCGCAGCTCATGGGGTAGCCCCGCCGGGACAGCAGCGCCTGGGCCTCGGGTCGGGAGAGGGCGTGCTCCAGCAGCCCGGGCCGATAGACCAGCAGCAGGTCGCAGGCCCGGCTGGTGGGAATCAGTCGAAGGTGGATGCCCTGCTCCGCCAACACCCGGTCATATGCCTCTACTGTGCGTGCCGTCTCTCTGCGCCGTTGGGCGGAGCAGCCAGCCAGACTGGCCGCCTTTACCCCCGCCAGCGTGGGTGCACAGTGCTCCGCCAGCAGATGCTCCAGCTCCGTCTCTCCCATGATGCATCCTCCTCTCTTTTTAGAATTAGCAAATGCTAACTATTGGTTTTTGAAAATTGCCCTTCCGGGCAGCTTTCTCTATTCCGGTTAGCTATCGCTAACACATATTACCACAGATGGTCTCTCCTGTCAACTGTTTTTACATTTTTTCTGTTGTTTTGCCTATACCCGTTCAGCTTGCGCAGGGTAGCGGTTCAATATGCGTATTCCTGACGAAAATTTTCTATGAAACCGGTTGCAATTTGTTTGAATCGCTGATATAATGTTGTTGAAATTGCGAAAACGTTTCCGAATTATTGCTGCGTCTTGTACTGCAGCGAGGGGAGAGAGGCCCATGTCCGTTATTACCTCCATTGGAGAGATCCTCATCGACCTGACACAGACCGGGACCACGCCGGAGGGGATTCCGGAATATGCCGCCTATCCCGGAGGGGCCCCCGCCAATCTGGCCGTCGCCGCCGCACGCCTGGGAGCAGATGTCTCCTTTGTGGGCAAGGTGGGCAAAGACCGCTTTGGCGAGCTGCTCCGCTCCTCTCTGGAGGTCAACGGGGTAAACGCCTCCTGTCTCTATGTGGACCCCAAGGAGAGCACTACCCTGACGGTGGTTTCTCTGGCCGAGGGCACTCGGGAGCGCTCCTTCACCTTCTACCGCTCCCCCGGGGCGGACTCCTGCCTCACCCAGGAGGAGACTGTGGCCGGCCTTGCGGCCTCCCATCCCCGTATCATGCACTTCGGCTCAGTGTCCCTGACAAGGGACCCCGCCCAGTCTGCCCTTCTGGTGGCCGCCGCCACCGCCCGGAGGATGGGGGCACTGGTCTCCTTCGACCCCAACTATCGGGAGCAGCTGTGGCCCAGCATGGCCGACGGGGTGTATCGCATCAAGCAGGCCCTGCCCCTCTGCGACATTCTCAAGATCAGCGAGGGGGAGCTGCGCATCATCGCCGGCACCGGCGACTGGGAGAAGGGCGCCGCCCAGCTGGCCTCCTATGGCATCATCCTGGTGCTTATCACCCTGGGCCAAAACGGCGTCTTTTACCGCTACCGGGGCAAGACGGGCCACGTCCCCGGACACCCCTGCCAGGTGAAGGACACCAACGGTGCGGGAGATGCCTTCTTCGGTGCGTTCCTCTCCCAGATCTCCAACATCGACCTGAGCACCCCCATGTCCATCCCCACTCTGGAACGGGTGCTGGACTTCTCCAACCGGGCGGCCTCCATCGCCGTCAGCCGCAGCGGCGCCATCCCCAGTCTCCCCTCTCTGGCCGAGGTGGAGGCACTGGAGTAACCCTCCCTTTGAACAGATGAAACACCCCCGAAGGAACTGCTTCGTTCCTCCGGGGGTGTTTTTTGTGGGTTTTGTTTTACTCTGCGGGGTTCAGATAGCTGTCGATGGCGGCAGCGGCCTTTTTGCCTGCGCCCATAGCCAGGATGACGGTGGCAGCACCGGTGACGGCGTCGCCTCCGGCAAAGACGCCCTCTCTTGTGGTGGAGACGGTGTCCTCCCCCACCACCAGGCAGCCCCGGCGGTTGGTCTCCAGGCCGGGGGTGGTGGAGCGGATGAGGGGGTTGGGGCTGGTGCCCAGGGCCATGATGACGGTGTCCACGTCCAGGACAAACTCGCTGCCCGGAACCTCCACGGGGCGGCGGCGTCCGGAGGCATCCGGCTCACCCAGCTCCATACGGATGCACTTCAGGCCGCTGACGTGGCCCTTGTCGTCGCCCAGCACCTCCACGGGATTGCACAGCAGGCGGAAGTCAATGCCCTCCTCTTGGGCGTGCTCGATCTCCTCGTTCCGGGCGGGCATCTCCTCCATGGAGCGGCGGTAGACGATGTACACCTTCTCCGCCCCCAGACGCTGGGCGCAGCGGCAGGCGTCCATAGCCACGTTGCCGCCGCCCACCACGGCCACGGCCCGGCTCTTGAGGACCGGGGTGTCGTACTCGTCCAGATAGGCCTTCATCAGATTGATCCGGGTCAGGTACTCGTTGGCGGAGCAGACCCCCGCCAGGCCCTCGCCGGGGATGTTCATGAACCGAGGCAGTCCGGCACCGGTGCCGATAAAGACGGCCTCGAAGCCCATCTCCTCCATCAGCTCGTCGATGGAGAGCACCTTGCCGATGACCATGTCGGTCATGATCTCCACGCCCAGCTCCTTCAGCTTGTCCACCTCGCCCTGGACGATGGCCTTGGGGAGACGGAACTCGGGGATGCCGTAGACCAGCACGCCGCCGGCGGTGTGGAACGCCTCAAAAATCGTCACCTGATAGCCCTGCTTGGCCAGGTCGCTGGCGCAGGTCAGGCTGGAGGGGCCGGAGCCCACCACCGCCACCTTGTGGCCGTTGGAGGCGGGTTTGGTCAGGTGCTCGCTGCTGTGGGTCCGGTGCCAGTCGGCCACGAACCGCTCCAGGCGGCCGATGCCCACCGGCTCGCCCTTGATGCCCCGGACGCACTTGCTCTCGCACTGGCTCTCCTGAGGGCAGACCCGGCCGGAGATGGCGGGCAGGGCGTTGGTGGAGGTGATGACCTGATAGGCCCCCTCATAGTCCCCCTCCGCCACCTTTGCGACGAACTCCGGGATGCGGACGTTCACCGGGCAGCCGGAGACACAGGGATGGTTCTTGCAGCCCAGGCACCGGGCGGCCTCCTGACGGGCCATCTCCTCAGTGTAGCCCAGGGCCACCTCTTTGAAGTTATGGGCTCTCACTGCCGGGTCCTGGTTGGGCATGGGAGTCTTGACCGGAGTCATATTCTTAGTTGCCATGTCGTCGCTCCTCCTTACCGAATCAGTTCCTGGCCCAGCTTGTCAAACCGGCACATATGATCCCGTTCCTTCTCGCTCTCCTGAGTGCGATAGGTGGCGTTCCGGTTCATCAGCTCGTCAAAGTCCACCTGATAGCCGTCAAACTCCGGGCCGTCCACACAGGCAAACTTCATCTGTCCGCCCACGGAGACCCGGCAGCCGCCGCACATCCCGGTGCCGTCGATCATGATGGGGTTCAGGGACACACGGCAGGGGGTGCCGAAGGGCTCCGCCGTCCTGACCACGAACTTCATCATGGGCACGGGGCCGATGGCGATGATGACGTCATACTGCTTGCCGCTCTCCAGTAGCTCCTTCTCTTTAGCGGTGGTGAAGCCCTTCTCGCCATAGGAGCCGTCGTCGGTCATGAGGTAGAAGTGGTCGCAGGCGTCGGCAAACTCCTGCTCCAGAATAACCAGGTCCTTGTTCCGGAAGCCCACGATAACGTCGGTCTCCACGCCGGCGTCGTGCAGGCCCTTGGCCACGGGATAGGCGATGGCGGTGCCCAGACCGCCGCCGATGACGCAGGCGGATTTCAGCCCTTCCATCTCAGTGGGCTGGCCCAGAGGCCCGACGAAGTCCAGCAGAGCGTCCCCTGCCTCCAGCTTGGCCAGAGCACGGGTGGTCAGACCCACCAGCTGGAAGATAATGGTGATGGTTCCCCGCTCTCGGTCAAACCCGCCGATGGTCAGGGGAAGCCGCTCCCCCTTCTCGTCGATCCGCAAAATGATGAACTGCCCCGGCTGCGCCTTTCGCGCAACAAAGGGAGCCTCCACCTCCAGCAGGCAGATGGTGGGGTTCAGCAGCTCCTTCCGAACGATTTTGTACACGATGATCCCCTCCACAAGCACCCGATAATCTCTCTCCCGGCCCCGCACAGGCCGCAGAAATGGCGCTTGATAGTATCACATCCCCCGGTATTCTCCGGGGGATGTGTCAAGTTTAGCACAAGAACGGCGTCCGTGCAATTGTTTTTCCATTTTTATCCGGATTTGCCGGAAAATTTGCCTTGCGCTCAGCCCTTCTCATGTTCACCGAAATAGTCCCGCAGAACAGTCAGGCTCTCCTCCCGGAGTACGCCCGCCGTCACCTGAGGCCGGTGATAAGAGTGCTCGAATACGATTCGGCTGCACTCACAGCCCTCTTTGCCCAAAATCTGCTCCAGCTCCACATTGCTGGCAGCATAGACCAGCCGCCCCAGCTTTGCCCAGACCATGGCTCCGCTGCACATAAAGCACGGCTCACAGCTGGAGTACATGGTGTATTCGCTCAAATCGGTGATTCCCGTCTCTCCACAGAACCTTCTGATCAATCCCGCCTCCCCGTGAAAGGACGGGTCGTGCATGGTGTAAATCTGGTTCTCGTTGGTGTATACGATCTCTCCATCTTTCACCAGCACAGCCCCGAACGGCTCATTGCCGTGGGCCACGGCCTCCCTGGAGAGACGGATGGCCTCTCTCATGTATAATTCGTCGTTCATTTTTCTACCCTCAGTCGCTCACCGTCTTGGCGGTGCTCCACTCTCCCTCGTAGGTCACGCCGTCTACCTCCATCCAGGTCTTGGCCCGGACGTACCAGTCGCTGCTGTCGGCGTAGTCCTCGTCGTCGGAGGGATACTCCCCGAAGTCGGAGAGGACGACCACAGCCTCGCTGCCCTCAAAGGTCAGGGACGCCACATACTCCTCAAAGGCGGAGTCGGGGGAGATCTCCACGATCACCCCGGCGGCATAGTCCACCCCAGAGAGGTTCACCGTCACCGTTCCGTCCTCCTCCAGCACAGCGGAGGAGATGGTGGGCTTGGCGGGGATGACGACGATGCGGGCGTTGCCCTCCGTATCCGCCAAATTGATGAGGGCCATGGTCAGCAGATCCTCATGGGTCAGGTACACCCGGACGGTATGGGTGGCGATGTTGATTCCCATCCCCTCTGTGGACAGGAGGGGGATGGCGTCGATGGCGTCCAGGGTGCTCACCAGAGAGTTCCAGGAGATGTTGGTCACGGTAAATGCCCGGATCTGCTGTCCGGCAGCCTCATTGATTTCGCTCCGGTGCTCCTCTGTGTCCTCGGTCAGGTAGACGTTGACCAGGTATTCCCCCTCGTTCTCCACCACGTCCATGCCGCCGTACCAGTCCGGCCAGTCACCGTTCCAGTAGGTCTCGCAGTTGGCCCGCAGCTCGGAGCAGAGGGTCTGGGCCTCCAGATAAGCGTCATAGTCCTCGTCCTCGCTGGTGACAGTCAGCGTGGTCTTAGTGCCGTAGGAGACTGAGATGGTTTTGCCCGCCACGACCACCACCAGTACAACCGCAACGATCAGCACCAGCAGCAGCCACAGCCCGATATGTCTTTTCTTTTTCATGGGAGTATCCTTCCCCCGGCCTGTCGGTTCCGGGATGTTTTTGTCCTTTTTATCATACTATACTCTAATTTCTTCCCTGCGTCAATAAATCCGCCGGGGAAGTTTCCGGGAAGTGGCGTTCCGAAAAATCTCGTCTCCGGCCCTTGTCAACCGTCCGGAAAGGTGATATGATAACAGCGATTATGCAGATACATCAGCATTTACCGTTCAGGAAGGAAGATCGTATATGTCCGGACATTCCAAGTGGAATAACATTCAGAAGACCAAGGGCGCAGCAGACGCCAAGCGTTCCCGGGCGTTTACCAAGATCGCCCGTGAGATGATCGTAGCCGTCAAGATGGGCGGCTCCGGCGACCCCAAGAGCAACTCCAAGCTGGCCGCCGTCATCGCCAAGGCCAAGGCGGTAAATATGCCCAAGGACAATATCAAGCGCACCATTGACCGGGCCCTGTCCGCCGGCAACACCGACAACTACGAGGATGTGGTCTACGAGGGCTATGGGCCCTCCGGCGTGGCTGTCATCGTGGAGGCCCTGACCGACAACCGGAACCGTACCGCCCCCAACGTCCGACACATCTTCGACAAGTATAACGGCAACCTAGGCGCCACCGGCTGCGTCTCCTGGAGCTTTGACCGCAAGGGCGTCATTGTGCTCAACAACGACGACGAGGAGCTGGACGAGGAGACCGTCATGATGGACGCTCTGGAGGCCGGGGCGGACGACATGGAGGTGGACAACGGCGTCTTCGTGGTCTACACCGGCACGGACAACCTCTCCGACGTCACCGAGGCCCTGGAGGCCGCAGGCTATGCCTTTGACAGTGCCCAGGTGGAGATGGTTCCCCAGAATTATGTCAAGCTCACCAGCGAGAAGGACATCCGCAACATGGAGCGGATGATCGAGCTGCTGGAGGAGGACGACGACGTGCAGAACGTCTGGCACAACTGGGAGCAGGAGTAAGTCCCCCTTTTATCAAATGCACCGCCGTCCGGGCAGTTTTCTGTTCCCGGGCGGCCTTTTTTGCGCCCTGCGCTGTTCGCTCAAAAAGCTCAAAATGAAACACCCGTTCGTTTTTCTCTCAAAAATGAGACATTTGTTCGACACATCTTCGCCCGGCAGGCGTTTCCTGATACCGGGCTGAAAATTTTCTCACTTTTGACGAATTTTTCACGGTTTGTTATTTTTTTACATTTTCGTAACCTTTCCCTGCGTTTTTCGCTGAAATCGTTCTGATTTTTTCCATTGTCTTCTGTTCGCCCCCCAGAATTTTCCGATTTTGCCTTTGATTTTATTGTAAACCGGTGTTATACTATGCGTGTTCCCAAAAAGTCATAGAAAGCTGCTTTCCGGTGACGGGACTCCCGCATTTATCAGGCGGTCGACGGCTCTCCCGGTTTTGTGATTATGTCCCCCTGGGGGACCCCCATTCTGGGCAAAGAAGGTGTCACCTTTGCAAAAATACGTGATTAATGGCAATAAGCCTCTCTACGGTTCTGTCGAGATCAGCGGCGCAAAGAACGCTGCTGTGGCAATCATTCCCGCCGCTCTCCTGGTGGAGGGCGTGTGCCAGATCGATAATATTCCTCAAATCAGTGATGTCACCCTCATCCTCCGCATTTTAAAGGAGCTGGGGGCAGACGTTCGACTGGTCAACAAGCACATGGTTCAGATCGACTGCCGCCATATCACCAGCAGCGTTGTGCCGGATGAGCTGTCCCGTCAGATGCGGGCCTCCTATTACCTCATCGGCGCCCTGCTGGGTCGTTTTGGTCAGGCGGTCGTTTCCATGCCCGGCGGCTGCGACCTGGGCACCCGGCCCATTGACTTCCACATCCGCAGCTTCCAGGCGCTGGGGGCGAAGGTAGACGTCATCGGCGGCTATGTCCACGCCACCGCTCCCGAGCAGGGGCTTCACGGGGCCACCATCTATATGGATCAGGCCTCGGTGGGTGCTACTATGAACACCATGCTGGCCGCCGCCCGGTCAGAGGGCCTCACCGTCATTGAAAACGCCGCCAAGGAGCCTCACATCGTAGACCTGGCCAACTTCCTCAACTCCATGGGAGCGGACATTATGGGCGCCGGGACGGATGTGATCCGTATCCGGGGGGTGCGACACCTCCACGGCGGATACTACTCCATTATCCCCGACCAGATCGAGGCGGGGACCTATATGGCCGCCGTCACCGCCGCTGGCGGAGATGTGGTCATCCAGAACGTCATCCCCAAGCACCTGGACTGCATCACCGCCAAGCTGGTGGAGATGGGCGCTCAGGTGGAGGAGATGGGCGACGCCGTCCGCATCTCCCGTACCGGCAAGCTGAGGCGGGTCAACATCAAGACTATGCCTTACCCTGGCTTCCCCACAGATATGCAGCCTCAAGTCTCCGCCTGTCTCTGCATCGCAGAGGGCACCAGCATCATCAACGAGGGCATCTGGGAGAACCGTTACCGCTATGTCACCGAGTTCCGCCGGATGGGGGCCCATATCCAGGTGGACGGCAAGGTGGCTGTCATCGAAGGTGTCCCCCGGCTCACCGGGGCGCACCTCCAGGCCTGCGATCTCCGGGCGGGCGCAGCCATGATTGTGGCCGGTCTGGCCGCCGTGGGCACCACGGAGATCAGCCGTATCCACTATATCGAGCGGGGCTATGAAAACATCGTAGAAAAGCTCCAGGGCCTGGGGGCGGACATCCGCCTGGTGGATTGTCCCGACGAAAACGCCCGCCGGGAAAACCGGGTAGGCTAAACCAATAAAATTTTGTCAATCAAACGACACCGCAGTGGCAGCTGAGACTCTGGCCGCCCCTGCGGCGTTGTTGCGGTATCCCACAGACAGAAAGGGGCGTCGCAGCTTGCAGTTTTACACATTGGCCAGCGGTTCCTCGGGAAACAGCACCCTCTGTATCCAGGGGAACACCTGCCTGTTGGTGGACGCCGGCATCTCCTGTCGGAAAATCACCACCCGTCTGGGTCAGATTGGACGAAATCCAGAGCAGCTCAACGGTATTCTGGTGACTCACACCCACTCTGACCACATCTCCGGGCTAAACATCCTGCTGAAAAGCCGCTCCATCCCCGTCTATGCCACCCGGGCGGCGGGAGATGAGCTGCTCCGTCGGGTTCCCAATCTCCCGCCAGAGCAGTTATACATAGTGTCACCTGGGGATGAGATTGCCGTCGGCGAGCTGACTGTCCGCCCCTTTGCCACCCCCCACGACTCCCCCGGGAGCGTGGGCTACTGCCTCTCCGGAGGCGGACGGCGGGCAGCGGTGGTCACCGACCTGGGCTGGCTGGCCCCGGAGGTGCTGGAGGCATTGGACGGGGTAAATCTGGCCCTGGTGGAGGCAAACCACGATGTGGAATGGCTCCGCTCCGGTCCGTATCCCCCCGCCCTCCAGGCCCGCATCCTGGGGGATTACGGCCACCTTTCCAACGAGATGGGAGGTGCCCTGGCCGTCCGGCTGGCCCGCTCCGGGGCGGGCACGCTGATCCTGGGCCACTTGAGCAGGGAAAACAACACCCCGGAGAAGGCCCGCTCGGTGGTATCCGCCATGCTGGAGTGTGCCGGCTGCAACCACACCCGACTCTATGTCGCTCCCCGGGACGAACTGGACGGGCCGTTTGAGGCGTAAAGGAGGCCGGTCATGATTTCTGTCACCCTGATTTGTGTGGGCAAGCTGAAGGAGTCCTTCTATCTGGCGGCAGCGGAGGAGTACCGCAAGCGGCTGAGTGGCCTGTGCCGTCTCAGCCTGGTGGAGCTGCCGGAGAGTCGTCTCCCCGACCGGCCCACCCAGGGTCAGATCGACCAGGCATTGGCCCAGGAGGCAAAGCTGATCCTGGAGCGTGTCCCCCGGGGTGCGTCGCTCATTCCCCTGTGTGTGGAGGGGAAACAGCTCTCCAGCCCGGAGCTGGCCCGCTCACTGGAGCGGTGGGCGGTTCAGGGGGGCAGCAGCGTGGTCTTTGTCATCGGCGGCTCCTTCGGGCTGCATCCCTCTGTCAAGGAGCGGGGCGTGTTCCGTCTTTCCATGTCGGAGATGACCTTTCCCCACCACCTGGCCCGGGTGATGCTGCTGGAGCAGATCTACCGGGCGTTCCAGATCAATGCCGGGACCCGGTATCATAAGTAACCAAGCCAGGCGGGGAGAAAGACACTCCCCGCCTGAAAATCAAGGCGTTACCGTACAAATCGGCAAGAGTGTCTGGTGTGATATTTTTCGTCAGAAAAAGGTGCAAAAGTGCAGGCGTACTGGATGTACGTCAAACTTTTGCAAACGCATTTCTGGCGGAAAATAGCCGCCAGACGCCGCAGACGCATTTGTGCGGTAATGCCTCAAGAACAGAAGGTATTTCAGATGAAACAGAACAAAATGGCCGTCATGCCCATGGGGCGGCTGCTCTTCATCATGGCGGTCCCCCTGATGCTCTCCCTGCTGGTGCAGTCGCTGTACAACATCGTGGATAGCATTTTCGTGGCCCGGCTCAGCGAGGACGCCCTCACCGCCACCTCTCTGGTCTACGCTGTGCAGTTTTTGATGATCGCCGTGGCGGTAGGCACCAGCGTCGGTCTAAACGCCCTGCTCTCCCAGCGGGTGGGAGCGGGCAAGGCAGAGGAGGCTTGCCACGCCGCCACCACCGGTCTGGTGCTGACGCTGGCCACGGCGGCGGTATTCTCCCTGGTGGGTCTGTTCTTCTCCCGGCCCATCGCCGCCCTGATGACCGACGATGAGACGCTGCAGGAGCTGTGTATCCAGTATATGGAGATCTGCGTGGTGCTCTGCTACGGTACCTTCCTCCAGACCTACGGACAGCGGCTGCTCCAGTCGGTGGGAGATACGATGCTGAGCATGTGCTCCCTCATCATCGGGGCGGTGGTCAACATCATTCTCGACCCCATTATGATCTTCGGCCTGCTGGGATGTCCGGCCATGGGCATCCGGGGAGCCGCCATCGCCACCGTCATCGGGCAATGCCTGGGTGCCGTGGCTGCGCTGGCGTTCAATCGGTGGAAAAATCCCACCGTCCACGTCCGGTTCCGGGGCTTCCGCTGGAGTTGGCAGGATGTGGCAGCCATCTACCGGGTGGGCATGCCCACCATCGTCATGCAGGCCATCGGCAGCATTATGACCTTTGCGGTGAACGCCGTGCTCATCGGGGTCTCCTCCACGGCGGTGGCCTTCTTCGGGGTATACTACAAGCTGCAAAACTTCCTCATGATGCCCATGAACGGCCTGGGACAGGCGGCCATCCCCGTGGTGGGCTACAACTACGGGGCGGGAAACGGTGAGCGCATCCGCCAGGCGTGGAAAATTGTCATCCCCACCGGAGTGATCTTCGCTCTGATCGGCACCGCCATCTTTCTGATCTTCCCGAGGCAGCTGCTCCTGCTCTTCTCAGCCAGCGATGAGATGCTGGCCATGGGCGTCCCCGCCCTACGCATCATCTCCCTCACCTTCGTCTGTGCCACCCTGACCATCATCTGCGGCTACTTCGCCTCTGGATTGGGCAACGGAGTCATCAATATGCTGGGCGGCGCTCTGCGGCAGCTGGTTCTTCTGGTGCCTCTGGTCTGGCTGCTGACCAACTATCTGGGCATCGACTACACCTGGTACGCCATGTGGGTCTCGGAGGTGGCCGCAGTAATTTACAGCGTCACCGCCACCCGCCGAGAGCTGCGGAACAAGGTGGATCCCCTGATGAGTCAGCCCGCCGATTGACACTGGGCAACCTTTCTGTTATGATAAGATTAGAAATATTATCTTTGGAAGCTTTTCCCGTACGCAGAGAGGGAGCCTGACATGAGAGAAAACGTAACGGTAGAAAACCGCACCTATCAGCGCAACGGCATCAAGCGGATGTGCGCCGTCTTGCTGGCCTTTACCCTGGAAGTAGTGCTGTTCATCCTGGTGGTGAAGCGGCTCAACGATTATGTGGAGTGGATCTCCGTCGCCACTCGCCTATTGGCAGCGCTGCTGGTGCTGCTCATCTACAACCAGAACGGCACCTCCGCTATGAAAACGCCCTGGATCATCCTCATTATGGCCTTCCCGGTGGTGGGGGTGACCCTGTTTCTCCTCATCGGCAGCAGCGGAGCCACCCGCTTTATGCGGAAACGGTATGAGGAGATCGACCAGGAGCTGCTGCCCCTGCTGCCCCAGGAGCCGTCTGTCCGGGAGGCTCTGGACGCTCAGGACGTGCGGTGCGGGAATCTGGCCCACTACCTGAAGCAATACGCAGGCTACCCGGTATATCAGGATACGAAGGTGCAGTATTTCTCTGAGGCCTCCGACGGCTTTGAGGCCCAGCTGGCAGACCTGGCAGAGGCGGAGCGGTTCATCTTCCTGGAGTACCACGCCATCGAGGACGCCCAGGCATTTCACCGTCTGGAGCAGGTTCTGGTAAACCGGGTCAGGGCCGGAGTGGAGGTGCGGCTGCTCTACGACGACATGGGGAGCATCGGCTTCATCGACACTGATTTTGTCCGCCGGATGGAGGGCCAGGGCATCCGCTGCCGGGTGTTCAACCGGTTCGCCCCGGTGGCCAACTTCTTCCTGAACAACCGGGACCACCGGAAGCTCACTGTCATCGACGGCAAAATCGGCTACACCGGAGGCTACAACCTGGCCGACGAGTATTTCAACCTGACCCACCCCTACGGCTACTGGAAGGACACCGGTATC
Source organism: Clostridiales bacterium (assembly GCA_021201635.1). Lineage (GTDB taxonomy): Bacteria > Bacillota > Clostridia > Oscillospirales > Oscillospiraceae > Onthomonas. The sequence goes on along the minus strand of JAJQEM010000030.1, from coordinate 12,219 downwards.
CGGCTGGAGGGAGCGGCGGTGTGCTCCATGACCGTCTCCTTCCTGGAGATGTGGAACGTCCTTCGGCGGCGGAACAGCGTCCCGGACGCCGATTTCCTCCCCTATCTGCCGAAGCTGTCCCCAGACCCCACGGCGGAGGGCTTTGTCCTCCCCTACGCCGACAGCCCCATGGACGACGAGAACGTGGGAGAGAACGTCTATATCAGCATGGTGGAGGGGGCCAAACAATACGTCTGGTTCGTGACTCCCTATCTCATCATCACCGACGAGATGACCCACGCTCTGGGCCTCGCCGCCAAGCGGGGGGTAGACGTTCGCATCATCACCCCGGGCATCCCGGACAAAAAGCTAATCTACAGCGTCACCCGTTCCTATTACAACTCCCTCACCCGGAACGGCGTGCGCATCTACGAGTACACCCCCGGCTTTTGCCACTGCAAGATGTGCGTCACCGACGACGTGCTGGCCGCTTGCGGCACCATCAATCTGGACTATCGGAGCCTGTACCACCACTTTGAAAACGGCTGCCTCTACTCCCACTGTCCGGCAGCGGGCGAGACAAAGGCAGATTTTGAATCCATGATGGCCCAGAGCCGGGAGGTCACCGAGCGTTACACCAACGGACGCAGCGCTGCCCTGCGGTTCGGACAGATGTGCCTGCGGCTGCTTGCGCCGCTGCTGTGACAAGCTGAGGCAAGATGTACAACGGCCCCGCCGGTCTTGGCTGATAGCAATTAAATGCACCTGTTGAACGGGTGCGCTTGATTCAAAAACAGGCGACCTTTCAGTCTATCATGATGTAAAACATCCCTCCCCGGCGGTCTTTCACGCCAGGGAGGGATGTTTCTTATTTTGCCGATGTCATATCAGGCCAGATGAACTGCAACTCACTCTGTCCGCAGAGCCGTCACCGGGTCCTTCTTGGCCGCCTGTCCCGAGGGGATCAGCCCGCCGATAAAGGTCAGGACCATACTCAGGGCCACCAGAATGGCCGCATTGGAGACGGTCAGGACGGCATTGATGTCGGTGGAGCCCGCCACCGAGTGGACCACTGCGTTGATGGGAATCAGCAATAGCTCTGACAGGCCCACACCCAACAGTCCGGCGCACAGACCGATAATAAGCGTCTCTGCGTTGAAGATCTGGGAGATGTTCCCCTTGGAGGCGCCGATAGCCCGGAGAATACCGATCTCTCTGGTGCGCTCCAGCACGGAGATGTAGGTGATAACGCCGATCATAATGGAGGAGACGATGAGGGAGATGGAGACAAAGGCAATGAGCACATAGGAGATGACATCCATAATGGTGGTGACGGAGGACATCATGGTGCCCACGGTATCCGTGTAGGTGATCACGTCGTCCTCGTCGCCCTCCGCCCGCTTCATCTCGTTGTAGTTATCCAGGATGGCCAGGACCTCGTCCTTGCTGTCAAAGTCTCTGGGGTAGAGGTCGATCTCTTCGAGGCCGTTTTCGTCCACATAGCCCAGGTTCTCCAGCGTGCTCTCATAAGAGGTCGAACCGGAGGAGCTCAGAGAGGTCATGATCTCCATCAGCCCGTCGCTGTCCAGGTTGAACTCAAAGGCGTCTGCCAAGGCGTCCTCATCGATCTGCAGGGCGTCCTCCATGCTGTCCGCCAGCTCATCCATCATGTCATTCATGGCAGTCTCCATGCTGTCAGAGAGCTGGTCCACGATCTCGCTCATGACGGACTCCATGGTGGAGGACAGAGCGGAGGTGATCTGGCTCTCCAGACCGGCCATCTGTTCTGTAATGGCGGAGGTGATCTGCTCCTGCACGGCGGTCATCTGAGCGGCCATGGCGGCGGTCATCTGGGTCTCAAGGGCGGTCATCTGGCTCTCCATAGCGGACATGACCGCCTCGGTAAGCGCTTCCGTGTAGGCGGACATGACCGACTGGGTGTAGCTCTGGACGATGGCGGTCATCTGGCTCTCCAGGCCGGACAGGTCCAGCATACTCATGAGCCCGGCAGACATGGTCGCTGTGGCCTCGTCCGAGGCCAGGTATTCCGAGAAGCCCTCCTGGACGCTCTCCACGGTGGTCAGGTTGTTCTCTGAGGCATAGCTGGCGTACCCGTCCGCCAGAGCAGAGGCGATCTCCTCCATCTGCTCGTCGGTGATGGTGATGTCGCCGCTGACGGTGATGTGGCTCTCCGCCCAGGCGTCAAAGATTTCCTGAGCCCGGCCGGTGTCCAGGTAGTCCGCCGCAGAGACGGAGACCGTTTCATCTTCGTCCCCAGAGCCCATCTGCTCCGCCACGTAGCTCTCATAGTCGGAGACGATGCTGCTGAGCATTTCGTCCAGGCCGTCAGAAGAGATGGAGACCTCGCCGTTTTCCTCCATGATCTCAATCAGCAGATTGGAGAGGGTGCTCCTGGCTGTGTCGCTGGTCAGATAGGAGGAGAAGTCCTCGGACAGATCAGAATAGGTCGCCAGGCTGTTGGCCTCGGCGTAGTCTGCGTAACCGGACAGGATGGTGGAGGCCAGAGCCGCCACGGACTCGGCGGAGACGTTGATGGATACTCCGCTCATCAGGCTGCTCATATCGATCTCCCCCAGTTCGGAGAGATCAACGCTGGACAGGTCGATGCTGCTCAGATCCAGGTCAAAGTCCAGATCCATCCCGGACAGGTCGATGTCGCTCATGTCGATGCTGGAGAGGTCCATGCCGGTGAGGTCCAGGTTCAGATCCAGGTCGCTGAAGTCCACTACGCTGGACAGGTCCAGCGAATCCGCATCCAAGTCAAAAGCGTCGGACAGGTCCAGGGAGTCGGACAGGGAATCGGTCAGACTGCTGATGTCAAAGGCGTCCTGAAGGGCGTCCGTGTCGATATTGAACAGGGTCTCCAGGTCAAAATCGTTGTCGCTGTCCTCCCCAAATGGTTCTCCGGTCAGGACGTTGGTGTCCGGGTCGGCCATCTGGGCCTGGACGATCTCGCTCTCCGCCGCCAGCTCAGAGACGTGGGTGACCAGCGAAGGGAGATAGTTGATACCGGAGGACAGGGCCGCACTGACGGCGTCCTCTGCGGGCTGGACGATGCCCACGATGGTCAGGTCCTCCCCGTTGGTCACCAGATTCAGCATATAGTCGTCGTCGTCCGTCTTATCCACCCACAGATCATACTCGCTGTCGTACTGGTAATAGTCTGCGGCGCTGACCAGCTTGAAGGTCAGGCCCAGCACCTCGTCATAGGAGAAGGAGTCATATTCCTCTGTGACGACGGCATCCTCGCCATTGACGAACTGGTCCAGCAGGTCCTCCAGAATGGAGTAGTCCGCCAGGCCCAGGGTGTACATTACGATGTCGCTGATACTCCCATTGGAGGAGAGCACCAGGACGCACTCGTTGTAGTTCTCTGGCCAGCGCCCCGCCAGAACGTCGTACTGGTCGATATACAGACTCTCGTTCTCCGGCATCTGATAAAACACATTTACGCCGGTCATGGAGGCCATCATGGTACTGGACATAATAGTGGAGCCCATCATGAGCGAAGTGATGGTGGTGTCCGGGTGTACCTGGCGGTACTCGTCGTCATCCTCCAGCAGATAGATCTGCGGCTCCACCCCATAGATATACTCGATGGCCTTGACATAGTCCCAGATGTCGCTCTCACCGCTCTCCAGGTATTCCTTCAGAGGGGGCAGGTTGTTACTCCCCATAATGGAGACCAGGCTGGTAACGAGCTCTGTGACAGTGATCGTATCCGAATCGTTCTCCTCTGTGATGCTGGAGGCGAGGCCGGTGCCGACCTCCATCATGGAAGAGAGGTCTATGGCGCTGGTCGTCACCTGGACGGGATATTCCGACAGAGTTTCCTCCTCAATAGAGCTGATATAGTCGTTGACGCCGGTGGAGATGGCCAAAATCAGGGCGATGCCGATAATGCCGATGGAGCCGGCAAAGGCGGTCAGCAATGTTCGGGCCCTTTTGGTCCCCAGATTGTTGAAGGAGAGGGCCAGAGAGGTGAAAAAGGACATGGAGGACTTCCCCATGTTTTTGTGGACAGGGGGAACCATCGCTGCGGCATTCACCGTATAGGGTGAGGTGTCGCTCTGGATTTTTCCGTCCCGGAGGCGGACGATACGGGTGGCGTATTTCTCCGCCAGCTCCGGATTGTGGGTCACCATGACCACCAGCCGGTCCTTCGCCACCTCCTTCAGCAGCTCCATGACCTGGATACTGGTGTCCGAGTCCAGAGCGCCGGTGGGCTCGTCAGCCAGGAGGATGTCCGGGTTGTTGATGAGCGCCCGGGCCAGGGCCACCCGCTGCATCTGTCCGCCGGACATCTGGTTGGGCTTCTTGTGGATCTGGTCCCCCAGCCCCACCTTTTTCAGCGCCTCCACCGCCCGCTTCCTCCGCTCGGACTTGGAGACGCCGGAGATGGTCAGTGCCAGCTCTACATTGGCCAGGATGGTCTGATGGGGGATGAGGTTATAGCTCTGGAACACAAAGCCAATGGTGTGGTTCCGGTAGGAATCCCAGTCCCGGTCGGTGTACTTTTTTGTGGAGATGCCGTTGATAATCAGGTCGCCGCTGTCGTACCGGTCCAGGCCGCCGATGATGTTGAGCAGGGTGGTCTTGCCCGACCCACTGGGGCCGAGAATAGCCACAAATTCGTTGTCCCGGAGGTTCAGGCTGACGTCGTCCAGGGCGGTCTGCACCAGGTCGCCTGTCCGGTACGTCTTGTTGATACCCTTTAATTGGAGCATAGCTGTTTCTCCTTTTATTTCAGTTTCGGTGTATTCTAGCACACCAAGATAAACTTTGGAACAAGGAAAAATGAACGAAGTGTAAACCGCTATCCCCCACTTTTCCGGATTTGTTTATCTCTGCGTGTCGTTTCCGTGCTATAATATGATACTAGATTGCAACCCCCCGGCAGGAGCGGAGGGGGACAGAGAGGTGCGTCGGTATGTTTCACATTCTGGTAGTAGAGGACAACCCGGATATGCGGGAGCTGTTCTGTACCGTGCTGGACGAGAGCGGCTATCAGTCCGTCCCCGCCGCCGATGGGGTGGAGGCTCTGGCGGTGATGGAGCGGGAGTACATCGACCTGATCGTGGCGGACATTATGATGCCCCGCATGGACGGCTACGAGCTGACCTGTTCTCTCCGGGAGTCGGGGTACGATCTCCCCATCCTGATGGTCACCGCAAAGGATCAGTTTGAGGATATGCAGCGGGGGTTCCGGTCGGGCACGGACGACTATATGGTCAAGCCTATCAACGTCTGGGAGCTGGTGCTCCGGGTGGAGGCCCTGCTCCGCCGGGCGAGGATCTCCAGCGAAAAAAAGATCATCGTAGGCTCCACCGTCCTGGACTACGACGCCCTGACCGTGACCTGCAACGGGAAGACGACCACTCTCCCGCAGAAGGAGTTCTACCTGCTCTACAAGCTGCTGTCCTATCCGGGCAAAATTTTCACCCGGCAGCAGCTGATGGACGAGATCTGGGGAATGTTTTCCGAGTCGGACGAGCGCACGGTCAACACCCACATCAACCGGCTGCGGGAGCGGTTTTCCGATTGCAGGGACTTCGAGATCGTGACCGTCCGGGGTCTGGGATATAAGGCGGTGAAATGTACGGATGAATAGAAAACCCCGTTCCAGACAGCTGTGGTTCTGCCTCACCGGCTGTGTCTTTGGGACCATCCTGGTGGGTGCGCTGCTCTTGCTGCTGCACTGGTATCTCCTGTACCGGTTCCAGGTGGTATCCATCACCCCCGCTGACCTCCATCTTCCCTTTCTGGTGCTGATCCCCATCAGCATCTTTATCGGCACCTCCATCACCCTGCTGGTGGGGCGGTTCATCATCCGTCCGGTCAACAGCATCTCTCAGGCCTTTGACCGGCTTTCCCAGGGGGATTTCTCCGTGCGGGTGCCCGCCGACAGCAAAGTGAGCGAGATACGGGAAATCTCGGAGCACTTCAACGCCATGGTCTACGATCTGTCCCACATTGAGACCCTGCGTACCGATTTTGTGGTCAACGTCTCCCACGAGTTCAAGACTCCCATCGCCGCCATCGAGGGCTACGCCACCTTGCTACAGGACAAAAATCTCTCTCCCGAGCGGCGGGACTACTATCTGGACAAGATCATCGCCAACTCCCGCCGGCTCAGCGATCTGTCTGGCAATGTGCTGGCCCTGTCCAAGCTGGAGAACCAGGAGACCGTCCTCCACCGGGCGGAATACCGCCTGGACGAGCAGCTCCGCCGGGCGGTGCTGCTGCTGGAGAGCAAGTGGTCGGCAAAGGGGCTGGAGTTCGACATTCAGCTGCCAAGTCTGCGGTTTTACGGGAACGAGCCGCTCCTGGACCAGGTGTGGCTCAACCTCCTGGACAACGCCATCAAGCACTCCCCGGAGGGCGGGGTCATCCGGGTGGGGCTGCAGTCCGACGGCGACTGGGTGACGGTGTCTGTGGCGGACGATGGCGACGGCATGAGCCAGGAGGTGCAGAAGCACATCTTCGAGAAATTCTATCAGGGGGACCGCTCCCGCTCCGACGAGGGCAACGGCCTGGGGCTGGCCCTGGTCAAGCGTATCGTGGAGCTGTGTCACGGATCCGTCGGAGTGGAAAGTGCGCCGGGAGATGGCGCCTGCTTCCGGGTGCGGCTGCCGGTAGAGGGTCAATGAGAAAGCATCTCCCCTGTTGCAATTTCATCCCGGCTGTGCTAAAATAGAATCATTCCTATTAAGGGCCGATTCTACCCCATCATCCGGCCAACGAGGAGGAGTATCCATGATCAAAAGACGCCATTCCCGGCAGCGGGATCTGATCTACGACTATGTCAGTGCCACCAAGCTCCACCCCACTGCGGAGATGATCTATCAGGATTTGAAGGAGGTCTCTCCCGGCCTGAGCCGGGGGACAGTCTACCGCAACCTAAACCAGATGGTGGAGGAGGGCAGGATCAGCCGCCTCCCCTTCCAGGTGGAGCGGTACGACGGCAACACCCATCCCCATCCCCATCTGGTCTGCGAGAGCTGCGGTCAGGTCTCCGATCTGTGCCTGGACTACGACGCTGGGCTAGACCGGCGCATTTCCCAGGAGCTGGGCTGCCAGATTCAGTGGCACGAGAGCTATTTCTACGGCAGATGCGCCGCCTGCGCCGCCACAGCAACGGCACAGGGATAACCCCCAACACATGAAAAAGCCTCCATTGCGACAAGCGATAGCCGCCGCAATGGAGGTTTCTGTTTTACAATATAGTGCTTACAGCAGGCTCTCCCGCCGCTCCAGCACGTCGGCGCAGGCGTCCAGGGCGGTGCTGCCGCCGATGACGCAGATACCGCCGCACTCCGCCGCCGCAGTCAGGGATGCGCCCAGCGCTTCCATCTGGGCGGAGGTGGTGTGCAGGACTTCGGTATACCGCTGCTGCCGCTTCTCCCAGGTGCTGCCGGAGAGTCGGTTGACCGCCTCCTGGAGGCCCTCCGTCCGGGGAGACAGGGGCGGCTGGTCACTGCCCACGGTGCTGACGATATATTTCGTCAGATCGTCCCCCGACCGGGCGGTCTGGGCAAGTGCCTGTCCCGCCCCGTCGAAGCGATCCAGGGATTGCCGGGGACTGGGGTCACGATAGGACCAAAAGCGGACGTTCCCGCCGGAGTCCGCCCGGAGGCCCACGCCGTAGGCCCCGCCCTGGACCCGGACGGTATTCCACAGATAATCGTAGGTCAGCAGATTGGCCCCCACCAGGGCGGTACCGGTGCACCGCTCCGTCCCCGGGAGTGCACCGGCCTTGGCAGCAAAGCCCACCTGAGCCGGGATTTGGAAGCCCTCCCTTGCCAGGGGCCGCCGGGGAAGGGTCACAGGCTCCCCCACCGGCAGGTCGGGCAGTCCCGCCGCCAGCGTTTTGGCCCAGTCTGCGTCCAGCTCTCCCGTCACGCTGACGGTGAGCCGCCGCCGGGAGAACACCCGTCCAAACAGCCCGGCCAGTGCATCGCCCAGGCCGTCCTGGGCCTGCTCCGTCTGCTGGAGGAAGCGGAGGTAGTCGATGCCGCTCACCGTCTCCATGGCGGTCTTTTGGGCGGAGAGATACGCCCCCGCCCGCTGGGCGGCGAAGGAGTGACCGGAGGCCTGGATGCCCTGCTCCATCTGGAGCCGGAGCTGGGTCACCAGGATGCCCAGCTTGGCGGCATCGTCGAACCGGGTCCCGGTGAGTATTTCCAGAATGAGCCTGGCGGCCTCCGCCCGGCGGCCCGCCAGGAGGGAGGCGCTGACCACCAGCCAGGGAGTGCAGCGCTCCCGCTCCCCCTCCGGAGCCAGAGGGATCACCGTGGCGCTGAACCGGCCCAGACAGTCGTCCATGGCGCTGCGCAGGTCGATGGCGGAATGGTCCGTCGTGTCCAGCTTGCCCAGTAGGGAGGTCAGCAGGGACACCCGGCTCAGCTCCTCCAGGGACAGATCCTCCAGGGAGAAATACAGATCCAGGTAGAGGACGCCTCCCGTCTCCAGAGACTGATGGAGGACGGTCACCCCGCCCGCAACGGTCTCCTCCTGGGGCGTCCGGTGGAGCTGGGGCGAAATATCCGAGAGGGACAGAGTGGGGATGGCGCTCAGGGCCTGGGGGCTGTCCGGCGTACTCTGGCGCTCCCGGAGCCGGCTGAACCGGTCGATGACCGCCTGGGTCTCCTCTGCGGTCCAGCTTGCCTTCACCGCCGCCAGCCGTTCCCGCTCCTTGCAGGCCTTCTCTTCGCCAAGGGTAGCGCTGGGCAGCAGGCAGACCGTGGCCTGATGGGGGCACTCCAGAAGGGCGGTGCGGATAAAGTCCTCAAACCAGCCCTGCTCCAGCTTTTCCCGGAGGGAGGCGAACAGCGCCCCGCACTGGAGATTCTGGGCGGGGTCTCCGCCGTAGAGCCAGCTCTCGGCGCAGTCCAGGGCCAGGGCCAGCCCCTTGGGGAAGCCGCCCATGTCCCGCTCCCGGGCCTTGAACTCCATCCGGTTCAAAACGGAGGCCACCCGGCTCCGGTCCAGGCCGCCGTCGGCCTGCTCCCGGAGGACCCGCTCCACCGTCTGCCAGACCTGAGCCTGTTTATTCTCGTCCGTATGGCGCACCACCAGCAGGACGTACCGCTGCTGGATGCCGTCCCAGGACTGGAACTCCACATCCTCGGCCAGTCCCTGCTCCAACAGTGCCTTTTTCAGCGGCGCCTCATTGGAGCCGCACAGGGCATCGGTGAGAGCCTCGCAGGCGGCGATCCTCTCCCGCTCATCAAAGCGTGCGAACACCCAGCCCCGGGCCAAAATCGCCTTGTTGGTCCCGTCGTCCTCCGGGCCAATCTGATACCGGGCCGTCTGGCTTGCCGGGGCGACAGGGGCCTGCATGGGGATGTCGGAATCCACCTCCAGCCGTTCGTAGGGGGCGAGAAAGCTGTCCAGCTTGGACAGAACGGCGTCCAAGTCCACGCTGCCGTCCAGGAAGATGCGGGCATTGGAGGGATGGTAGAACCGCCGGTGGCTGGCCTGATAGTTTTCATAGGTCAGGGTGGGGATGGCGTCCGGGTAGCCCCCGGACTCATAGCCGTAGCAGTTGTCCGGGAACAGGAGGGCGTTCATCTCCCGCATGAGCACCGTGTCCGGGTCGGCGTAGGCCCCCTTCATCTCGTTGTAGACCACGCCGTTCACCGTCAGCTCCCCCTGAGGGTCGTCCAGCTCATAGTGCCACCCCTCCTGGCGGAAGGCGTGGTCGTCGGTGACGCTCAGAGGGTGGAGCACGGCGTCCAGATAGACGTCCATCAGGTTGAGAAAGTCCTGGTCGTTCCGGGAGCAGACGGGATAGCAGGTCTTGTCCGGGAAGGTAAAGGCGTTCAGGAAGGTCTGGAGGGAGCTTTTCAGCAGCTCCACAAAGGGCTCCTTCACCGGGTATTTGTCCGAGCCGCAGAGGACGGAGTGCTCCAGAATGTGGAAAACGCCGGTATCGTCCTGGGGGATGGTCTTGAAGGTGATGGCAAAGGTCTTGTTCTCGTCCTCCCTGTCCAGCCAGACCAGGTCGGCCCCGTTCTTTTCGTAGGTCATCCGGTACAGGGTAGCCTTCAGCTCCGGCAGGGGCTGGGCATATTCCACGACAAAGCCGTGGAGGTGGTCGTTCTGCTTCATACTGTCATTCCCTTTCTATTGGAATCATCTGTTCCCTGTTATTGTACCGCTATTTTGCAAAAGATGCAAGAAAGCTGGTCAGTCTTTCCGATTATTTGGCGCTTTCTGAAAATTTCTGAAAAAGAGTTCCCCGCTCAAACCGGCTGTGCTATAATGGGAACCGTAACTCGACAAAAACAGACCTGCCCCGGATATTCCGGGGCGGAGAGGATGTGTTCCATATGAAAGCATTGAAAACGGTAAACCGAATTTCCACCGTCCTGCTGCTGGTGCAGCTGGTGTGCGAGGCCCTGCTGGGATGGCTGGTCTGGCGGCTGGACATGCTGCCGGAACGGTATTTCATCCTGGTGGTCCTTGTGCTGGTGCTGCTCCTGCTGCTCACCGGGCTGCTGGCCCTCAAGCCGGCGGAAAACCGCCCGCCCGAGGGCAGGCACGCCGAGGAGACGGTGAATCTCGCCCTGCCCCGGCGCATTTTGGCCTGGCTGCTGTCCCTGCTCATCTCCGCAGGCTCCGTCTATCTCTCCCTGGCCGTCGCCCAGGTGTCCGGCACCATCAGCACCGTCACCGGCACCACCATCTATACCTACACCATCGGCGTCTACGTCATGGACGACGACCCGGCGGAGACCCTGTCCGACGCCAGCGGCTACACCTTCGCCTACTCCACCAGCTATGACGAGGAGAACACCCTCCAGGCCCTGGAGTCCATCCAGACCGAGCTGGGTCAGGAAATCGCCACGGCGGAATATGACTCTGTGGTGGGCGCAGTGGAGACCCTTTACTCTGGGGAGAACGGTGCTCTGGTGCTCAGCCAGGCCTACGCCGACATTCTGGAGGACGACGAGACCTACGAGGACTTTGACACAGACACCCGGCTGCTCTACGAGGTGACCATCACCCAGGAGGTGGAGGACACCGGTGACGAGAGCTACAGCTCCATCGAGGCCACGGAGAGCGTGGACTCAGTCACCGAGGATCCGTTCATCGTCTATATCAGCGGCTCTGACACCCGGAACACCACCCTGACCACCAGCCGCAGCGACGTGAACATCCTGGCAGTGGTCAACCCCACCACCAAGCAGGTGCTGCTGGTCAACACCCCCCGGGACTACTACGTGGCCAACCCCGCCGGGGACGGGGCCATGGACAAGCTGACCCACTGCGGCATCTACGGCATCGACTGCTCCGTGGAGGCCCTGGCCACCCTCTACGGCGTGACGGTGAACTATTACGGACAGATCAACTTCACCGGCTTTGAGACGTTGATCGACGCCATCGGCGGCATCACCGTCTACTCCGACACCTCCTTCACCACCTCCGGCTCCGGGGTGAGCATCGACATCGTGGAGGGCTACAACACCCTGGACGGAGAGAGTGCCCTGGCCTTCGCCCGGGAACGGCACGCCCTGGCGGGCGGCGACAACGACCGGGGCAAGAACCAGATGAAGATCATCGCCGCCGTCATCGACAAGGTGACCGGCAGCGCCAGCACGGTCATCGCCAACTACTCCACCATCCTGGACAGCCTGGAGGGGATGTTCATCACCGATTTGACCAGTGACGACATCTCCGCCCTGGTGAAAATGCAGCTGGACGACATGGCGGAGTGGGACGTGGTCTCCTACGCCGTCACCGGCACCGGCGGCCGGGCGGAGACCTACTCCATGCCGGGCCGCAGCCTCTACGTCACCTACCCGGACGAGGACTCGGTAGCCTACGCCAGCGAGCTCATCAACCAAGTGCTCAACGGTGAGATCGTCACGGTGGACGAGGAGTAAGCGCTGAAAGCCCAATCTGCACGAAAAAGCATCCCTGACCGAAAATTCCCCGGTCAGGGATGCTTTGCCGGTTCCGTACCGCCTATTTGCGCCCCTCCCATTCGGATTTGTGCTTCGCCCACCATTCAGGAAAGTTGGGGTCGTTGGGGGATAAGGTGGGAGGAATACGGCGCATAAACATTGATAAGCCTGTTTTTGTAAATGGATATATTACACGAACTGCAACTCCTAAATGGAAAAATTCTAACAGTATGCCTCTGTTTGCCGTCCAGATTTCATCGAAAATTGCAAGTGCAAGTTGAACACATCCGCGAAAAATTTTTAATAG
>JAJQEM010000024.1 GCA_021201635.1 Clostridiales bacterium | reverse complement strand
CTCCGAGGCAGAGAGCAAACGGGAGGGGATCCTGGACGCCCTGGAGCAGGACATCCGGGCCAGAAAGACCGCCTATGACGACGAGATCGCCGTCTGCCGCAGCCAGCTGGCCGAGGCCCGCCGCCAGACGGCGGAGTACCTGGCCGCCATCCAGGACCTGACCGATCAGCAGCAGGCCTTCCTGGAGAACCTGCCCGACCTGGGCCAGGGAGACGAGCTGCCCAGTGACAACGCTGCCGCCGAGGAGCCCCAGGCGGAGCCTGCTGCCCAGGAGGTGCCCGCCGCCGAGGAGGACACCATCGACGAGATGATCGCCCAGGAGGCCGCTCCCGCCCAGAAGGAAGAGAGCGTCCCTCAGGAGCCGGAGCAGCCCCAGCAGGAAGCTCCTGTTACGCCTCCTCCCGCCTCCACCGCCCGGATCGACTTCTCCAATCTGAAGTTTGGGAAGGACTACGAGATCAAGTGACATACCTCCGTCCTGCGGGGCGGACAAGCTGTGCAAACGTCATCAGGATCACATAGCCTCTGGTATCAGAGGCTATGTGATTGTCTGCCATTGATACCGGTAGAGTAGAAGTGATACCGGCAGAGAGGAAGAAAACCATGCCAGATTACAACAAGACCATCCACCTGCCCAAGACGGATTTCCCCATGCGGGCGGCGCTGGCCAAGCGGGAGCCGGGGATGCTGGAGGAGATGTACCGGAAGGATCTGTATCACAAACTGATGCAGAAGAACGAGGGACGGCCCTCCTTCATCCTCCACGACGGCCCTCCCTATGCCAACGGCAACATCCACATCGGCACCGCCATGAACAAGGTCATCAAGGACTTTATCGTCCGCTCTAAGAACATGATGGGCTACAAGGCCCCCTATATCCCCGGCTGGGACACCCACGGTATGCCCATCGAGACCGCCATCCAGAAGAAGGGCGTCAAACGGAACACCATGCCTGTGCCCGAGTTCCGGGACAAGTGCCGGGCCTTTGCCCTGGAGCAGGTGGACAAGCAGCGGGAGGACTTCAAGCGTCTGGGCGTCATCGGCGAGTGGGACGACCCCTATATCACCCTGAAGCCGGAGTTTGAGGCCAAGCAGGTGGAGGTCTTTGGGGCCATGGCCCGGAAGGGCCTGATCTATCAGGGTCTGAAGCCCACCTACTGGTGCCCCACCTGCGAGACCGCCCTGGCCGAGGCCGAGGTGGAGTACAGCGAGGACCCGGTGACCACCATCTTCGTCAAGTTCCAGGTACACGACGACAAGGGCAAGCTGGCTCAGTACGGCGATCTGGATGAGATGTACTTCGTCATCTGGACCACCACCACCTGGACCCTGCCGGGAAACATGGCCATCTGCCTGAATCCCCAGCTGGAGTACTCCCTGGTGAAGATCGCCTCCGGGGACATCCTCATCATGGCCACCGAGCTGGTGGACAGCGTCATGAGCGAGAGCGGCATTACCGAGTATGAGACGGTGGCCACCCTGTACGGCGACGAGTTTGAGTATATGACCGCCTACCATCCCTTCATGGAGCGGGATTCCCTCATCATCCTGGGCGACCACGTCACCCTGGACGCCGGCTCCGGCTGCGTCCACACCGCCCCCTCCTTCGGCCTGGACGACTTCTATGTCTGCCAGCGGTATCCGGAGATCCCCACCGACATCACCATGGAGGTCTCTGTAGACGCCAGGGGCTATCTGAACCAGTACGCCGGGCCGTATAACGGCCCCCACGTCCTCCGGGACGCCCATGATGTGATCTACGGCGACCTGGTCAAGAGCGGGGCGCTGCTCTCCTCCAAAAACATCACCCACAGCTATCCCCATTGCTGGCGGTGCAAGAAGCCGGTCATCTTCCGGGCCACTCAGCAGTGGTTCGCCAGCGTGGACGCCATCAAGGAGCAGGCGGTGGCCTCCTGCGACAACATCTGGTGGAAGCCGGAGTGGGGCAAGGAGCGGATGATCTCCATGATCCGGGAGCGGTCCGACTGGTGCATCTCCCGTCAGCGTACTTGGGGCGTGCCCATCCCCATGTTCTTCTGCAAGCAGTGCGGTAAGCCCTACTGCACCGAAGCGTCCATCGCCAAAATTTCCGCCATCTTCAAGGAGGAGGGCTCCAACGCCTGGTGGGCCCACTCCGAGGAGGAGCTGATGCCGGAGGGAGCCGTCTGCGAGAGCTGCGGCGGCACCGAGTTCCGCAAGGAGCAGGACATCCTGGACGTGTGGTTCGACTCCGGCTCTACCTGGAAGGCAGTGTGCGAGGTGCGGCCTGAGCTGACCTATCCCGCCGACCTGTATCTGGAGGGCGGCGACCAGTATCGGGGCTGGTTCCAGTCCTCTATGCTGACCTCCATCGCCGTCAACGGCGTACCCCCCTACAAGCAGATCGTCACCCACGGCTGGACGGTGGACGGCCAGGGCAAGGTTATGCACAAGAGCCTGGGCAACGCTATCTCTCCCCAGGACACCATCAAGGAGTACGGGGCGGACATCTTCCGCCTGTGGGTGTCCTCCGCCGACTATACCCAGGATATGCGCCTGTCCAAGCCTATTTTGAAGCAGCTGGCGGACGCCTATCTGAAGATCCGCAACACCTGCCGGTATATCCTGGGCAACCTGAACGGCTTCGACCCCAACACCGACCTGGTGGCCTTTGGGGACATGATGGAGCTGGACCAGTGGGCCGTCGCCGCTCTGAACCGTCTGGTGGACAAGGTGCGCCAGGCCTATGAGGTGTACGAGTTCCACGCCATCTACCGGAATGTATACAACTTCTGTGTGGTGGAGATGTCCAACTTCTATCTGGACATCATCAAGGACCGGCTCTACTGCGAGGGCGGCGACTCCTTCGAGCGCCGCAGCGCCCAGTCCGCCATCTTCCACATCCTGGACGCTCTGGTGCGCATCCTGACCCCCCTGCTGGCCTTCACCAGCGAGGAGATCTGGCAGGCCATGCCTCACCTGGCCTCCGACAACGCCGAGGCCGCTCTGCTCAACGATATGCCCGTCGTCCGGGAGGACTGGACCCTCACCGAGGAGCAGGAGCAGCGCTGGGCCACTCTGCTGTCCTTCAAGGCGGACGTGAACCAGGCTCTGGAGCAGGCCCGGGTCGCTAAGGTGTGCAAAAAGTCTACTGACGCCATGCTCACCCTCTATCTCACCGGCGAGGCGGTGGAGCTGTACGGCCAGGTGAAGGACCTGAAGCTGGCCGACCTGTTCATCGTCTCCCAGGTGGAGGCTGTGGAGGGCGAAGGCGAGGGCATCCCGGGGACCAACATCCCCGGCCTCACTGTCCAGGTGACGGTGCATCCCGCCCCCAAGTGCCCCCGGTGCTGGCTGCACAACGCCGCCATCGCCAAGGAGGGCGACCTCTGCCCCCGGTGCGCCAAGGCCATCGCAGGCATGGATCTCTCCGAGCTTTAATTCCCAACCAAACGGACACCGGACGCCGGGTGAATCACCACCAGGCGTCCGGTGTTTTGCGCACGCACTCTGCGTCCGTCAGCAGTTCCGTCTGCTGCCGGGATTTTCTCCTGCGGCGGCTGACCCACCCCATGTACCTGTGAAAAACACGGGAATTTCACGGAAAATTTTCTCTTTTCCGGGACTCTCCCCTTGCAATCCGGGCAGACTGGATTATAATGATAACCAAACCAATGTTCTGCGCCTGACGCTGTCCTTCGCCAATGGCGGGGACGGTCTTTTGCGGCGCAAATTTCAGAAATGAGGCATGAATCATGACGACTATTGACATTATCTCCGGCTTCCTGGGGGCGGGCAAGACCACCCTCATCAAGAAGCTCATTCAGGACTCCTTCCAGGGCCAGAAGGTGGTGCTCATCGAGAACGAGTTCGGCGAGATCGGCATCGACGGCGGCTTTATGAAGGACGCCGGTATCCAGGTCACGGAGATGAATTCCGGCTGCATCTGCTGCTCTCTGGTGGGTGACTTCGGCGTTGCCCTGCGCCAGGTGCTGGAGACCTACGCCCCCGACCGCATCATTATCGAGCCCTCCGGCGTGGGCAAGCTCTCCGACGTAGCCAAGGCCGTGGGCCGGGTGGCGGAGAATACCGACCTGACCCTGGGCAGCGCCATCACCGTGGTCAACGCCAAAAAGTGCAAGATGTATATGAAGAACTTCGGCGAGTTCTTTGACGACCAGGTGCAGCACGCCGGAACCATCATCCTCAGCCGCACCGGCGACATGAAGGAGGACAAGCTGGAGGAGGCGGTGAGCCTGCTCCGGGCCCAGAACCAGGACGCGGTCATCATCACCACCCCTTGGGAGCAGATCACCGGCGACCAGATCCTCAACGCCATGAAGGCCCATTCCCTGGCCGACGAGCTGATGGCCCAGGCCAAGGCCGCCGCCGCTGCCGGTGAGGACGAGGACGACGATGAGGACGACGATGAGGACGACGATGAGGACGAGTGCTGCCATCACCACCACCATCACCACCACGATGGCGATGAGGAGGACGAGTGCTGCCACCATCACCATCACGACCACGAGGAGGACGAGGAGCACGAGCACCATCACCACCATCATCACCACGATGAGGACGAGCACGAGCACCATCACCACCATCATCACCACCATCATCACCACCATCACCACGACGCCGACGAGGTGTTCACCTCCTGGGGCCTGGAGACAGCCAGGAAGTTCACCCAGGAGGAGATCAAGACCGCTCTGGACGCCCTGGACACCGGGGCCTATGGTCAGGTGCTCCGGGCCAAGGGCTTTGTGGCTGGGGTCGACGGGGCCTGGATCCACTTCGACTACGTCCCCGGCGAGGTGGACGTGCGCACCGGTGCGGCGGATGTCACCGGGCGGCTCTGCGTCATCGGCAGCGAGCTGAAGGAGCCGGAGCTGAAGGCCCTGTTCCGTCTGTAATCAAAAGGAGAGACTGCACTATGGCAATTCAGCAGCAGCCCATCCCGGTCTACCTGATCTGTGGCTTTCTGGATGCGGGCAAGACCAACTTCATTGCCCCCATGCTGTCCAATGAGGAGTTCACCCGGGACGAGCGCACCCTCCTGCTCATCACTGAGGAGGGGGAGGAGGAGTACGACCCCCAGGCGCTGGCCTACTATGATGTGACCTGTCACGTCATTGACGACAAGGCGGACTTCAGCCGGCAGAACCTGTTTCAGCTGCAAAAGAAGGTTCGTCCCACCCAGATTGTCATCGAGTACAACGGGATGTGGCTGCTCCAGGAGCTGGAGGAGGCTTTCCCGCCCCAGTGGGCCCTGTACCAGATCGTCACCCTGGTAGAGGCTGCCACCTTCGACAGCTACGCCCAAAATATGGCCAGCCTGATGATGGAGAAGCTGCGCAATGCGGATATGCTCATCTTCAACCGGGTCACGGACCAGCTGGCGGACCAGCTCCGGCAGCGGAACCTGAAAATGGTCAACCGCCGGGCGGAGATGTATCTGGAGTACGCCGACGGAGAGCGGGTGGAGGACTATGATAACGGCCTGTGTCCCTTCGACCTGTCCAAGCCGGTGCTGGAGCTCACCGACGACGAGTTCGGCTTCTGGTACACCGACTGCATGGACAATATGGAGCGGTACCAGGGCAAAAAGGTCAAATTCCGGGGTATGGTGGCCAAGTCCCCCAAGTTCCCCCGGGGCACCTTCGCAGCGGGCCGGTTCGCCATGGTCTGCTGCGCTCAGGACACCACCTTTTTGGGGATGTTGTGCAGCGGCCCGGAGGTGAAAAACCTGAAAAACCGGGAGTGGGTGGAGATCACCGGACAGGTGGAGCTCCAGCGGCTCCCCATCTTCCAGGGCGAGGAGGGCCCCGTGGTCCGCACCCTGGAGGTCAAGCCTACCCAGCCGCCCCAGGAGGAGCTGGTCTACTTCTGAGAGGCCGGACTTCGTGAAAAGATTGACAAGCTCCCTGCCTCTGTGCTATAGTATGTGACGGAAAAGGCAAAGCACTTTTCGCAAAAGCAACGACTATCGCAACCGATTTCCCCGTTAGAAAGGCGGTGACAAGGATGAAAAAAGGGAAGATCTCCAACGCAGTCATCCGGAGACTGCCCCGCTACTGCCGCAATCTGGCCGCACTGCGCCGGGAGGGTGTGCAGCGCATTTCCTCCTCGGCACTGGGCCAGAATATGGGCCTCACCGCCTCCCAGATCCGGCAGGATCTGAGCTGCTTTGGAGAATTTGGACAGCAGGGCTACGGCTACAACGTGGAGAGTCTCTATCAGGAGCTGTACGAAATCTTATACCTCCATCAGAAGAAGGAGGCCGTCCTCATCGGTGCCGGCAATCTGGGTCGGGCGCTGATGCAGAACTTCAACTTTCTGGACAGCGGCTTCCATCTGGCCGCCGCCTTTGACACCGACCCGGAGCGGATCGGCACCCAGATCAACGGCGTGCCCGTGCTGGATGCTGCCGGGCTGACGGACTATCTGGAGGGGCACCCCGCCTCGGTGGCGGTGCTCACCCTCCCCGCCCGGTACGCCCAGGAGACCGCAGAGCGGCTCATGGAGCAGGGCATCCGGGGCATCTGGAACTTTACCAATCACGACCTGGATGTGCCGGAGGCCCACGCCGACGTGGTGGTGGAGAGCCTTCACTTCTCCGACTCCCTTCGGGTGTTGAGTTACCTCATCGACAGCCCGGCAGGGGACGCATGAGAGGGCCCAGCCAAATACCGATTTCACAAATGGAGCGCCCGCTGATGGACTTGACCGTCATTGGGCGCTCCGTCTGTTCAAAAGGGCTCGTCTCTGTCAAAAATGGTTTTCACCCGTCTCACAAAATATTCATAAATTCGTGCTACAGTGACAGGGAACATGGGGGACAGTGTCCACTTTTTTCAAATTTACCTGTCTCCGCCTTGCTTTTTCCCCGCATTCCGGTATAATGTTAGCAAGCTACATCGTATTTTTGAGGTGCATTTCATGAACGCATTCACCTTCTATACCCCCACAAAAATCATCTTTGGCCCCAAGACCTGCGACCAGGCGGGCCAGGCGGTGAAGGAGGCAGGGGGCAGCCATGTGCTGGTGCTCTATGGGGGCGGCTCCGTCCTGCGCAACGGCGTGCTGAACCGGGTCACGGCCTCCCTCTCCGCCGCCGGGCTGACCTATGACTGCGTGGGCGGTATCCAGCCCAACCCCCGGCTGAGCTTCGCCCAGCGCATCGCCGACGAGTGGCGGGACAAGGGCATCGACTTCCTGCTGGCGGTGGGCGGCGGCTCCGTGCTGGACACCATGAAGGGGGTCTCCATGAGTCTGAGCTGCGGCGGGGACATCTGGGACTTTTTCCAGGGCACCCGGACTGTGACCGGAGCCATTCCCATGGGCAGTGTCCTCACCATCGCCGCCGCCGGGAGCGAGACCAGCGATTCCGCCGTGCTCACCAACGAGGCCACCGGCCAGAAGCGGGGGCGCAACACCCCCTTCAACCGGCCCCTCTTCGCCATTATGGACCCGGAGCTGACCTACACCCTCCCGCCCCGGCAGACCGCCTGCGGCGTCACCGACATTATGATGCACACCCTGGATCGTTATTTCTCCGACAGCAACACGGAATACCTCACCGACGGCATTGCCGAGGCCCTGCTCCGGGACGTGATGGAGGCTGGCCTGCTGGCCATGCGGGAGCCGGAGAACTACGACGCCCGGAGCGAGATCATGTGGTGCGGCAGCCTGTCCCACAACGATCTTACCGGCCTGGGCCGCACCAAGGACTTCTCCGTCCATCAGCTGGGGCATGAGCTCTCCGGGATGTTCGACATCCCCCACGGGGAGAGCCTCTCCGCCACCTGGGGCTCCTGGGCCAGATTCGTCATGGAGAGAGACCCAGGCCGTTTCGCCCACCTGGGGCGGAGCGTGCTCAACATCACCGAGCTGGACGATCGCCTGGCCGCCCAGGAGACGATCAACGGCCTGGAGGCGTACTGGCAGCGGCTGGGGATGCCCGTCAGTCTGGGGCCCTGCATCGGCGTACAGCCGGACGAGGTTCTGCAGGACCTGGCCTGGCGCTGCTCCTGGCAGGGGAAGCGTAAGGTGGGGGTCTTCCGGCCCATCGACACAGCGGACATCCTGGCGATCTACCAGGCTGCCAACCACTGAGGCGCAGCCATGTTTGGCTATGTGGTGGCAGATCAGGCCAACCTGACCCCGGAGGCACTGGAGCGCTATCGGGGGGTCTACTGTGGTCTCTGCCGTGCCATTGGCCAGCGCCATGGGCAGCTTGCCCGCCTGTGTCTGACCTACGACATGACCTTCCTTATCCTGCTGCTGGACTCCCTGTATGAGCCGGAGGGCAGCGCCGACAGCAACCGGTGCCCTCCTCATCCCATCAAGCCCCGGCCCTGGCAGCAGAGCGAATTTACCGATTACGCCGCAGACATGAACGTGGCCCTGGCCTACTACAACTGTCTGGACGACTGGCAGGACGACCACAGCCCCTCCGGGCTGGCCGTCGCTCAGGTGCTTAAGGGCCGCTATCCTGACATCAAACAGCGCTGGCCCCGTCAGTGTACCGCCATTGAGTCCGGACTGGAACGGCTCTCCGCTCTGGAGCGGGAGAAAAGCGCCGATTTAGATGCTGTGTGCAAAGCCTTCGGCGACCTGATGGGTGATCTGTTCGTCCTCCGGGAGGACCGGTGGGCGGACGACCTCCGGGAGATGGGCAGCAAGCTGGGGCAGTTCATCTACCTTATGGACGCTGTCCTGGACAGAGAAAAGGACGACAAGAAGGGGCGCTATAACCCCATCACCGCCTTTGAGGCCCAGAGCCAGACTGGGCCGTTTCAGGCGCTTCCCGTGCTCACCATGCTCATCGGCGACAGCACCCTGGCCTTTGAGCGTCTGCCGCTGGAGCAGGACATGGACCTGCTGCGCAATATACTCTACTCCGGGGTGTGGACCCGCTACGCTATGGAACAGAATAGAAAGGCCAGGAAAGAGGGCCGCACCACCCACAAGGAGGAACCGTCAACATGATCCAGGACCCGTATTCGGTCTTAGGTGTCTCCCCCGACGCATCGCCGGACGAGATCAAAAAAGCCTATCGCCGCCTGGCCAAGCAGTATCACCCTGATCTCCACCCCAACGACCCGGAAGCGGCCAAGAAGATGAACGAGATCAACGCTGCCTACGACCAGATCAACAACCCCCAGAAATACCAACAGCAGCAGGCCCGGCAGAGCAGCTCGTCGTCCTCTTATACCTACGGCGGCTCCACCGGCTATGCCGACGACAACGGGTACGACCCCTTCGGCGGCTATGATCCCTTCGGCTTTGGTTTTGGGGGCTATCAGCAGCGACAGACCCACGAGGCCCGGGCCGATTCCAGCGACTCCTCCGATCTCCAGGCCGCCCTCCACTTTATCCAGGTGGGCAGCTATGACGACGCCCTTTCCGTCCTGGAGCGGGTGGCCCAGAAGGACCGGAACGCCCGGTGGTACTACCTCTCCGGTCTGGCCAACGACGGGGCGGGGAACAAGATCCTGGCCCTCCAGCAGCTCCAGCGGGCCGTTCAGCTGGAGCCTAACAACGCCGAGTATCAGCGGGCCTTCCAGCGGGTACAGCAGGGTGGTCAGCACTACCGCAACGTGACGGTGGATCACTGTGGCGGAAGCTATTGCTCCTATGTCTGGCTACTGTGCCTGGCCCTCTCCTGCTGCTCCGGCGGACGCATGGGGTTCTATCCCATGTTCCTCTGCTGTTGAGGGGAGCGGCACGCACCCCGCCTTACTGCGTACCCGGGCGAATACGCTTCTCTCATCGATTCATATATATCTCACGCCGCCGCCTCACCGCACGGCATTCTCTGCGGGGAAACGGCCAATGCCGTTCCCCGCTTGTTTTTCTGTCCCATCCACCCCGCCGGAAAGGAGCTTTTCCATGTCTGTTCTCTCCAACCTGGAGCCACGATCCGTATTTTCCTTCTTTGAGACCATCTGTTCCATCCCCCACCCCTCCGGGCGGGAGGACCGGCTGGCCGATTATATCGTCTCCTTCGCCCAGGCCCGGGGCCTGGAGCACTACCGGGACGAGCTGAACAACGTCATCGTCATCAAACCTGCCTTCCCCGGCTATGAGAGCCAGCCCCCGGTCATCATTCAGGGCCATCTGGACATGGCCTGTGAGCAGGAGCCGGGCCGGAACATGGATTTCGACCGTCAGGGGCTTGATCTGCTGGTAGACGACGGCTGGGTCACCGCCCGGGGCACCACGTTGGGCGGTGACGACGGCATCGCTGTGGCCTACGCCCTGGCCCTGCTGGACGGGGACGACATCCCCCACCCCCGGCTGGAGGTAGTGCTCACCACCTCGGAGGAGGTGGGCATGGAGGGGGCCGCCGCCATCGACCTCTCTCCCCTCCAGGGCCGCCGTCTGCTCAACATCGACAGCGAGGAGGAGGGCTTTGTCCTCTCCAGCTGCGCCGGAGGCTGCCGGGCGGACTGCCTGCTACCCATCGAGCGGACGGAAGCGGAGGGCCAGCTCTGCACCCTCACCCTCTCTGGGCTCACCGGGGGACACTCCGGCACGGAGATCGACAAGGGCCGGGCCAACGCCATCCATGCCCTGGCGGACGTGCTGGCAGAGCTGGAAAGACAGCTTTCCTTCTTCCTCCGCTCTCTCCAGGGGGGCGGCAAGGACAACGCCATTCCCCGGGACGCCACAGCGGAGATCGTCCTGTCCTCCTCCCGGATGCTGCCGGTGTTTAGCGCCGCCCTGGAGCGGTGCCACCAGTCTCTCGGCCAGCACTACGGCCAGTCTGACCCCGGCCTGCGCCTGTCCCTCATTCCCAGGGAGGAGGGGACCTGGCAAGTGCTGACGCCGGAGGCCGCCAGGCGGGGGCTGACCCTCATCCAAAATCTCCCCGACGGGGTCCAGGCCATGAGCCGGGACATCCCCGGCCTGGTGGAGACCTCTCTGAATCTGGGGGTGGCGGACACCCGGGCGGACGCCCTCCATCTCCGGCTGAGCCTGCGCAGCTCGGTACTGGCGGACAAGGAGGCTCTCAAGAACCAGGTAGCTCAGACCACGGAAAACCTGGGCGGCTCCGTCTCCTGGGCGGGGGACTATCCCCCCTGGGAGTACCGGCAGGACTCCCCTCTCCGGGAGGACGTGTGCCGGGCCTGGGAGTCCCTCACCGGAAAGCGCCCGGAGGTGGTGGCCATCCACGCCGGGCTGGAGTGCGGCCTGCTGTCGGCCAAGCTGCCGGGGATGGACGCCGTCTCCATCGGCCCCAATATGCAGGACATCCACACCACCGAGGAGCGGCTGGAGATCGTCTCCGTGGGCCGGGTGTGGGAGCTGATTTTGAAGGTGCTGGCTCAGAAGAAGTAACTCCCACAGCCATGACCAATTTCACAAAAAGGAGGCTCTGCCTTTGCGCTCCAGCTGGAAAAAGTTATCTGAAAAACTGAAAGAATCCCTGAACGCTGTTCTGCCCATCGTGGGCATCGTGGTGGTGCTCAGCTTCACCATTGCCCCCATCTCCTCCAGCACGCTGCTGAGCTTTCTGTTGGGGGCGGTGCTGCTCATCATCGGCATGATGTTCTTTACCCAGGGGGCGGAGATGTCCATGAGCCTCATGGGGGAGCGGGTGGGCAGCAGTCTGGCCCAATCCCGCAGTCCCTGGCGCATCGGTGCGGTGGCCTTTCTCCTGGGGTTTATGATCACCATTTCCGAGCCGGATCTTCAGGTGCTGGCCCAGCAGGTGCCCTCCGTCCCCAACACGGTGCTGATTCTGACCATCGCCGTGGGGGTGGGTGTCTTTCTGGTCATCGCCCTGCTCCGGATGCTGTTCTCCGTCTCTCTGACCCGGCTGCTGGTGGGGTGTTACATTTTTCTGTTTGCCCTGACCCTTTTTGTGCCGGAGGACTTTCTGGCGGTGGCCTTTGACTCCGGCGGCGTCACCACTGGGCCTCTGACCGTCCCCTTTATCATGGCGCTGGGCGTAGGTGTCTCCGCCATCCGTACCGATAAAAACGCTGCAGACGACAGCTTTGGCCTGGTGGCCCTGTGCTCCGTCGGCCCCATCATCGCCGTTATGCTGCTGGCCATCGTGTACCAGCCGGACGGCAGCGCCTACACCGCCCCGGTGCTTCCGGAGATCTCCGACTCGGTGGAGCTGTGGGAGCTGTTTGCGGAGGGTTTTCCGGATTATATGGGGGAGATCGCCGTCTCTCTGCTGCCCATTCTTCTCTTTTTGGCCTGTATCAGATCATCGCCCTCCACATCTCCGGGCGGCAGCTGGCAAAGATGGGGGTGGGGCTGGTTTACACCTATGTCGGCCTGGTGCTGTTTCTCACCGGGGCCAACGTGGGCTTTATCCCCGCAGGCAACTATCTGGGCCAGGTGCTGGCCGGGCTGGACTGCAACTGGGTGATCGTGCCCATCGGCATGGTCATCGGCTACTTTATCGTCAGAGCGGAGCCTGCCGTCTGCGTCCTCAACCGGCAGGTGGAGGAGATCACCAACGGCACCATCTCTGCCAACGCCATGGGAGCCTGTCTCTCCATCGGTGTGGCCGTGTCCGTGGGCCTTGCTATGATCCGGGTGCTCACCGGTATCTCCATCCTCTGGTTCCTGATTCCCGGCTATGCCATTGCCCTGGGGCTGTCCTTTGTGGTGCCCCGGATCTTTACCGCCGTGGCCTTTGACTCCGGCGGGGTGGCCTCCGGCCCCATGACCACCACCTTCCTGCTCCCCCTGGCTCAGGGAGCCTGTATCGCCGTGGGAGGAAACATCGTCACCGACGCCTTCGGCGTGGTGGCAATGGTGGCTATGACGCCGCTAATCACCATTCAGATCATGGGCCTGGTCTGTCAGATTCGCCAGCGTCGCTCCGAGCGGGAGGCCCGGCGGCTGGCCCCGGCGCTGCTGTCCTCCCTGGAGGGGCTGGACGAGAACGCCATTATCGAGCTGTAAGGAGGGAGGAGCGCTGTGAGTGAGCTGTATATGATGGTAGCCATCGCCGACCGGAAGCTGCGCAGAAGGTTTTCCGACTTCTTTCAGGAGCAGCGGCTGGACGTAGTCCTGACTACCGGGGGCAGAGGCACTGCCGTCAGCGAGATGCTGGACTACTTCGGCCTGGAGTCGTCGGAAAAGACGGTGTTCTTCTCCTTCGTCACCGGGGAACGGTGGAAGCTGGTGCGCAAGGGGCTACAGACCCGGCTGAGCATCGATGTGCCAGGCACCGGAGTTGCCTTTGCCGTCCCCATGAGCAGCGTGGGGGGCAAGCGCACGCTGCTGTTTCTCACCGCCAACCAGGAATTTGTCAAGGGGGAGGAATCCGTTTTGCAGGACACGAAATATGAGCTGCTGGTCACTGTCGCCGACCAGGGCAACACCGATCTCATTATGGACGCCGCCCGCCAGGCCCACGCCCCCGGCGGCACCATCCTTCACGCCAAGGGAACGGGGATGGAGCGGGCCTCCCAGTTCCTGGGGTTCTCCCTGGGGGCGGAAAAAGAGCTAATCCTCATGGTGGTTAAACGCACCGACCGCAACCCCATCATGCAGGCCATCATGTCCCAGGCCCGCCAGACCCACGCCATCGCCTTTACCCTCCCCGTCACCAGTACCGCCGGAATGCGCCTGCTGGAGGAGGACAGCGAGGGATAACAGGAAACCCAAAAACACACACATCCCCGTCTGACGGAACCGCTCCGCCGGACGGGGATGTTTTCCTTATCACTGACTACTCGTCACTCGTCGCTGTCCTCCGCCTCCGGAAGGGAGGAGGGGCCTACAGAGTATTCGCTCTCGCTCTGGTCGATGACCCATTCGTGGTTGAAGAAGGTGAACACGGTGGTCTCGGTCACCCGGGAGGCCACTACTACATCGTCGCCCTCCTCTACGCCCCAGAGGATCTGGACCTGATCCTGACTGGTCAGGCCCACCTCTACCGTGACCACGCTGGTCAGACCGTCACCATAGACGATCTCCACGGAGCGGGTGCCATCGGACTGGATGGTCAGGGCCTGGATGGGGACAAGCACGGCGTTCTCCGCCTCGTCCAGAATGATGACGGCGTCACAGGTGTCTCCCACCTGGAGACCCTGGGCATTTTCCAGCCAGACGGTGACGGTGCAGGCTGTCTCATCGTCCGAGCCCTCAGAGGCGTCGGAGATTTCGGTCACCTGACCGGTATAGATGGAGCTCACCTCGTCGGCCTCGCTGGTAAAGGTCAGCTCCGCCTCCTGGCCTGCCTGGATCTGCTTGGCCTCCTGCTCGGAGACCTCCAGCTGCACCTGGAAGGAGCTGGTAGAGGTGATGGCGCAGACCTGGGCTTCCGCCTCCACTGCCCCACCTGCGGTCAGGGTCAGATCTGCGACGATGCCGCTGTATCCCACCGTCAGATCCGGCTTTTTCCTAAACTGCTGGAGCTGGTACAGCTCTGCCGCCAGCGTCTCCCGCTGCTCGGTGAGAGCAAGCCAAGTCTCGTCATAGGTCTCATCCACGCAGCGGATGAGAGGGTCGTCCTGGACGACCTCGTCTCCCACCTCCACCAGAAGGGAGGAGACCATTCCACTCTCCCAGACAACGAGCACCGGACTGTTGGTGGCAACCGTTCCGCCGCCCAGCTCTGCTCCGTCCTCCCCGGTGACGGCGGCGGTCACGCCGATGGAGCGGCTGGCGCTGTCCGGGAAGGTGACGACGGCAACGCCGGTCTCAGCGTCCACGGTGTCCACCGTGCCCTCGATCTCCTCACCCTCCAGGGTGACAGTGACGTCGTCTCCTGTGTGAAGGTCGGCGTCCTCCGCCAAAGTCAGCTCCACCCGGAGCAGGCCGTCGGTGGACAGCTCCAGCAGGCCGCCATATGCGGCGGTGACCTCCTGGGCCAGGTCGCCCCGGCTGGCGTAGATCGCCTTTACCAGGCCGTCGGCCTCAGCGGTGAGCAGGGCACTGCCGCCCTGCTCCGTCTCCGCCAGTTGAGCGTCCAGCGCTTCCAGCTGCTCCAACAGGGCCTCCATCTGTTCCGTCAGCTCGTCGGTGTCGTAGGTGGCCAACACATCTCCGGCCTCCACCACGTCCCCCTCGCTGACCTCCACCGAGGCGATGACGCCGCTGTACTGGGCGGTCACCGGCTCGCTGTCGGCGGACTGGACGGCGCCGGAGGCGGACACCGTCTCCCGAATGGTCCCGATGACGGCGGCCTCCGTCTCCACCTCCACCGAGGTGTCCACTCTGGCCCCGCCGCCCTGAATAAAGGGGATCAGGAAAATCAGGGCGACCACAATGATCGCACCCAGCACCAGCCACCGCTTTTGCACCGCCGGACGCTTTTTGCCTGATTCCGTCATGTTGATTCCTCCTGCGTCCCGGCGACGTTCTGTTTCCGGGATGGTTAAACGTATCATACTGCCTCTGTCCAGAAAAAGCATGAACAAAGGTTGAAAATTCAGCGATTTGTCAGGTTTGCTGCTGCTCCTGTCACATCCGGTCGGGGGCGGAGAAGCCCAGCAGGTCGATGGCGGTCTCCAGCACATGGAGCACCAGCCGGATGAAGGCGATATATCCCGACTGGCGCTGGGCGTCTGGCTCCTTCATAATGTTGTGCTCCACATAGAACTGGTTCAGCGCCCCGGTCAGGTCGTAGATATAGCGGCACAGACGGCTGGGGGACTTCTGGTCATAGGCCTCGTACACCGCCTCGTTGAAGCGGCACAGGGTCAGGGCCAGGCCGGTCTCGCTCCGGCTCTCTGGGGGCAGGATGCGCCCGGCCTCCGCCTCCGGGAAGGCGGCGGCGTACTTGGCCAGGATGGACTTGATGCGCACCATGGTGTACATGATGTACGGGCCGGTGTTGCCCTCAAAGGCGGTGAACTTCTCAATGTCAAAGATATAGTCCTTGGCGGGCTGGTTGGACAGGTCGCCGTATTTGATGGCGGACAGACCTACCCTGTCGGCGATCTCCCGCAGCTCCTCCTCGGACAGGCTGGGGTTGGCGGCCTTGGACTTTTCATAGACCGCCTGGCTCACGTCCTCCAGCAGATACTCCAGCCGGAGCACGCCCCCCTCCCGGGTCTTGAAGGGCTTGCCGTCCTTGCCGTTCATGGTGCCGAAGCCCACGTACTCCAGACTGCACCCATCCCGGTCCACCAGCCCTGTCTTGTAGGCGCAGCGGAACACCCGGACATAGTGCAGCTCCTGGCGCTTGTCCGCCAGATAAATCATCCGGTCGGGGTGGAAATCCTTCTCCCGCTGGACGATGGTGGCCAGGTCGGTGGTCTCGTACTGGGCGGCCCCGTCGGATTTCAGGATGAGGCAGGGAGGGACCTCCCGGGTGTCGCTTTCCTCCTGCACGTCTACCACCAGGGCCCCGTCGCTGAGGTGGGCATAGCCTCCCTCCTTCATGGCCTCCACCATGGGGGCGATATAGGGCTGAGCGTCGCTCTCCCCGTACCACAGGTCGAAATCCACGTCCAGCCGGTCATAATTCCGCTTCAGGTCGGAGACGGAGACGTTGACGATGTGCCGCCACAGGGCCTGATAGCCGGGACGTCCGCTCTGCAGCTCCCAGGTGGCGGTCTGCGCCGCCCTCCGGTAGTCCTCGTCCACCTTGCACCGGGCGCTGGCGGCGGGGTAGATCTCCTCCAGATCGGAGATGGTGAAGGGGGCCTGCTCCGGATACGGCCCGGCAAAGCTCTCGTCAAAATAGGGCAGTTCCGGCTGACGGCAGTGCAGCTCGGTGATGATCTGGCCCATTTGGAGGCCCCAGTCCCCCAGGTGCACGTCCCCGATGACCTTGTGGCCCAGGAACCGGCAGGTGCGCTTGATGCTCTCCCCGATGATGGCGGAGCGGAGGTGTCCCACATGGAGGGGCTTTGCCACGTTGGGGCCGCCGTAGTCCACCACGATGGTCAGGGGCTGCTCCGCCTGCTCCACCCCCCGGAGAGGGTCGGCCTCCAGCTCAGACAGGCGGTCTGCCAGAAAGTCCGGGCTGAGATCCAGATTGAGAAAGCCGGGGCGGACCGCCTCCAGCTTGGAGAACATGGGGTTTGCTCCCACTGCTGCCGCCACCTCCTGGGCGATGACCAGGGGGGCCTTGTGATACCGCTTGGCCCCGGCCGTGGCCCCGTTGCACTGGTACTGACACAGGTCAGGGCGGTTGGAGGCAGTGGCCCGGCCCAGAGCGGGGTCGTATCCGGCGGCGGCGAAGCCCTCTGCCAGGACGGCGGAGATTTGATCGATCAAGGTTTCCATGCACAGCCTCCCTCTCGGCGCTTTTTGGCGGGAGAGACCCGCCAGACGCAAATTTCACTGTCCGCCATTTTAGCACATCTCCCATTGTCCGGTCAACCGGTCTTGCCGCCGGTTTTGGGATGAAACGGGAAAAGTCAGCAGATTTTTCCCTGGAAGAAGGTATTTGGCGGTCAAAAAGATGGTCATAGGAAAGAAAGGGGCCGCAGTCAGACGATCAGGTCCCAAAGCCCTCCGTCCGTGTCGTCCAGGGTCAGGCACTTCGCCCGGTACAGGTCGAAGGCGGTCTGCTCCAGCGACTCGTCCTCCACGGACTCATAGCTCTCTGCCTTTTCCTCGTCGTCTCCCACCAGGCGGAGCACCACAGCGCCGCCCTCTTCCCCCTTTGTGGGGAGGAAGATGCCGAAGGTGTCGTCCAGCACCTCCACCAGGTCGTCCAGCTCATAGACCGTCTCGCTGCCGTCCTCGTTTTCCACCGGGATGAGCACCCGTTTCTCGTCAGAGTCCAGAAACATCGCCGTCTCCCTCCTTTTCCAAAGGGTGGAGCCGCCGATAGGTGAGAAATCCCTCCAGGATGAGGGAGGCCGCCACGGCGTCCACCGTATTCTTCCGTTTCTTTCCGTGCCGCCCGTTTTCCGACAGGATGCGGTGGGCGTCCACCGTCGTCCGCCGCTCGTCCCAGAGGGTGACGGGGAGACCCGTCTCCTCCCGGAGCCGCCGGGCCAACGCCTCGCTCTTTTCCGCCCGGTCCCCCAGGGTGGCGTTCATGTTTTTCGGCAGGCCCAGCACCAGCTCCTCCACCTGATGGTCCCGGATGAGGGCCTTTAGCTCCTCCACCACCCGATTCTGGTCCCGGCTGTGGATGACGGTGGTATACCCCGCCAGCATCCCCAGGGGGTCGGAGATGGCAATCCCCGTCCGGGCGTCGCCGTAGTCGATGGCCAGTATCCGCATGAGCCGCTCTCCCCTTTACCGTCTGTACCGCTCCGCCAGCTTTGCAAACACCGGCAGCGAGCGCTCGATGCGCTCCGTGGGCACGCAGAAGGCGATGCGGACGTGGCCGGGGCAGCCGAAACCCCGTCCGGGCACCAGCAGCAGATCCAGCTCCCGGGCGGCGTTGGAGAATGCCTCGTCGTCCGGCTCCAGAGACTGGGGGAACAGGTAGAAGGTGCCGCCGGGCATCGGGCAGCGGTAGCCCATTTTGGTCAGCTCAGTGACCAGCAGCTTGGCGTTTTCCTCGTACACCGACAGGTCGGCGGTCAAATCGCAGCAGGCCCCCGCCACCCGCTGGAGCAGACTGGGGGCGCAGACATAGCCCAGCGCCCGGCCCGCCCCGGCCACGGCGGCATACACCGCCCCGCTGTCCTCCACGCTGCCGGGGACATAGACGTAGCCGATACGCTCGCCCGGGAGGGAAAGGGACTTGGACCAGGAGTAACAGACCAGAGTGTTGTCATACAGCTTGGGGAGATAGGGCACCTCCACCCCGGCAAAGGCGATCTCCCGGTAGGGCTCGTCGCTGATGAGGTAGATGGGGTGTCCCCACCGGTTCTGCCGGTCCTCCAGCAGAGCGGCCAGGCGCTTCAGCGTCGCTTCGGTATACACAGCCCCGGAGGGGTTGTTGGGGGAGTTGACGATGACCGCCCGGGTCTTGGGGGACAGCAGCCCCTCCAGGGCGTCGAAGTCGATCTGGAAGTTCTCTGTCTCCGGAGGCACCAGCTTCATCACCGCCCCGGCGGTGTGGATAAACACCTGATACTCCGGGAAATAGGGGGCGAATACCACCACCTCGTCTCCCGGCTCGCACAGGCCCAGGAGACAGCAGCTCAGAGCTGCGGCGGCCCCTGCGGTGAGATAGAGCTGGTCTGCTGTACAGTCCACCCCGAACCGCCGCCGGAGGGAGGCGGCGATCTGCCCCCGGGCCACCGGGTCGCCAGGGGCGCTGGTGTAGCCGTGGAGGAGGCAGGGGTCCGTCTCGTCCAGCAGGCGGCGGATGGTGTCGTTCACCTGGGGAGGCGGGGCCACGCTGGGGTTGCCCAGGGAGAAGTCGTATACCTTCTCCCGGCCCACCACGGCAGCCCGCCGGTTGCCGTACTCAAACAGCTCCCGGATCACCGACCGGGCCCGGCCATATTGCAGCATCTGTTCATTCATATCTGGTCGCCTCTTTTGTCCGGGACGAATCTGCCCCGATGATTTTCATTTTGTGGTGCGTTTCACCCCGCCACCTGGGCCAGCTCCGCCTCCCAGACGGTCTGTTCCGGCCGGCCGGTGGTGTCAAATTCTGCACGGATGAGGGCAAAGTACCAGGTTAGCTTTTCCTGGATGTGGGAGCTGGCGAACCAGTGGTTCGGCCCGCTGTCCGGGTCGGCCAGCAGATATTCCATCAGTCTGGCCCGGTCCTCGGTGGGGTAGGTGGTGGAGTAGGCGTCCACGAAGTAGACGCTCTCCACATCCCCGTTATAGTAGGCGGAGCCGTCGGCGGTGTAGGTGGTATCCCCCCACTCGTAGCTCACGCCGTCCTCGTCGATATAGGCGTAGTGGTATTCAAACCCCTCCGGATTCATGCTGTTCCAGGCGTCCTCGTCCAGGGCCAGCCAGAGCTGGTGATCCAGGATATGGGTCAGCTCGTGGATCACGTCCTGAACCCGGACATAGCCGTCTGCGTCCAGAGCGATGATCTCCAGGTCGCCCACCTGACAGGCCAGCCCACCGGGGTTGGAGATGCTCTGACTGGGGTCGGTGGGGGTCATGGTCCCCGAGAGGTAGAAGCAGATGGCCCGGGTGTCGTCCCCTCCCAGCTGGGCCAGATAGCCCTCCGGGTAGCGGGAGAATGCCTCCTCCAGGGCGTCCAGGGCGGCGTCGATGCCGTCGGCGTCGTCACAGACAGACAGGGTGTAGTCGGAGATGGGCGCATCCAGCACCGCCTCTCCCGTATAGATGTACACCCCGTACTGCTCCGACATCCGGACGGCCTGCTCTGTGGCGTCGCTGTAGGTCTCCGGCTGGAGCATGGTCAGCGTCTCTGTCTCCCGGCCCGTCAGAGTGTCCGAGCCGTAGTCCCAGAGGATGGGGGTCAGTGTACCGTCCGCCCACTCCATGTAGAGCAGGCTCCTGCCGGAGACCTGGCCCTGACGGGCGGGGCAGAGCCAGCCCACATAGTCCTCCGCTGACACCGTCTCCGGGTATTGGGAGAGGAGGGAGACGGAAAAGGTCCCCTCCGTCTGGCGGCTTCCGGCGCAGACCGTAAGAGTGAAGTCGGTCAGGGAGTTCTCCACTCCGTCTGCGGCGACCTCCCACCGCTGGATGAGGGCCTCGGCACAGGAGCCGTCGTAAACGGCGGTCAGCTCACCGGTCTCCAGGCTCATCATCAGGGTCACGGCATCGCCGCCGGTGGTGTCGGCGGAGAGCGCCGCCTCCCCCTGGGCAGTCACGCCCTCCAACCAGATGTAGAGGTAGCCCACGGGGACGGTCCCCACCTGGGAGATCTCCAGGGTGTCCAGATCCATCCGCCGGAGACCGTATTTGCCGGAGGTATACCAGTAAATGGTGCTTTCCGTGTACACACAGCTGTAATAGCTGGGGGAGCCGTCGTCATAGGAGACGGGCAGCTCCTTGGCCGTCCCGTCCTCCTGCACCAGGAAGCACTGTTCTTCCTCTCCAGAGCTCATGATGACGATGGGGTCGATGGAGAGGAAATACCGGCTGCACCAGCTCCACTCCTCCGGGTCGGCGCTGTCGCCGGTAATGGTTTCCGACCAGACCAGTTGACATAACACATCCACCGCCCCCGTCTCCAGATCCAGGGTGAGCAGGGTGTCCTGCTGCTCTCCGGTGAGGAACAGGACGGTGTCCTCGTCCAGCAGGGCCATGTCCGAGATGTCCAGCCCGGCCAGCTCCGACAGCAGGCTCAGCTCGTAGAAGCCCTCCGCTCCAGAGATGGAGGCGACGGACAGGTCAAAGGGCTGCTCCTCCTGTTCAGCCCCGGTGGCCGTCCCGCCCGGGACGACATCCGCTGTCCCGGCCTCCTCCTGTTGGAGCGAACAGCCGGACAGCAGCAGGACCAGGGCCAGCAGCAGGGCGAGAGCGGTCTTTTTCACAGGGGGCACCTCCCTTTTGGAAAGGTTGTTTTCTGCCTCTATGCTACCGTCTCCCCGGGAGATTGTCAAGGGCCGGGGCGGCAATGAAAGAACCGTTTAGCTTTGCCGATTTAACGTGTGAAGTATACCATATTCCGGCGCAAATGGCAATCAGACTTTTGGAGCGGCGGAGATCGCCTGCCAAACGGGTGCACGTGGCGTTTGCGGTGTCGGGACCGGGGCGATGAGAAAAGCGCAGGCCCATAAACCAGATTTCCGAAGGTTGACAATCCGGCCTCATCCCGGTACAATAATCATGCTTGCGGGGCGCCTTTGGGGCCCCGAAAAGGGCGAAGCTGCGTCGAAAGGGGCGATTTCATGCCGGAGGGCGGCGTCAAAAAAGCGGCCTATGACCTCATCAAGCGATTCCCCGGCCTGCGGCTGCTGGTGCGGCGATGCTTACGTGTGCTTCGGGGAGCAGTCTATCGGCTGAACACCTGGAATGTGACGCCAGACCCCAAAACGGTGCTGTTCTGCTCCTACCACGGAAAGAGCTGCTCATGCAGCCCCAGGGCTATCTACGACTATATGCTCGCCTCTCCCGCCTATAGGGAGTACCGATTCCTCTGGGTGGCGGAGCCGTCGGTGGAGCAGTCTCTGGCCGCCGCCCCCCGGACCCGGGCGGTCCCCTTTGGCGGCAGCGCCTTTCAGCGGGCCATGGCCGGGGCGGGCTATTGGGTGTTCAACTCCACCCTGCCGGAGCATATCAGCCCCCGCCGGGGGCAGACCTATCTCCAGTGCTGGCACGGTACCCCCCTGAAACGCCTGGGCTACGACATCAGGGAGGAGGGCAACGCCATGAACTCCCGGGCGGAGATCCGCCGGAAGTACCGGCTGGAGGGGGAGAAGGTGGACTATTTCCTCTCCCCGTCCCCCTTTGCCTCCGCCTGCTTCCGCTCTGCCTGGCAGTTGGAGCGCTGGGGCAGGGGAGACGCCATCCTGGAGCTGGGCTATCCCCGGAATGACCGGCTGGCCAACGCCACGCCGGAGGAGTGTCAGGCCATGCGGCGGAAGCTGGGCATCCCTCCGGGAAAGCGGGTCGTGCTCTACGCCCCCACCTTCCGGGACGATCAGCACGTCTCCGGGACGGGGTACGCCTACCGCCCGGCGGCGGACTTCGCCGCCCTCCGGGAAAAACTGGGGGAGGATTATGTCATCCTGTTCCGTGCCCACTATCTGGTGGCTACCGCCTGCGACTTCACCGCCTGGAGCGGCTTTGTGCTGGATGTGTCCGGGGTGGAGGAGATCAATGACCTGTATCTGGCCGCCGATCTGCTCATCACTGACTACTCCAGCACCATGTTCGACTACGCCGTCCTCCGACGGCCCATCCTGTTTTATATGTACGATCTGGAGCAGTATCGGGACCGAGTGCGGGGCTTTTATTTTGACCTGGACGAGCTGCCCGGGCCTATCCTCAGGTCGGAGGATGAGCTGGCCCCCGCCATCCGGGGAACAGAGCACTTTGTCTGGGATCACGATTGGGAGGCCTTCCGCCAGCGGTTCGCCCCCCTGGACGACGGCCAGGCCGCCCGCCGGGTCACGGAGGCGGTCATGGGAAAGGGGAAAGAAAAATGAGTGTCAAGCGCTTTATCCGAAAACACATCGACCGGGACTCTCCGCTGTTCCAGGTGCTGCACCGGTTCTACCGCTGGCTGGTGGGCATCCTGTACCTTATCGCCCGGCGTGTTCTGCCGCTGGACGAGCATCTGGTGGTCTTTGACGCCTTCCAGGGGAGACAGTACACCTGCAGCCCCAAGGCCCTGTATCTGGAGATGCTGTCCGATCCTTTATATAAGGACTATCACTTTGTCTGGGCCTTTACCAAGGGCGCCGGGCGGCGCAACCGGATCGCCGGGCCCCGTACCCGGGTGGTGCGGTACAACGCCCGGAACCACAAGCTGGCCTGCGCCACCGCCAAGTATATCGTCACCAACTCCATGCCTCTGGGCTTCATCAAGCTCCGGGAGGGACAGGAGCTCATCGAGACCTGGCACGGCACACCGCTGAAGCGCCTGGGCTGTGATATTGAGCTGGATACCAACAGCGTCAACACCGCCGAGGAGATTCACCAGCGCTACCGGGAGCGGGTGCAGAAGATGACGGTCATGCTCTCCCCCTCCGATTTCTACACGGAGAAGCTGACCTCCGCCTTCGCTCTGAAGGAGTACGGGCAGCACGTGCGCATGATCCAGCAGGGCTATCCCCGCAACGACTTCCTCTCCCGGTATACCCCGGAGGACGTTACCGCCATCAAGGAGCGGCTGGGGGTGCCGGAGGATAAAAAGGTCATCCTCTACGCCCCCACCTACCGGGACGATGAGAAGCTGGACAAGGCCTATTCCTACGGCTTCCATCTGGAGATGGACTTTGACCGGCTGCTGGAGACACTGGGCGATGAGTACGTCGTCCTGTTCCGCCCCCACTACTTTATCGCCGACAAGTTCGACTTCGAGCGGTATGAGGGCCGAGTGTTCAATGTGGCAAAGGTGGACGATGTGAACGAGGTGTATGTGATCTCCGATATGCTCATCACCGACTATTCCAGCGTCTTTTTCGACTACGCCATCCTCCATCGACCCATCCTGCTGTTCATGTACGACCTGGACCGCTATCAGCATCAGCTCCGGGACTTTTACATCGACCTGGAGGAGCTGCCCTTCCCCATCCTCCGCACCCAGGCGGAGCTGGAGACGGCTATCCTGGAGCAGTTCAACGGCGGATTCCGGTATACCGAGGCCTATGAGCGGTTCAATCAGACCTACACCCCCATGGACGACGGCCAGGCCAGCCATCGGGTGCCCCGGGAGATCTTCCCTCAGGCATAAGCGGCTCCAGACCCGTGTAAGCATTTCCTGTCGCAACCCCTCACAGTTTGGAGGTACCCATGAAGCGAACCACGCTGCAGCGGCTGAATCGCACCGCCTTCATTGCCTTTCACCTGGCCACCGGCCTGCTCCTTCTGTCCTGGCTGCTGGACGGTATGTCCACCATCATGATCCTGATCTGGGCCATCTCCCTGGGCCTGCTGGCGGTGGTGCTGCTGGCCTGCATCACCCGGAACGTGGTGCAGCGCTGGCAGGCGGGCACCTTTAAACCCCTGGTCCTCCGCTGGTGCGTTGTGGCGGCGGTGGTGCTGGCGATCCTGGTGCTGCTGGATCTCACCACAGACCGCATCTTCTGGTCCGCCGACATCGCCGTGGCCGCTTTGACCGGGTTCCTCTCCTGGTACAGCAAACCCTAGTATCAGGATAAAAACAGGTCTACGTCCTCCACCGTCAGCCCCTCCTGCAATGCCAGGTCGATGCCGTAGCCGATGACCTTGGAGATGTCCGACACCAGCACGTCGATGTCCTTGGGGGTCACCAGCATATGGGGCAGCTCTCCATCTGGGGACAGCTCCCATTTTCCGTCGGTGAGGTCGGCGGCCAGAGTGGCGGCGTCTACCACCGTCGGCACGCCCAGGGCGATGACCGGGACCCCCAGGGTCTCCCGGTTCAGGGCCTGCCGGGCGTTGCCCACCCCCGAGCCGGGGATGATGCCCGTGTCGGAGATCTGCACGGTGGAGCACAGCCGCCGGACAGACCGGGCGGCCAGGGCGTCCACCGCAATGACCAGACCCGGACGGAGCCGGTCGGTCAGGGCCCGGACCACCTCGCCGCTCTCCATGCCGGTGGTGCCCAGCACCCCGGCGGCCAGGGCCGCCACCGGACGGAAGGGGGCGAACCGCTCCGGCTCCTGGACCACCAGATGACGGGTGACCATGGTGTGGTCCGCCGCCCGGGGGCCGACGGCGTCCGGCGTGACCAGCCGATTGCCCAGTCCCACCACCAGAACAGAGGGATTTTCCGGTGACGATGGCAGCAGGCTCCCCAGCTCCCCTGCCACCGCCCGGGCCGCCCGGGGAAAGGCGTCAGACTCCCGGCGGAGCAGACCCTCCAGGTCCAGGGTCAGATAGCGGCCCTGGGGCTTGCCCACCGCCTTTGCCCCCTCCGGGCTGGTGATGTCCACCCGGGTCACCTGGTAGCCCTGACGGGTGTAGACCTGCTCTCTCACCCCGGGCAGGGGCGGCCTGCCTTGACGGGTGAGCTGCCGGGCGGCCTCTACCGCCAGATCGGTGCGTGGAACAGCCATTTTGATTCCTCCCAAAGCCTGTAGACGTTTGGGCTCAGTGTTCCCTCAGAGGGGGAGACTATTCTCGGCGGACGGGCTAAATTTTTTGAACGAAAATTGCAAGTGCAAGTTGAACACATCCGCGAAAAATTTTTAATAGAGT
>JAJQEM010000166.1 GCA_021201635.1 Clostridiales bacterium | reverse complement strand
ACCATTTCCATTTGCATTTTCATCAAAACAACAAGGAGTGATCGATATGAAGCCCTACATCCCCATCCTGAACACCACCCTGGAGCTGGCGGACTGCCAGGACAAGTGGTTCCTGGACGAGACCTACCACTGCTGGTGCCTGGAGGACATCCTCTATACCCTGAAGGCCACCACCCCCAAATTCCAGCGCATGAGCATTTTCGTGCCCCAGGCCTATCTGAACGCCGACGGCACGGTGAACCCGGAGGGCGCCTGCGGGGTGTTTAACGCTCAAAACGCTCCTGTGGTCTTTGAGAACAACTCTGCCGGATATATGCAGATGCCCCACACCTGGCTGGGCGGTCCCAGAGACGAGGGGCCCAAGTACCTCCAGCGGGGCATGGTGTACGTCACCTGCGGCAGCCGTGGCCGGGAGTCCCGGGATCAGGACGGCAACCTGTGCGGCAAGTCCCCCTGGACCCTCATCGACCTAAAAACCGGCATCCGGTTCCTGCGGCACAACGCCGCCGCCCTCCCCGGGGACATGAGCCGTATGGTTTCCGTGGGCTGGAGCGCCGGTGGGGCCATGTCCACCCTGGTCTCTGTCACCGGCGACCACCCGGACTATCTGCCCTATCTGGAGCAGAACGGGGCGTTCATGGACGAGTCCGACGCTGTCTTTGCCGGGCAAATTTACTGCCCCATCATCGACCTGGATCATGCAGACCTGGCCTATGAGTGGCAGTTCCAGAAGGACCCGGAGAATGAGGCATCTCCTGCCGGACCTGCGGGAACCTTTACTCCCTTCCGGGCGGCCCTGTCCCAGAAGCTGGCGGCGGAGTACATCACCTATTTCAATTCCCTGGGCCTGGAGAACCCCAAGACCGGCGAGCCTCTGGTACTGAATGAGGACGGGCGGAGCGGCTCTGCCTACGACTATCTCATGGCCTGTCTGGAGGAGTCTGTGGGAGACTACCTCTCCCGGCTGGACCGGGGCGAGCTGCCGGAGAAATACACCAGCGGCGACTACCTGACCGGCAACTATACCCATCTGGTGGACGCCCCCAAGCCCGACGACGGGCCGGAGGGCAAGGACGACGTGGGCCTGCACTATGCGGGTGCGGCGGTAGCAATGCCCCCGCTGGACGGCGGTATGGACGGCGACAAGCCCTCCGGGCCTCCCAGCCTGGGCGACCTGGTCTCCCGCCCGCCCAAGGGCGTGCCCTATGTGGGACTGGAGTTCCCCAAGGTGGTGGCTCCGGGCACGGACAAGACCGGCTGGCTCACCTGGGACGGCAAGCAGGCGAAAATCTCCGATCTGGACACCTATCTGCTCAGCCATCGCCGCCGGATGAAGCCCTGCACCAGCTTCGACACGCTGAACATGGACAGCGGCGAGAACCAGGAGTTCGGCACTCCGGAGCAGGATTATATTCACTTTAACGCAGATATCCCCGCCGCGCTGGAATCGCTGAAAGAGGCGTTCCCAGAGGAATATGCCCGGTATTATGAGTCCTGGGCCAAGGTGCGGGGCGACGATGCCCTGGCAGAGCGGCGGCGGCTCATCAACCCCATGCGCTATCTGGACAGCGACCTGAGCGTCTGCGCCCCCGCCGGACACTACCGCATCAACGTGGGCGCCTGCGACGCCGACACTGCGTTCATCATCTCCATGTCTCTGGCAGTCAAGCTGGCCAACCTGGGTAAGGACGTGGAGTATCACCTGATTTGGGACAAGCCCCACTGTGAGGCGGACTACCCCTTTGAGGTCTGCGACTGGATCGAAAAGCTGTGCAAATAAGTTCATTCTCTCCTCCCTAAGTGTGCGCCGGACGGAGCCAGCTGGCTCTGTCCGGCGCATTTGATATGAGCGCTGGAAGTTTTTTCTCGTAGCCCCTTGACAAGAACTATTATTGTGATATCATAATGATATCAACGAAACAGGAGGAGATCTCTATGACAG
Organism: Clostridiales bacterium; assembly: GCA_021201635.1. Classification (GTDB taxonomy): domain Bacteria; phylum Bacillota; class Clostridia; order Oscillospirales; family Oscillospiraceae; genus Onthomonas. Next base: position 1,849 of record JAJQEM010000166.1, on the reverse strand, counting down.
AAAAAATACTGACGACCAAAAGCAACGGCATGGTCGTTCTGCTGGTCAATCTGCTTGTCCTGCTGGCGGCAGTGGCAGGGATTGTCTTCGGTGCCTTTCAGTGGGACGAGACCGATAACCCTGTCCTGTTCATCATCAGCCTGGTGGTGCTCTGTGTGGGATGGATCCCTTTGCTGGGACTAAAGGTTATCCGTCCCCAGGAGGCCCTGGTGCTCACCCTGTTTGGCAACTATGAGGGCACCCTTCGGGACACCGGCTTTTACTGGGTCAATCCCTTCTGCACCGCCATCAATCCGGCGGCGGATACCACTTTGGGTCAGAGCAGTGACGTGAAAAAGCATGGCGTCAAGGTGGGGGATGACAGCGTCAACCTGAACCTGGACACCAGCGGCATGGGGAAGAAGCTCTCCCTCAAAGTGATGACTCTGAGCAACGGGCGGCAGAAGATCAACGCCTGCCTGGGCAATCCGGTGGAGATCGGCATCGCCGTCACCTGGCGCATTGTGGACACTGCAAAGGCGGTGTTCAACGTGGACAACTACAAGGAGTATCTATCCCTCCAGTGCGACAGTGCCCTGCGGAACATTGTCCGGGTCTATCCCTACGACATGGCCCCCAACGTGGACACCACCGGGGACGGCGTGGCCGACGACGGCAGCCTCCGGGGATCCAGCGAGGTGGTGGCTGGCCGTATCCGGGACGAGATCCAGCAGCGGGTAGAGGAGGCCGGACTGGAGATCATCGAGGCCCGGATCACCTATCTGGCCTATGCCCCGGAGATCGCCGCCGTCATGCTCCAGCGGCAGCAGGCCTCCGCCGTCATTGACGCCCGGAAGATGATCGTGGAGGGAGCCGTGGGCATGGTGGAGATGGCCCTGGATCGTCTCTCGGAAAACCATACGGTGGAGCTGGACGAGGAGCGGAAGGCAGCCATGGTGTCCAACCTGCTGGTGGTGCTCTGCGGCAATCGGGACGCACAGCCCATCGTCAACTCCGGGAGCCTCTACTGAGATGGGGGAGCAGCAGAAAAAACAGGTCCCCCTTCGCCTCTCCCCCAAGCTGTACGCCGCCATCGCCGCCTGGGCGGAGGATGATTTCCGCTCGGTGAACGGACAGATCGAATATCTGCTGACCGAATGTGTCCGGCAGCGGAAAAAGAACGGGAAATATGTGTCGGAGACCCTGGATGAGCCTCCGGAGCTGGACATCAGCTGAGCACATAAAGCCGCCGCAGGGGTACTATCCCTGCGGCGGCTTGGTCTATTTCGCCTGTTTTGCGAATACCCGCAACACCTCCCTCCGCCAGAGCAGCAGGGCGATGAGGCTGGGCCAGGCCATGAGAGCATTGAAAATGTCGGAGAGCTGCCACACCGGGCGGAGCTCCAGGACGCTTCCCAGGACGACGAGAGCGAGGAAGAGCAGGCGGTAGACCTTTATCCCCCGGCCTCCCGTGAGGCTGCGCACGCCGCTCTCCCCGTACCAGCTCCAGCCCAGAAGGGTGGAAAAGCCGAACAGGGTCAGGCACACCGCCACGAAGCCGCCGCCCCAGTCCCCCATGACGGTGGAAAAGGCGGCTGCGGTCAGCAGGACGCCGGTGACGGGCTCCGTCTCCAGCACGCCGGAGGTGAGGATGGCCAGAGCGGTGACGGTGCAGACGACCAGGGTGGAGCAGAACACCTCGAAAATGCCCCACATCCCCTCCTGAGCGGGGTCGTCGTTGCCGGAGGCACAGTGAACCAGGGCGGTGGAGCCCAGCCCCGCCTCGTTGGTGCAGACCCCTCTGGCGAGGCCGTACAGCTGACCTGGGGCTGAGCCGCCGCCGTCGACAGCCACAAAGCCCAGGGCCACG
>JAJQEM010000144.1 GCA_021201635.1 Clostridiales bacterium | reverse complement strand
TTCATTCCCCTTTGGTGCCTTGGAGCGCAGCGGAAAGGAATGGTCATAACGATGAAACGATATGTATTTGCCACCCACCACAGCATGGCGACCGGTCTGCGGGATACAATGGAGTTTTTGACCAAGACGGAGGACGCCCTCTACGACATCTCCGCCTACATGAACGCCGCTGGAGACGAGGATCTGGCCAGCGTCGTGGCCGACCTGTTTGCCGGGTTTGACCCGGAGGACACGGTGGTCATCATAACCGACCTGATGAGTGGCAGCGTCAACCAGAAATTCTTCCCTTATATCGGCGAAAAGGTGTTCCTCCTCTCCGGCGTCAACGTGCCGCTGGCGATGCAGCTCATGCTGGCAGATGAAGACGAGCTGACCTGCGACTTCATCGAGGAGTGTGTGGAGGAGGCCCGCAGCCGGCTGCTGCTGCTCAACACCAACCTGCCTCAAGAGGGCGATGAGGACGAGTGATGAAGCAGTATTTTACCAGCGAAAAGCTGTCCGGGCGGGTCACACGCATCCGGGACATTCTGGGCGTGGCGCTGTACCTGGTGGAAGGCGACCAGCGTGCGTGTGTGATCGACACAGGTCACGGCCTGGGCAATCTGCGGGCCTATGTGGAGACGCTGACCGACAAGCCGACCTTTGTTGTCCTGACCCACGGCCATGTGGATCACGCCAACGCAGCCGCCCTGTGGGACGAGGTCTACATGAACCACGCCGACCTGGGCGTATATGCCGAACACAGCAGCCTGGAAAAACGTCGCCGCCAGTTCGCCGAGTGGCCCCAGACCAGGGACATCCCGGTGGAGGAGTACAACCCCATCCGCACAGCGCCCTTTCTGCCGCTGGAGGATCAGCAGACCTTTGACCTGGGCGGCGTCACGCTGGAGGCGGTGGCCGCACCGGGCCATACGCCCGGCATGATGATGATCCTGATCCGGGAGGAGCGGATGATGCTGTTCGGAGATGGGTGCGGCCTGCAGGTGCTGATGTGCTTCCCCACCAGTAGCCCCATCTCCCACTATCTGGCTGTGCTGGAGCACATCAAGCTCTATGAGCCGCAGTACGACCTGATTCTCCGCAATCACGGCGCCTGTGAGTCTCCCAAGGAGCTGTTGGACAACTGTATCGCCTGCTGCCGGGACATTCTGGACGGGTGCGATGCAAAGCAGCCCACCTATTTTGAAGACATCCCGGTGCTCAGCGCCCGGCCCATCGACGGGAACAACCAGCGTGTGGACGGAAAAGAGGGCAATATCCTTTACACAGAGGATAAACGCTGTTAAAATAACATCATAACGCAGAAAGGACTGCTCAACACAATGAAACAGTTTGAATACACCGTCAACGACCCCCTGGGGATTCATGCCCGTCCGGCGGGAATGTTAGCCAAGCTGGCCAAGACCTTCCCCGGCACGGTTGTCACCGTCACCAAGGGCGGAACCACGGTAAAGGCCAGTCAGCTCATGAAGCTGATGGGTCTGGGCGTCAAGGGCGGTGACACCGTCACCGTGGCGGCAGAGGGCGGAGATGAGTCCGCCGCCATCGAGTCGCTGCAGAGCTTCTTTGCAGAAAATCTGTAAGCAAAATGATAAGCTGCGTCCGTTCCGGCTTGCGGGCGGACGCAGTTCTTTTATCAAAAGGAGGTCTTTTTGTGAAGATCCTACAAGGCAAGGGCGTGTCTAAGGGCGTGACCAGCGGGCCGCTGTATTTCTTCCGGCGCAGCTCCGGCGAGATTCCCCATTATACCACAGATGACATAGAAAACGAAAAAAGCCGTCTTGCTCAGGCCCAGGAGAAGTCCATGGCACAGCTGGAAGCGTTGGCGGAACAATGCCGGGCAGAGGCGGGGGAGGAATCCGCCGTCCTGTTCGAGACCCACGCCATGTTCGTAGAGGACGAGGACTATGTGGGCTGTATCCTGTCCACGCTGGAGGAGGAGCACTGCAACGTGGAGTATGCCGTCGGGCAGGCGGGAGAGCAGTTCGCCGCCATGTTTGCCGCCATGGACGACGAATATATGAAGGCCAGGGCCGCTGACATCAAGGATGTCACCCGGCGCATCCTGAACAACCTCATGGGCGTTGTAGAGGGCGGTATCGACTCGGAGGAGCCGGTTATCCTGGCTGCCGATGACCTGGCTCCCTCGGAGACCCTCCAGCTGGACAAGAGCAAGATCCTCGGCTTCATCACCCAGGGCGGCTCCGGCAACAGCCACACAGCGATCCTGGCCCGGACCATGGGTATCCCCGCCATCTGCGGTCTGGGGGATGCGCTGAAGCAGGACTATGAGGGCCGGACGGCCTACATCGACGGCGAGACCGGGCAGGTTGTGCTGGAGCCGGATGAGCTGACCCTCCAATCCTTCCAGGCGAAGCTGACCAAGCAGGAGCAGATGCGGGAGCTGATGCAGACCATGAAGGGTCAGGAGGACGTGACCCTGGACGGGCGGCACATCAAGCTCTACTGCAACATCGGCTCTCCGGAGGATGTCAGCGCCGTCCTCGCCAACGATGGACAGGGCATCGGCCTGTTCCGCTCTGAATTTCTCTATCTGGCTACCAGCGACTACCCCACCGAGGAGGAGCAGTTCCAGGCATACAAGTCGGTGGCCGAGGCCATGGGCGGCAAGCGGGTCATCATCCGCACTCTGGACATCGGCGCAGACAAGCAGGTGGACTACTTCCATCTGACGAAGGAGGAAAATCCCGCCATGGGCCTCCGGGCCATCCGTATCTGCCTGAACCGGCCGGAGGTGTTCCGCACCCAGCTGCGGGCGCTGTACCGGGCCTCCGCCTACGGCAAGGTGGCCATCATGTTCCCCATGATTACCTCCGTCTGGGAGGTGGAGGAGTGCAGGCGGGCCTGTGAAGCGGTCATGGCAGAACTGACCCAGGAGGGCATCCCCTTCAATCCGGAGACCGAGATCGGCATTATGGTGGAGACGCCCGCCTCCGTCTTTATGGCAAGTGACCTGGCGAAGCTGGTGGACTTCTTCTCCGTGGGCACCAACGACCTGACCCAGTACACTCTGGCCTGTGACCGGCAGTGCAACGACCTGGGCAGGTTCTTTGACCCCCACCATCCCGCCGTACTGCGGGCGCTGAAAATGGCCGCCGACGCCGCCCATGCTGAGGGTATCTGGATCGGTATCTGCGGCGAGCTGGGGGCTGACCTCTCTCTGCTGCCCACATTCCTGGCCATGGGCATTGACGAGCTGAGCGTCTCTCCCGCCAGCGTGCTGCCCCTCCGGGCGGCCATCCGTGAGAGCGACACCCGGGCCTGCACGCTGGAACTGCTGGAGCAGTAGGCCATGCAACTAACAGCGTAAGTCTTTCTCCCACGTAATCAAAAGAGGTTTGCCCCATTTGCCGCCGTAGCCTGCACGATATTCGCAGGCTACGGCGGCGATTTTTGGCTCTATAATAAATGTTGGGGTCAGGTTCGGAGCCTGACCCCAACATTTATTATAGAACCTAACAAAAACCACCCTCCGGAGAAGGTGGTTTATACACATCATAGCCTGAAATTTGGTGGAGATAAGCGGGATCGAACCGCTGACCTCTTGAATGCCATTCAAGCGCTCTCCCAGCTGAGCTATACCCCCAGATGGGCTATGACGATATATCGAATTGTAACGCAGGGGACAAAGCCGATCTGCCAAGGCCCCGGCTGCGGGATGCTCCATGGATCTGTCATCCAAACGACCCGGACAGCGAAAGTTATTATAGCGGCAGTTTCCCGGTTTGTCAACTGTTTTTTAGGTCGATTGTAAAATGAAGTTGAACACCTAAAAAATCCATAGCGATTGAAT
>JAJQEM010000062.1 GCA_021201635.1 Clostridiales bacterium | reverse complement strand
CTGGAATATATGACATCATCATCAATCGTTACAACCAAATCATCTGGATATTCTTGCATGGAATAAAAGTATTTCTTATGTGGCTTCAGATCGTCGCACCACCTGATCTGAACATTATTTTCTTTTTCCATCTGAACAAGTTCTTCCGGAAGGTCAGCCTCTTTTCCTGCAAATTGGGACTCAGCAAGCCATAACACGATCTCATCCGCAGGAAGCGTCTGAGAAAGGATACTCTTCAAAACGGTGGAAACGCCCTGAATTCTGGCAGGATAGGATGTGAGAGATACGATAATTTTCCGGGACTTTAAAAGTTTCATCGTATCATAATCATGTTTTTTTACAATAAAGAACGAATTATATAGGTCCTGTTGCTTTAGTATTTCTTCTGTTACGGTATCACAAAAACTGCTGTTGAAAAAAAGATGAACCCATTGATAATACTGTCCACATACCTCATCATTAAAATCTTTCACATTGTGATTCAATGCGAATATAAAATTATCAATTGCAAAAAACTGGACAGATCTCAGAATATCATAGCAATAAGGAAGTTTCTTCACCTGCTGGATAACACTTGAGACTGCGGTAATCACATTTGTAAGGTTTTTGTGTTTACTTGAAGTTATTGTATTGATATGACCGACTCGGTAATGTAGAAACGCTTTTGTTGTATAGGCAATTCTCTCAGCATATGCAGAACATACCGCGCAAAAAGTAATGTCGTTACTTGAAGATATTTCTTCATACTGTAAAGAATGGCTGCGCACAAATTCTGCATTGAATATTTTATTCCATGGCGTTGGATTAATGACGCTCAGAATACGATCAGGACATTCATTGTAATTAAAAACGGTAACATCTTTCGGTAGAAAATTGATATGGATACCTCCGCTGATTTTTCTTTCCGTTCCGTCTTCAAAAAATCTATAAAAGTTAAATGCAACGATGTCAGCCGAGACTTTCTCAGCGATCGACACCGTTTCTTCTAACATGGTCGGATCACACTTGTCATCAGCATCAAAAAAATAAAAGTATTTTCCAGTTGCGCACTTCATTCCAAGATTTCTTGCTGCACCTGCGCCTTTATTGTTCTGCTGGAGAACTGTTATGCGACCGTCCTCCTTTGCATACTGCTCCAGAATAGCAGAGGAACTGTCAGTCGACCCGTCGTCCACACAAATAATTTCTATATCAGTGAGCGTCTGCGCCAGGATACTGTCCAAGCTCTCGTTTAAATATTTTTCTGCATTATAAACAGGAATAATAACCGAAACCTTGGGCCCACTGTTCTTACAGTCTGTTTTTTTCTCCACCATCTCCAATTTTCTTCCTTTCTCGTCATAATACTTGTTTTAGAACTTCAAAGTACTAACAGTGCAATTTTATACTGAATCTATGGTATTGTCAATAGAACGAAAAGGTTCTACAGCGAGGCCATAGTAATGTACTTTCAGCGCTTACGAGATATGAGGGAGGACCACGACCTGACCCAGACACAGGTTGCAAATTTTTTGGGGATACAGCAGACCGTCTATTCCAGATATGAGCGGGGCTACCAGACCATTCCTTTAGAGCTGCTCATCCAGTTGGCGGACTATTACAAGGTATCCGTGGACTATCTGCTGGGGCGAACCAATCGGATGAAACTGCCGAAGTAGCTTCTCTCTGCCTCTGCTCTTTCCTTTCCCTTCCCCATTTATCATTTCCAAAAGAGAAATTTTTGTGAAAAATATCGCAATCCCCCTTGTAAAATCCCGGACGATGGATTAGAATAGATGAGGTAAAACCATTTGAAACCTGTTTAGGAGGTAATTTACAATGGCAGTTAAAGTTGCAATCAACGGTTTTGGCCGCATCGGCCGTCTGGCTTTCCGCCAGATGTTTGGCGCTGAGGGTTACGAGGTCGTGGCCATCAACGATCTGACCTCCCCCAAGATGCTGGCTCACCTGCTGAAGTACGATTCCACTCAGGGCAAGTATGCTCTGGCTGACACCGTCAAGGCCGGTGAGGACTATATCGAGGTCGATGGCAAGAAGATCACCATCTATGCCAAGGCCAACGCCGCCGAGCTACCCTGGGGCGAGCTGGGTGTTGACGTGGTGCTGGAGTGCACTGGCTTCTACACCAGCAAGACCAAGGCTCAGGCTCACATCGACGCCGGTGCCCGCAAGGTCGTCATCTCCGCTCCTGCTGGAAACGATCTGCCCACCATCGTCTACAACGTCAACCACAACACCCTGAAGGCTGAGGACACCATCATTTCCGCCGCTTCCTGCACCACCAACTGCCTGGCTCCCATGGCCAAGGCTCTGAACGATGGCTGGAAGATCAAGTCCGGCATTATGTGCACCATCCACGCCTACACCGGCGATCAGATGACTCTGGACGGCCCCCAGCGCAAGGGCGACCTGCGCCGCTCCCGTGCCGCTGCCTGCAACATCGTGCCCAACAGCACCGGTGCTGCCAAGGCCATCGGCCTGGTCATCCCTGAGCTCAACGGCAAGCTGATCGGCGCTGCTCAGCGTGTTCCCACCCCCACCGGCTCCACCACCATCCTGACCGCCATCGTCGAGGGCGCCCCCTCCAAGGACGAGATCAACGCTCAGATGAAGGCTGAGGCCACCGAGTCCTTCGGCTACAACACCGATGAGATCGTCTCCTCCGACATCGTCGGCATGCGTTATGGCAGCCTGTTCGACGCCACCCAGACCATGGTCATCAACCTGGACAACGGCACCTCTCAGGTGCAGGTTGTCTCCTGGTACGACAACGAGAACTCCTACACCTCTCAGATGGTCCGCACCATCAAGTACTTCTCCGAGCTGGGCTAATCTCCCGTTCGCTGAACTGCTGTAAGAGCTGAAAAAGGCGTGTCCCTCATTGGGACACGCCTTTTGTTTTGCTTTTTGTCGTCTCACATCTTTTTGAGCAGCTTCTCAATGGTCTCCTCGTGGGCCAGCACCAGGAGATGGTCCTCTCTGTGGATGACCTTCTGGGGAGATGGCATATAGCTGGTCTCCCCGTTGGCCGCCACGATGCCGATGATATACACCTCATACCTGGCCCGGATATTGGAGGACAGGATGCTCTTGTCCATCCACTCCGGCAGGGGGGTGATCTCATAGATGGAGTAGCCGTCCTTTAAGTCCATGTAGTCAAAGACGTGCTCGCTGTTGTACTTCACCGCCGCCCGCATGGCGGAGTCCTTGTGAGGGTGGATGATCTCGTCCGCCCCGTTGCGGAGAAGAAATTTGATGTGCACCTCGTTGCTGGCCTGGCTGACCACATATTTGGCTCCCAGGTCCTTGAGCAGGCTGGTGATCTCCAGATTGCTCTGGAAATTCCCGCCGATGCACACGAAGCAGACGTCGAAGTTGGCCACCCCCAGCCGCCGGAGCACACTCTCCCGGGTGCAGTCGGCGATCATGGTACTGGTAGCCACATCCACCAGGTCCTCCAGAGCCATCTCATTTTTATCTACAATGAGTATCTCGTTTTTCATTTCCGCCAGATCCCGGCACAGATAGTGACCGAAATCCCCCGCTCCGATGATGAGAAAAGACTTCATCTCTGCATCTGCCTCCTCTTTCCTGTAAATCTATCCGACAGTGATCTCTTCCTCCGGCCAGCGCACCTCGTCCCGCTGCCGCCGCTCGGTAAACGACATGGCAAAAGACAGGCTGCCCACCCTGCCCAGGAACATGAGCAGCATAATGACCACCCGGGACAGGCTGTTTAACTCTCTGGTGACACCGGTGGACATTCCCACGGTGCCGATGGCGGAAAACGCCTCGAACAGCACATCCGCCAGAGGCAGATCCTGCCCGATGAGCAGCACCAGAATGGCGAACAGGGCCAGAGAGAAGTTGATAAATACCACCACGCTGGCCCGCCGGATGGCGTCCCGGTTCAGCCTCCGGTGGAAAACCTCGCAGTCCTCACTACGGGTGAGATAGGACCTGATGTAGAGGGCGATGACCACCGCCGTGGTGGTCTTGATACCGCCCGCCGTGGAGCCGGGGCTGCCGCCGATAAACATGAGACAGGCGGTCAGTATCTTGCCACCGTTGGAGAGAGCCGCCGTATCCACCGTGTTAAATCCCGCCGTCCGTGGGGTCACGGCGGAGAACAGCGCCGCCCACAGCCGCTCCCCAGCGGTCATCCCCGCAAAGAGACCGTTTCTCTCGCTGACCAGAAAGAGCAGCGTCCCTCCTACGGTCAGCGCCGCAGTCATAGACAGAACAATTTTGGTCTGCAGCCGGTATTTCTTCCAGTGCCACCGGTTTTCCAGCAGGTCCTCCCACACCAGAAAGCCGATGCCGCCGATGAGGATCAGGGCCATAAGCACCAGGTTCACCAGCGGGTCTGCGGCGTAGTTGGTAAAGGAGGAATACTCCCCCTGATAGCCCATCAGGTCAAATCCGGCGTTGCAGAAGGCGGAGACGGCGTGAAAGATACCGTAGTATACCCCCCGGACCAGCCCCAACTCCGGCACAAAGCGGACAGAGAGCAGGACGGCTCCCGCCCCCTCAAAGAGCAGCGTCCCCCGGACGATGCGTCGCACCAGTTTGACGCTCCCCCGGAGCTGCAGAGTGTTCAGGCTCTCCCGAATCATCTCCCGGCCCTCCAGACCGATCCGCTTGCGCAGCAGAGTCATGGCAAAGGTACCGATGGTGATAAAGCCCAGGCCGCCGATCTGTATCTCGGTCAGCAGCACCAGCTGTCCAAACAGCGTCCAGTGGCTCCAGGTATCGTAGACCACCAGACCGGTGACGCAGGAGGCAGAGACGGAGGTAAACAGCGCCCCCAAAAGGGTGGTCTCCTGCCCATCCCGGGTGGCGAAGGGAAACATCAGCAGACAGGCCCCTGCCAGAATGACCGCCAGAAAGCCCACCATGATCGTCTGCGTCCGGGACAGTCGAAATGCTTTTTTCCGGTGCAAGGCAGCTCCCCCCCTTTTGAAATCGCTCTATTTCAGCTTTTTCCACTCCGCTACCGCCAGCTCGTCACAGCGGTTGTTGTAAGGGTTGCTGGCATGGCCCTTGACCCAGTGGAGCTTCACCTGATGATAGTCGCACAGCTCCAACAACCGCTCCCACAGGTCGGGATTCAGGGCGGGCTGCTTGTCGCTCTTGACCCAGCCCCGGCGCTTCCAGCTCCTGGCCCAGCCCTTTTCCAGAGCGTCGATGACATACTTGGAGTCGGAGTACAGCTCTACCACACAGGGCTGGTTCAGCGCCTCCAGTCCACGGATGACCCCGGTGAGCTCCATCCGGTTGTTGGTGGTGCTTTTTTCTCCCCCGGACAGCTCTTTTTGATAGTCCCCGTAGAGCAGAATCGCCGCCCAGCCTCCCGGCCCGGGATTCCCGGAGCAGGCGCCGTCAGTGTACAGCGTCACGGTCTTCATATTTTCTTCTCCTGAAAGGGAAGGGGCGGATGTGAGACACCCGCCCCCTTTTCCTTTGTTTATTCGTTTATTTTTCCCCAGAGGTCTCAGTGTCGGTATTCTCCTCCGACGGCTGCTCCTCCTCCATCTCGTACATTCTCGTCTTGGCCATAGAGATCAGCTTGACCCCCTCATCCAGAGACATCATCCGAACACCCTGGGTCACCCGGGAGTAGACGCTGACCTCTCCGGCGCTGGTACGAATGATCGTCCCGTCGTCCGAGATCATGAGAATGTCGTCCCTGGGCTTGACGATGGCGGTGGCCGCCACCTTTCCGGTTTTGGAGGTAATGTTGTAGTTTTTCAGGCCCTGGCCTCCACGGCCCTGGAGAGTGTACTCCTCCACCATAGTGCGCTTGCCGTAGCCGTTTTCCGTGATGGTGAGCAGAGCCTCTCCGTGGCTGGCGATCTCAGCACCCACCACATAGTCGCCCTCCCGGAGCTTAATGCCCCGGACGCCCACGGCATCCCGGCCCATGCAGTGCACGTCCTCTACGGCAAACCGAATGGCCATGCCGTCGTGAGTGGCCAGAATCACGCTGTCGTCTGCCAGAGTGAAGCGGACGGCGATAAGGCTGTCCCCCTCCTCCAGGGTCAGGGCACGGATGCCTGCCTTGCGGGAGGTGTTGATACCCGCCAGACTGATCCGCTTTACCGTCCCCTTCCGGGTGACCAGCACCAGATAGGCGTCCTCCAAAAACTCCCGGCAGTGGATCATGGTGGTGACCTTCTCCCCCGGCTCCAGAGGCAGGATGTTCACCAGATTTGTCCCCCGGGCCGTCCGACCGGCCTCCGGGATCTGGTAGCCCTTCTTCCGGTGCACCTTGCCGATGTTGGTGAAGAACAGGATATAGTCATGGGTGGAGCAGGTGAACAGGGTCTCCACATAGTCCTCCTCCCGGAGAGACTGGGCATTGACCCCCTTGCCGCCCCGCTTCTGGGCCCGGTAGGCGGAGATGGGGGTGCGCTTGATATACCCCGCATGGGAGAGGGTAAAGACGCTCTCCTCTTCCTGGATGAGATCCTCTACGTCGATCTCGTCCTCTACCTCCTGGATCTCGGTGATACGATCATCGCCGTACTTGTCCCGGATGGCAGTCAGCTCCTCCTTCAGGGTCTGGCGGAGCAGCTCCTCGTCCTCCAGCAGGCGGACGTAATAGGCGATTTTCTCCTCCAGCTCCTTGTACTCCTGCTCCAGCTTCTCCCGGTTCAGACCCTGGAGGGCGATGAGCCGCATATCGCAGATGGCCTGGGCCTGGACCTCATCCAGACCAAAGCGTTCCATCAGGTTCTCCCTGGCGTTGTCATAGGACTGCCGGATAATTTTGATGACCTCGTCAATGTTGTCCTGGGCGATAAGCAGGCCCTCCAGCAGGTGGGCCCGCTCCCGGGCCTTGCGCAGGTCGTATTTGGTGCGCCGGAGAATAATCTCCTCCTGGAAGGCGATGTACTCGTCCAGAATGTGCCGGAGAGAGAGGATTTTGGGCTGCTTCTGGTTGTCCACCAGAGCCAGCATGATAATGGAGAAGTTACTCTGCAGGGCGGTCTGCTTGAACAGGTTGTTGAGCACCACCTGTCCGTTGGCGTCCTTTTTCAGCTCGATGACGATACGCATCCCGTTCCGGTCCGTCTCGTCCCGCAGGTCGGAGATGCCCTGGAGCCGCTTGTCCTTCACCTGCTCGGCGATGTTTTTGATGAGCTGACGCTTGTTCACCTGGTAAGGCAGTTCGGTGACCACAATGCGGGTCCTGTCCCGGTTGAAGGTTTCAAACTCCGTCCTGGCTCGGATGGTGATCCGGCCCCGTCCGGTGGCATAGGCCGCCCGGATGCCCGCCCGGCCCATGATAATGCCCCGGGTGGGGAAGTCAGGGCCTTTCACGTGCTCCATCAGGTCGGCAAGAGTGGCGTTGGGATTGTCCAGCACGCAGATGACCGCATTGATGATCTCCCGCAGGTTGTGGGGTGGGATGTTGGTAGCCATGCCTACGGCGATGCCGGAAGAGCCGTTCACTAGCAGATTGGGGAACCGGCTGGGCAGCACCCGAGGCTCCTTCCGACTCTCGTCAAAGTTGGGGTCCCAGTCCACCGTCTCCTTGTCGATGTCCCGGAGCATCTCGGCGGAGATTTTCGCCAGTCTGGCCTCGGTGTAACGATAGGCAGCCGGAGGATCGCCGTCCACCGAGCCGAAGTTGCCGTGTCCATCCACCAGGGGATAGCGCATGGAGAAATCCTGGGCCAGACGCACCATGGCGTCGTAGACCGAGGCGTCTCCGTGGGGGTGATAGTGGCCCAGCACGTCGCCCACGCAGGTGGCGGACTTCTTAAAAGGCTTGTCGTAGGTCAGGCCGCCCTCGTGCATAGTGTAGAGGATACGGCGATGGACAGGCTTTAAACCGTCCCGCACGTCGGGCAGAGCCCGGCCCACGATGACGCTCATGGCATATTCGATATAGCTCTTCTCCATCTCCCCCACCAGGTCAGAGTTTGTAATGACCTGGTCGGGGAATGCGATGTCCTCCGGTTTATAGTCTCTGTTATGTCCCATATCTTATCTCCATTCGGCAATCTCAGAAATCCAGATTCACCGCATACTGGGCATTCCTCTCGATCCACGCCTTGCGTGGCTCTACCTCCTCGCCCATGAGGACGGTAAAGACGTGGTCGGCGGCCACAGCGTCATCCAGGGTGATCCGCCGGAGAGACCGCCGCTCCGGGTCCATGGTGGTCTCCCACAGCTCATGGGGATCCATCTCGCCCAGGCCCTTAAACCGGCTGACGTCGATTTTGGCGTTGGGATTGCCAGTCCGCAGCTCGGCAGAGATGCGGTCCCGCTCCTCGTCGGAATAGGCCACCCGCTGGGTCTTCCCTCTCGTCAGCTTGTACAGAGGCGGCACGGCGGAATAGACGTACCCCTTCTCGATGAGGGGCCGCATATACCGGAAGAAGAAGGTGAGCAGCAGGGTACGGATGTGGCTGCCGTCCACATCGGCATCCGCCATAATAATGATTTTGTGATAGCGCAGACGGTCGATGTTGAACTCGTCCCCGATACCGGCCCCCAGGCCCAGCACCAGAGGATACAGCTTGTCGTTGCCATAAATTTTGTCCGCCCGGGCCTTTTCCACGTTGAGCATCTTGCCCCACATGGAGAGGATGGCCTGAAACCGGCTGTCCCGTCCCTGAATGGCGGAGCCTGCGGCGGAGTCGCCCTCCACGATATAAATCTCACACAGGGCCGGGTCACGCTCGTTGCAGTCCTGGAGCTTGTCCGGCATCTGGCCGGAGTCCAGACCGGTTTTCCGACGGACAGACTCCCGGGCTTTCCGGGCGGCTTCTCTGGCCCGGGCTGCGGTCATTGCCTTTTCCAGAATGGCCTTGCCCACGGCGGGATTTTCCTCCAGGAACACCTCCAGCTTATCCGAAACGATGTTGTTCACCAGGGTACGAATTTCGCTGTTACCCAGCTTGGCCTTGGTCTGGCCCTCGAACTGGGCCTCCGTCAGCTTGACGGAAATCACACAGGTCAACCCCTCCCGGCAGTCGTCGCCGGAGACCTTCTCGTCGTCCTTGAGCAGCTTTTTCTGTTTTCCGTAAGTGTTCAATACGGTGGTGAGAGCGGTCTTAAAGCCGGTCTCGTGCATACCGCCCTCTGGGGTGTGGATGTTGTTGGCAAAGGAGACGATGACCTCGTTATAGCTGTCGGTGTACTGCATAGCGATCTCCGCCATGGCGTCGTCCTGCTCCCCGGCCATATAGATGACCTCCGGGTGTACGGGGGCCTTATTTTCGTTGATATACTCTACAAAGGAGCGGATACCGCCCTCGTAACACAGTTCGTCCCGCTGCTCCTTTTCCGTCCGGCGATCCTCTACGACGATGCGCAGGCCGCCGTTCAGAAAAGCCTGCTCCTGGAGACGCTTGTGGAGAATCTCATAGTCATAGACCGTATCCTCGAACATCTCCGGGTCCGGCTTGAAGGTGACGGTGGTTCCAGTACGGTCTGTCTCCCCCACCACGGTCATGGGCTGTGTCACCTTGCCCCGGGAGAACTTCATCTCATAGATGCTCCCACCCTTGTGCACCTGGACGGTGAGCCATTCTGACAGGGCATTGACCACGCTGGCACCCACGCCGTGAAGGCCGCCGGAGACCTTGTAGCCCCCGCCGCCGAACTTGCCGCCGGCGTGGAGGATGGTGAACACCACTTCCAGGGCGGGCTTGCCCGTCTGGGCCTGAACGTCCACCGGGATGCCCCGGCCGTTGTCCGTGACGGTGATGATGTCCCCCTCGTCGATGAACACCTGAATTTCGGAGCAGTACCCCGCCAGGGTCTCGTCGATGGAGTTGTCCACGATCTCATAGACCAGATGGTGCAGACCGGACGAGGAGGTAGAGCCGATGTACATACCCGGACGCTTCCGCACGGCCTCCAGCCCCTCTAATACCTGTATCTCAGAGGCATTATAATCGTTGTCCGCAGCCACTGCGGTGCCCTTTTCCAGTAAATCTTCTGCCATAATACTTCTCCTGTACCCTCAATAAATTCCTTACAAACATTCTATTTAAAAGCTGACGCCATTTTTGATCCGTTTCAGCAGGGTGCCGCTGGTGGGCTGGGCCAGATAGACCCGCTGCTCCTTTTCTCCTGTCCTCTGGCAAAGAACAAAGCTCTTGGGCAGCTCGTCGCTGACGCTCGTCACCTGTCCCGCCTGCTCCGCCCGATTGAGAAACTGCCGGGTGCGGAAGCTCTGGCTGGTGATGTCCAGGTCAAAGATGCCGATAATGTCTTTGTCGTCGATGACGGTGGACTGACCCAGATGCAGATACATGGTGCTCCCCTTCTCACACGATGCGGCCGTTTTCCACCCGCAGGACCTTTCCGGCCCTTATACTCCCCTGCTTCTCCTCCTCGCAGCAGGTGATGAACACCTGACCGCCGGAGATGTGATTGAGGACGAACTCCTGACGCCGAGCGTCCAGCTCGGAGAGCACGTCGTCCAGCAGCAGCACCGGGTACTCCTCCCGGTCATCCCGGCTGATCTCCCGCTCTGCCAGCTTGAGGGAGAGGGCCGCCGTCCGGGTCTGGCCCTGACTGCCGTAGGTCCGGGCGGAGACCTCGTTCACCGTGACTTCAATATCGTCCTTGTGGGGACCGGAGAGACAGCTTCTGCTCTCCCATTCTGCCCACCTGTGGGCCTCCATATGCTCCAAAAGCTGGTTATAAATCTGGGCGGTAGGTCCCAGCGGGTCGGTGACGGTGCTCACCGTCTTATATTGCAGCCCCAGCTCTTCTCGGCCGCCGGAGAACTCCCGGTGAATGTCCGGGGCGAACCCGTTCAGCTTTTCCATATAATAGGCCCGATAGTGAATGATCTGGGCTCCCACCTGGCACATCTGGAGACTGTAGGTCTCCAGGGTGTCCACCACAAACCGATCCTCCTGAAAGTCCCGCAAAATCCGGGTCTTTTGCTCCTGTAATCTGTGATAGACGGAGATCGCCTGGGCGTACCGGGGCCTTAGCTGGCTGATGGCGTCGTCCAGAAACCGCCGCCGCTCCGCCGCCCCGGATTTGATGAGAGATAAATCCTCTGGACAAAACAGAACGGTATTCAGAATCCCGGACAGCTCCGCCGCCGTTTTCAGACGCACCCCGTTAGAGGACAGGCTCCGCCGATGACCCATCCGAAGGATGGCTTCCAGTCGAAAGTCCCGATTCCGGCTCTCCAGCTCCAGCTCCATCCGGGTGCTGTCCCGTCCGAAGGAGATCAGCTCCCGGTCTGTCCTGGCCCGGTGACTCCGGCAGGCGGAGAAGTAGCGGATGGCCTCCACCAGGTTGGTCTTGCCCTGGGCGTTCTCCCCCACGATCACATTGATGCCCGGGTCAAAATCACAGGACAGGCTCTCATAGTTGCGGAACCCCTCCAGGTTCAGATGACGGACGATCATTCCACCAGCAGGGTAGCGTCCCCCAGCTGCACCCGGTCACCGGGACGGATCTTCTTTCCCCGCATGGTACAGACCTGGCCATTGACCAGCACCTGTCCCTCCTGGATGAGGACCTTGGCCTCTCCCCCGGTCTCCACCAGTCCCTCAAATTTCAACAGACTGTCCAGCCGAATAAATTCCGTGGTGATATGGCTTTTCTGCTCCATTTTCTGCTCCTTAACAGGTCACACCCCGGCCTTGAGACGGACGGGAAGCACCATATAGGTAAAGGCGTCCTCCGGCATACTGCTCCCCTCGGCCCGGGTGATGACGCAGGGGGAGACCGGGGTGTTCAGCGCCAGATGGACGGAGGGAGTGGGCACTGCCTTCAACGCATCCAGCATATAGCGGTTGTTAAAGCCGATCTCCAGGCCCTTTCCGTCCCCATCGGAGGGACATTCGTCATAGGCGTTGCCCAATGCGGTGGAGGTACGGATACGGATCAGTCCGTCCTCAAAGACACAGCGGAGAGGGCTCTTCTGCTGCTCGCTGATGATGAGGGAGCAGCGGTCAATAGAGTCGATGAGGTGCCGGGTGTCCACCGTGACGGTGATGGATGAATTGGTGGGGATAGCCTGTTTGTAGTTCAGGAACTCACCCTCCAGCCGCCGGGTGACCAGGGTGACCTCCTCTGTTTTGAACATCACATGGCGCTCACCCATCACCACCTGGATCTCCTTATCCTCTTCACTGGCGATGCGCTGGACCTCTTTTAATGCCGCCCCGGGGACGACAAACTTGAAATTCTCATTGGCGGAGACCTGGCTCAGCCGCTCCCGGCGCAGGGCCAGACGGTAGCCGTCTACCGCCACCATGGTCAGCCGGTATTCCTCTCCATCCTGCTCCACGTCGAACAGAGAGCCGGTGTGGACCGGCCTGGCGTCGCTCTGGGAGATGGCAAAGCTGGTGCGCTCGATCATGTCCCGGAGGGAGTTCTGCTTGATCTGGAAGGATTTCATATAGTCCACGGCGGGCAGGTCTGGATACTCTGAGGCGTCGATGCCCTGGATGTTGAACTCGCTCATACCGCATTTCAGGTTGACGGTGTACCCTTGGGTGGAGATAACCACCACATCGTCAGGCATCCGGCGGATGATCTCGCCGAACAGACGGGAGGACAGCACCATGGATCCTTCCTCCCGGATTTCTGCAGGCAGAGTGGAGCGAATACCGGTTTTCAGGTCATATCCGGTGATTTGAATGTGGTCCTCCTTCGCCTCCAGCAGCAGCCCCTCCAGGGCGGGAATGGAGCTTTTCGGGGCGACGGTGCGGGAGGAGAGGTTGACGGCGTTCATCAGGAGCGCCTTTTCGCAGGAAATTTTCATGAATACCTCCGTTCCTTATAAGAAAGCAGGATAATTTAAAATAGCAGTAGTAGTAGGGGGCGGAAATCTGTGGAAAACCGGGAAAAAGCCTGAAATTGACAGGAAAATTTTTAGAATTTCCTATGAGGAAAAGAAAAACGGTTATCCACAGAGAAACGGGATAAAAGCAAATTTTCAACACAAATTTCATCAACAGGTGGAAAAATCCTGCGGATTCTGTGGAAAACTGTCGTGGGTGCTCAGTAGGCCCGGCTGTTGATGTTGCTCTTGATGTCCCGGATGATCTCGGAAAGCTCTCCGTCCTCCTTCATCATCTTCTCCACCTTTTCCAGGGAGTGCATGATGGTGGAGTGGTGCTGACTGAATACCTTACCGATCTCCGGAAGAGACAGATTGGTGATGGAGCGAATGAGATAGATGGAGACCTGACGGGCCAGGACGATGTCCTTCATGCGGGAGCTGCCCTTGATGGCACTGGGGTCCATAGAGTAGTATTTGGCGGTCTCCTCGATGATGAGATCAGGGGAGGGGACGTACTCGTCCCGGGCGTGAATGAGGGCCTGAATGGCTCTGGAGGTGTTCTCATCGTTGATGTCCTGCCCCATCAGGTCCCGATAGGCCAGCAGCCGCTTGATGGTGCCTTCCAGCTGCCGGACGTTGGCAGTGATATTCTGGGCGATGTACTCCAGCAGGTCATTGGGCAGATCCAGCCCCAGCATGATCGCCTTATTTTTGATGATGGCGCAGCGGGTCTCGTAGTCCGGGGGCTGAATGTCTGCCAGCAACCCCCACTCAAATCGGGTCTGGAGTCGGTTTTCCAGCCGGGCCATCTCGGAGGGGGGACGGTCAGAGGTCAGGACGATCTGGTGTCCCGCCTCATACAGGTTGTTGAAGGTGTTGAAAAACTCCTCCTGGGTCTGCTCCTTGCCGGCGATGAACTGCACGTCGTCCACCAGCAGCAGATCCTTGTCCCGGTATTTCAGCCGGAAGGCGTCGGTGCTCTTGGTTCGGATGGCCTCCTGGAGCTCGTTGGTGAACTCGTCCCCCTTGATAAAGGTGATGTTGTATTCCGGATGGTCCCTGTGGATGGTGTGATAGATGGCGTAGAGCAGATGGGTCTTGCCCAGGCCGGACTCCCCGTAGATAAACAGGGGGTTATAGCTCTTTCCGGGATTTTTCGCCACATTCAGGGCGGCGTTGTAGGCGAACCGGTTGGAGGAGCCCACCACAAAGTGCTCAAAGGTAAATTCCTCCTTGCCCATGAGCACGTTTTGGTTGTGAGGCTGCGCTGCGCTGCGGTACTGCTCTGTCTCCTCGCTGGTGAGGACGGTCACATCCATCTCGGCGGCGAACAGGTCATAGAGCACCTTTTTCAGGGGAGGGAGATACCGGGAAGCGATGATGTCCTTTTTGAACTGTGTGGGGACACAGATGACCAGCTGATTTTCCTTCAGCTCTACGGCCTCTGCATCGTCAAACCAGGTGCTGACGGCGGTGGGGGTCAGCTCCTGCTGCAATAGCGTCAGGACACTGGGCCAGATGTCGGCGGCGGAATTCATAACGGTGAAAAAACCTCCCATCCCGGTTTTATCGTGCGGCGGGGGAGCGGCGGCTCCCTCCCGCTGGAACGAATGAAAAAATGAGCCAAAATAAAAAATAACGGGTCAAAATGCCCATAATCAGCAGTTTCATTATACCATAAAAAGCTTTTTTCTACAAGCATAAAGCGTCTATACATTGTATAAAAATAGCCCTCTCTCCGCCCGGTCTTTTGGCGGCCCTCCGGGAGAGATGCGGGACGCCGTTCAGGGACCACAAGATATTGTGTTTCTCCCCGTTTCCGGTTCCCAGATCGAACAATTTGAAGAAAAAATTGCAAAATTGGTGTTGACAGCCGGAAAAAGATGGGGTTATAATAGTAGCCGCTGAAATTGCCGCAGCGCTCTTTTTTTATTTGAGAATGGCTGCGGCCCATGATTTTGTCAGCTACGGTCGGCTCAGGCCGACTTGTTGAACAATATGAGAGTCGGAGGTGTTATTTATGGCTACCAAACGTACCTACCAGCCCAAGAAGCTTCATCGTTCCAAGGTCCACGGCTTCCGGAAGAGAATGGCTACGGCCAACGGCCGCAAGGTCCTCGCCCGCCGCCGCGCCAAGGGTCGTATCCGTCTGACCTACTGATGAAGGGCAATCGGGAAAAATAGCGCCATGATGTTCAGGGGTGGATGATTTGGGATCGGAGTCGGTCCCGTGTTGATCTTCCACCCCTAAACTTGTATCCGCCGAATTTCCCACCTGTACCCGCCGCCAACAGCGGCCGGGGTGATGCAAGGAGAGCCGTCCGTGAAATATTCTGTCTCACTCAAACAGAATAAGGACTTTCGCAGACTGTACCACCGGGGAAAATACGCCGCCTGCGCTACCCTGGTGCTGTACTGGAACCCCAACCGGGATGAGAACAACCGCCTGGGCATCACCGTCAGCACCAAGCTGGGCAACGCCGTAGTGCGCAATCGTACCCGCCGCCGT
This sequence comes from Clostridiales bacterium, assembly GCA_021201635.1. GTDB lineage: Bacteria > Bacillota > Clostridia > Oscillospirales > Oscillospiraceae > Onthomonas. The sequence continues at coordinate 10,710 of JAJQEM010000062.1, read as the reverse complement.
ATTCGGGAGATCTACCGTCTCCACGAGGAGCAGCTGCGCCGGGGGATAGATCTGGTCGTGGTGGCCAGAGCTGCCGCTCCGGATGCGGAGTATCGCAGACTGGATCGGGATTTCCAGCGCCTGGTCAAACGGCTGGGCCTTTGGAAAGAGGGGCCGAAAGAATGAAAAACGGGATCAAACGGGTGATGCTCTGGATCATCCGGTTCTATCAGACCCAAATTTCCCCCCTGACGCCACCCTCCTGCCGATTTATCCCTACCTGCTCGGAATACGCCCGACAGGCGGTTGAAAAGTACGGCCCGGCCAAGGGCAGTCTGCTGGCAGCGAAACGTCTCTCCAAATGTCACCCCTTCCACCGACAGAAGTCCATCGAGTATGACCCTGTGCCATGATCGCTGCGGCGTTCTGTATTCCTTCAGAGAAACGACCTAGGAGGACACACACTTGATTACTGCAATTCTACAGTTCTTCGGCAGGATACTGCTGTGGATCTACAACTTTACCGGCAGCTATGCCCTGTCTCTGGCCCTCTTTACCCTGCTGACTAAGGTGGTTCTGTTCCCTCTGTCCTACATGAGTAAGCAGAGCATGATGCGGATGAACGCCCTGAATGAGGAGATGCAGCGTCTCCAGAAGCAGTACGGCAAAGATCAGCAGCGCTATAACATGGAGGTTCAGAAGCTCTACGAGGAGGAAAAGGTCAACCCCATGAGCGGCTGCCTCTGGTCCCTCCTTCCCCTGCCTGTGCTGATGGCTCTGTATTACGTCATCCGTCGGCCCATGCTCTATATGCTCTGCCTGACAGAGGATCAGATCACCACCGTGGTGGATACCCTGGCCGGACTGGGCCACACCTTCGAGAGCACCCAGACCGCCTACCAGGAGATCTACATCATGGATCTCATCAGCAAGGACAGCAGCCTGTTTGACGCTGTGTCCGAGGCTCTGGGTGACGCTGCCAGCCAGCTCCAGACCATGAGCTTCAATTTCCTGGGCATCAACCTGGGCGAGGTCCCGGATTGGCAGTTCTGGAACTGGGACGCTGTGGACTGGAGTCATATCGGTCTGGCCCTGATCCCCATTCTGATCGTCATTTTGAACTTCTTCTATTCCCGGTACTCCATGAAGTCCAACCAGATGAAGAAGAAGGACGACGACAAGGACAAGAAGGACGACGCTGCCAACGCCGCCGCCGGCAGCAGCAAGATGATGATGTACATCATGCCCCTGATGTACCTCTGGTTTGGCTATATCATGCCCGCCGGTATGTGCGTCTACATGGCCTGCAGCACTATTTTCAGCATTCTGCAGGACATAATTTTCGCCAAGTTCATCAACAAAAAGTTTGAAAAGGAACAGCTGGAGCGCCAGGCCCGGATGGAGGAACGGCGGAACCAGGAGAAGACCAAAAAGGCGGAGATCGCCGCCCGCCGTGCCGCCGTGGAAGAGGAAATGAAGAAGCGGGGCGGCAAGAAGGCAGTGCGTCAGGCCCAGAAGAAGGCGGAGAAGGCCAGCCGTGACAGCGGCGCAGGTCAGATCGGTATTCGCCGGTATGCCCGGGGCCGGGCCTATGTGGCAGATCGATACCCCACCACCCCCTACCGTGATCCCCAGGATGTGCTGGACGAGGAGGCCCTGGAGCGGGCCCTGGCAAAGAAGGGCAAACGGAAGGTCGTCCCCGAAGAGCTGCCGGAGGATGAGATCCCGACAGAAGCCCTGGAGGAGACAGTGGAGTCGTCTGCACCCGCCGAGACTGGAGAGACAAAGGAATAATTTCATAAGGGAGCTGAACAATCCATGACCAAATATATCGAGACCACCGGCAAGACGGAGGAACTGGCCATAGCAGCTGCGCTCGAGCAGCTGGGCATGGACCGGGACGACGTCTCTGTGGAAATCATCAACCGGGCAAAGACCGGCTTCCTGGGCATCGGAAGCTGCCCTGCCAAGGTGCGGGTGAGCTATGAGGCCCCCGATCCGGCCCCGGAAAAGGAGCCGGAGCCTGTGGCCCCCGTGGCCGCCCCTGTGGAGCCGAAAAAGGCCCCGAAGGAGAAGGCAGTCGCTCCCAGCCAGAAAAAGCCTGCCAATCAGCGGCCCGCCAGCCAGCAGCCCAAGCCGAAGAAGAAGGAGCAGCCCAAAAAGCCGGAGACCCCCAAGGCAGCCCCTGCCGCTGAGACTCAGGCCCCGGAAAAGGAGCCTGCCGCCCCCGCCGCAGACCGGACTGGGGACATCGTGACCTTCCTCACCGGCCTGATGGAGCATCTGGACGTGGAGGCCACTCCCGTCGTCCAGATCAACGGGGACGGTGTCTATGAAGTAAAGCTGGAGGGCGAGGATCTGGGCGCCCTCATTGGCCGCCGGGGAGAGACCCTGGACGCCATCCAGCAGCTGACCAACTACGCCATGAACCACGGCCAGAGCCGCCGCATCCGGGTCCACGTGGACTGCGAGAACTACCGGGCTAAGCGGGAGGAGTCCCTCCAGCGTCTGGCCCGCAAGACGGCGGGGAAGGCGGTCAAGTACCGCCGGAACATGATGCTGGAGCCCATGAACGCCTACGAGCGCCACGTCATCCACGCAGAGCTCCAGGACTATCACCCCAACATCTCCACCTACTCTACCGGCACCGAGCCGAACCGGCGCATTGTAGTGGCCTATAACAAGTGATCGAAGCATATGAAGCGGAGGCAGACCCCAAAAAGGTCTGCCTCCGCTTTTATTGTATCAGGTTTTATGCCTCGCTGCCGCTCTGTCCGCCCTTGTTATGGGAGCGGTGTCTGCGGTAGTGGGGACGGCTGCGCCGGGGCTCCTCCTGCTCCGGAGCGGCGGGAGGATCGTTCTCCTGGGGCTGTCTCTGGTAGGAGCTGCGGGCAGGGCGGCGTTCCGGTGTGCCGGACGACTCACGGGAAGAGGGATTTTCCCGTTCTCTGGCCGGGGCGGTCTGCTCCCGGCGCTGTTGGGGGACGGGCCTTGCCTCATCCTCCTCCGACTTTTCATAGCCGGCCGGGCGGCGACCCTTGCCGCTGCGCACCACCGTCAGCTCGCTGTTGGGATAGACCTGGGGGCTGTCCGGGTCGCTGTCCAGGATGACCTTGCTGGTCTCCCGGAGAAGATTGACCTGGCACACCGCCCCCACTCCGTCGGGAGTCTCCACCAGGGAGTCCTGCTTGGGGGCCCGCTTGATGAGATCCTGATAGGCGTCCTGCTCATATTTCAGGCAGCACATCAGCCGCCCGCAGGCGCCGGAAATTTTGGTGGGATTCAGGGAGAGGTTCTGGGTCTTGGCCATCTTGATGGACACGGGATGGAAGTCGTTGAGGAAGGTAGAGCAGCAATAGGCCCGTCCGCATACCCCCAAACCGCCCAGCATCTTCGCCTCGTCCCGGACGCCAATCTGCCGCAGCTCGATGCGGGTGCGGAACACAGAGGCCAGATCCTTCACCAGGGCCCGGAAGTCCACCCGCCCGTCGGCAGTGAAGAAAAACAGAATCTTGCTGCCGTCAAAGCTGTACTCCACCTCGATGAGCTTCATCTCCAGCCCGTGCTCGGCGATTTTCTGCTGGCAGATCTGGAAGGCCCGGGCCTCCTTTTTCCGGTTCTCCTCCAGCTGCCGGAGGTCGCCGGGGGTAGCGATGCACACCACGGGCCGGAGGGGGGAGATGAGCTCCTCCTCGTCGATCATGCTGTTGCCCTTGACGCAGGTGGCGCACTCCATGCCCTTGGCGGTCTCGATAATGACCTCCTGGCCCTCCTGCACCTGCATACCGTTGGGGTTGAAATAATAATCCTTGCCGCCGCTCTTAAAGCGGACGCTGATGATCTCTGTCACTGGGGTTTCCTCCTGTATGGCGGGACGGCAAAGCCGTCCGAAAATGAGTAATGAGTTATGATGCGGAGACGAGCTTCCAGGCGGATACAGCGAACCACCCGGCGCTGTGGGCGGGGGAGACGTTGCGCTCCATGGCGTGTTCTCCCTCTCTGGCCAGGTCGGTCAGGGCCAGAAGCTGAGCAGGGGAGAGGGCCTGCCGCCAGTCAGCTCCCTCCACATCGCCGGTGAGGGCATTTCTGGCCCGGCGGACGATGCACCGATAGAGAGAGGCCAGCTGATCCCGGCTCCACCTGCCGTTCTGGAGCTGGACGGACCACTCCATGAGAGCCAGCTCAGACCGCCGGGAGAGGGCGGCACACAGGGCGTCCAGGCTTTTAGCCACCTCCGGCGGCTCCTGCTGTCCGTTCCCCTCCAGCAGGGCTACAGCCCCGCCGATGAGCCCGTGAGCGGTCTGAACGGCCTGGGTCAGCTCACTGTCAGAGCGCCCGGGAAACCTGCCTCTCAACACCGGAAGAGCCTCCTCCGGGGAGACCGGCCCCAGCTCGTACAGAGCGCACCGGGAGCGGATGGTCTGGAGCAGGGACATGGGATTTTCCGCAATGAGGAAAAAGACGGCATACTCCGGCCCGTCCTCCAGCACCTTGAGCAGGGCGTTTTGGGCGTTCACATTCATGGTATCCGCCCGGTCGATGAGGTAGATCTTTCGCTCCGCCTGGTTGGGGCGGACATAGGCGTCCGCCCGGAGCAGCCGGACGGTGCCCACGGAGAGATCCTTCGCCTGCTCCTCCTTTGTCTGGAACCGGCTGACGGGGATGACGTCCGGGTGGATGCCCTCCGCCACCCGGCGGCAGGGGAGACATTCGCCGCAGGGAGCCTGCTCTGGGTGCTGACACAGCATGGCCTGGGCCAGGAGGGTAGCCAGGGTATGCCGCCCGCTCCCCTGGGGGCCGCCCAGAATGGCGGCATGGGGCAGCAGCTCTGGCCGGGTGAGCTGTCCCTTGAGACGGGGATTGCCCGCCAGACGTGACAGGTTCATACCCTCAAAAACTGGTCCACGTCCAGGACAAAGACGGTGGCCCCGGCGATGGTGATCTCCGCATCCTCGGACACCATCATGGAGTTGACCGGGCTCTTCCCGGTGACGGAGCCCCGCCGCCAGCGGACGGTGCTTCGGATGGTGGAGAGGACCTCTTTCACTCGGCCGTCGGCCACGCCCACCAGAAGGGTGCGGTTCTCCTGCTGGAGAAAGCTGCCCTGAGAGTGCATACAGGTGCTGCCATAGCCCTTCTGGGCCAGGCGCTCCACAATATTGGGGGCGTCGTCCACGTGGACGACGGCGACGACCATCTTCATCTCACCGACCTCATCTTTCTCCCCAAAGGGTCACAGCGTCTCTCTCAATACAGCAATATCCTCTTGCAGCCCATTATAACCGATTTGGGACAAATAGACCAGATGATTTTTCGTGATTCGCTCCCCCGGCGCCACCACCGGCACGCCGGGCGGGTAGGGGGCGATCTGTCCGGCGGCAATGCGGCCCTCCGCCAGAGACAGAGGGATGCGCTCCTGTTGGCCAAAGACCGCCTCCCGGGGCGTGCAGACCGTCTCCGCCGCCGGGGGCAGGGGCATCTCCGGAATCACCGGCTCCTGATAGCTCAGCCCCAGAAGGGTGAGCACGGCGTCCAGCCGGTCCAGCTGCTCCTCTCCGTCTGCCCCGGTGAGGATAAAGACCACATGGTTTCTGTCGTGCATCTCCGGGTACACCCCCAGCTCCTCCAGAGAGCGGTTCAGCCCCTCCCCGTCCCCGGTGAGCAGGGTCAGCCGGAGTGGGTCCAGGGTCAGGCCCACTCCCTCCCGGAGACAGGGATACTTCTCCCGGAGCTGGAGGGACACTCCGGCGGTGAGAAAGGTGCGCTCCTCTCCGCCGCAGGCCAGCCAGGTGCGCAGCCGGTCCAGGGCGGCCATCATGGGATAGGAGGGGGAGGAGGTGGCAAAGAGCAGACTGTGCTCCCGCAGCTCGTCCATGGAGACGCCGTTGGCAAACAGCAGGGCGGACTGTCCCGGAGCGGGAAGGGTCTTGTGGGCGGAGACGGTGACCAGGTCTGCGGAGGCATAGGAGTTCTCCTGGTAAAAGATGGGCAGATGGGCCCCGTGGGCCCCGTCCACCACCAGCCTGGCCCCCCGGTCATGGCAGATCTTTGCGATAGCCGCCACATCGGAGCAGACTCCGTAATAGGTGGGGGAGGTGATACACACCGTCCGGCTTCCCGTCTCGTCCAGCAGACGGGCCACCGATTCCGGAGACACCGGACCCCATACTCCCCCCTCCGTCAGCCAGGGCCGCTCCAGCCACACCGGGCGAAGATCCAGCAGGGCCATCCCCGTGTGGAGACACCGATGGCTCACCCGGTCCATAATGACCGTGCTGCCGGCCTCCGCCGCCAGAGACAGGGCGGTGTGCAGCCCCTGGGTGGAGCCGCCGGTGAGAAACAGACAGCTCTCGCTGCCCCAGTAGTCCGCCCACAGCTGCTCTGCCCGGTCAATCAGCCCGTCCGCCCGGTAAAGGTCGCCGGTGCGGTCCGTCTCGGTGAAGTCCAGGGCGGCGTAGCCCCGCAGCTCCGGGACGGGGAGACCGATGCCCTTGTGCCCCGGCATGTGCATCCGCAGGGGCTTCTCGTCGGCGAACTGCCGCAGGGCATCGTAGAGGGGGGCTTCCAGGGGGGTTTCATTCATCACAGTACCTCGTCAGAGACACCGGAGGGCGTTTTCTGTTGTTTTATCGTGGTTTTGGGGGAGAGGGAGCCAGGGGGTCATCACTGACTGTCCAGCTTGAGCACCGCCATAAACGCTTCGGTGGGCATCTGTACCGTGCCCAGGGAGCGCATCTTCTTTTTGCCCCGCTTCTGCTTTTCCAGCAGCTTTTTCTTCCGGGTGATGTCGCCGCCGTAGCACTTGGCCAGCACGTCCTTTCGGACCGCCTTGATGGTTTCCCGGGCGATGATCTTGCCGCCGATGGCCGCCTGGATGGGCACCTCGAACTGCTGGCGGGGGATGTTCTCCTTCAGCTTCTCGCAGATGCGCCGGGCCCGGCCATAGGCCTTGTCCTTGTGGACAATAATGCTCAGGGCGTCCACCTTGTCCCCGTTGAGGAGAAAGTCCACCTTGACCAGACTGCTGGTGCGGTAGTCCGCCAGCTCGTAGTCCAGGGAGGCGTAGCCCTTGGTGTGGGCCTTGAGAGTGTCAAAAAAGTCGAAGATCGTCTCATTCAGGGGCATGGCGTAGTGCAGCTCCACCAGATGGGTGTCCAGATACTGCATATCCCGGTACTCCCCCCGGCGCTCCTGACAGATAGGCATAATGTCTCCCACATAGTCATTGGGGGTGATGATGGAGACGTTGACGTAGGGCTCTCTGGCCTCCTTGATGACGGCGGGGTCCGGGTAGTTGTGGGGGTTGTCCACCCGGACGATGGAGCCGTCCGTCTTGACGATCTCATAGATGACGTTGGGCAGGGTGGTGACCAGATCCAGATCAAACTCCCGCTCCAGCCACTCCTGAATGATCTCCATGTGGAGCAGCCCCAGAAAGCCGCACCGGAAGCCGAAGCCCAGGGCGGCGGAGGACTCCGGCTCAAAGACCAGGGAGGCGTCGTTGAGCTGGAGCTTTTCCAGAGCGTCCCGGAGGTCGGGGTACTTGGAACCGTCCTCGGTGTAGATGCCGCAGTAGACCATGGGCTGAGCGGGCCGGTAGCCGGGGAGGGCCTCCGTCGTGGGACGGCTGGCCCCGGTGACGGTGTCGCCCACGCTGGTGTCCCGGACGTTTTTGATGCTGGCGGTGAAGTAGCCCACCTCGCCGGCGGTGAGCTCATCCCGTGGCTCCATGCCGATGGGCAGCATATGACCGCACTCCACCACCTTGTAGGTGGCGCCGGAGGCCATCATCTGCACCTCCATGCCCACAGACAGCTTCCCGTCCATCACCCGGACCAGCACCACCACCCCCCGGTAGGAGTCGTACTGGCTGTCGAAAATCAGCACTTTCAGAGGTGCGTCCGGGTCGCCCTCCGGGGCGGGGATGTTGTCCACCACGTCCTCCAGGACGGCAGGGATGTTGATGCCCGCCTTGGCGGAGATCTCCGGGGCGTCGGCGGCGGGGAGGCCGATGATGTTCTCGATCTCCTCCTTCACCCGTTTGGGGTCGGCGGCGGGGAGGTCGATCTTGTTGATGACCGGCAAAATTTCCAGATCGTGGTCCAGCGCCAGATAGGTGTTGGCCAGGGTCTGGGCCTCCACCCCCTGGCTGGCGTCCACCACCAGCACCGCCCCCTCGCAGGCGGCCAGGGAACGGCTGACCTCATAGTTGAAGTCCACATGGCCCGGGGTGTCGATGAGGTTGAGGAGATAGTCCTCCCCGTCCGGGGCCTGGTAATGCAGGGTCACTGCACGGGCCTTGATGGTGATGCCCCGCTCCCGCTCCAGCTCCATATTGTCCAGCAGCTGGCTCTCCATGTCCCGCTCCGCCACCGCCCCACACAGCTCGATGAGGCGGTCAGAAAGAGTGGATTTTCCGTGGTCGATGTGAGCAATGATGGAAAAATTACGAATATGATCCTGATTCATGGTAAATCTCCCAAATCAAAGGTTAAAGGTTATTCCTCCATCCGAGAGGAGATACGCTCCTCCGTGTCCCGGACGATGGCGGACACATAGGGATAGGCGGCGGGGAACTCATGGCGGAGCGTCTCCCGGTTGGGGAGAGAGAGGTTTGCCCCCTCCCGGGCGCAGTCCCGGAGGGAGAGGAGATACCGTCCCCGGCTCAGCTGCAGCTCTGCGTCCCCCAGACCGGAGGAGATGGCGTCGTCGTCAGCAGAAAACTGCCCCAGGCTGGCGGCGGGGTCCCACTGGTAGAGCTGCCGCAGGAGGAGATAGACCGCCGTGGACAGATACCGGGCGGCAGCGGAGAGAACGGTGGTATTCTCCAGCCGGGACAGCAGGTCAAAGAGCAGGGAGACAGCGTGGATCACCGGACGGGCGGCCTCGGTGGCCTCCCGGCGCTGGAGCTGTCGGCCACTCCGGACACCGGGAGCGGCTGCGGGGTGGACGGCTGCCCCCTCCCGCTCTGTGGTCCTACCCAGCAGGTAGTCCGCAGACACCCGGTAGTAGTCGCAGGCCCGGACGACAAAGGCCAGCCCCGGCTCCCGGATGCCGTTTTCATAGTGGGACAGCAGGGCCTGGCTGATGCCAAGCTCCTCCGCTGCCGTGCGCTGGCTGATGCCGCACTCCTTCCGCAGAGCGGAGAGGGTGTGGGAAAAATCCTGATTGGTCATCATAATATGAAAAACGCTCCCGGTGTGAAAAGAGAAAAAACAGACAGTAATAATGATAACAGACCGTATTCAAAAAGTAAAGCGTCGGGAGCGGGAAATCTTTGTTAAAAACTTAGCAAAGGAAATTAGCCAAAACAGCCGTCAAAACCCTTGCAATTTTTGTGCCAAAGGAATAAAATCTATCCTAGAGACTGTCTGTATCCTGCATCCGCAGGAAATGATAGATCGATTTTAGGAGGCACACTGTTATGGCATTTGGCTTTGGCTCCATGATCGCCCAATTGAAGAAGAACCCCAAAACCATCGTCTTTACTGAGGGAACTGACTCTCGTATTCTGGAGGCTTCCTCCCGTCTGCTGGCCAGCACCTTCCTGACTCCCATCCTCATCGGCAATCCCGACGAGATTTTTGCAGCTGCAGAGGAGGCGGGCTACAACGTCCGTGGCGCTACCATCATCGACCCGAACAATTATGACCGGTTCGACGAGATGGTGGAGCTGTTCTGCGAGCTGCGCAAGAGCAAGGGCATGACCCCGGAGAAGGCCATCCCCATGCTGCGTAAGAGCAACTACTTCGGCACCATGCTGGTAAAGATGGGCGTGGCCGACGCCCTGCTGGGCGGCGCCACCTACTCCACCGCCGACACCGTCCGTCCCGCCCTCCAGATCATCAAGACCAAGCCGGGCTACAAGAGCGTGTCCTCCTGCTTCATCCTGGTGCGCGCCTCCGCCTCCGGCGATAACGAGGTGCTGGCCTTCGGCGACTGCGCCATCAACATCCATCCCACTGCCGAGCAGATCGCCGAGACCGGCGTGTACTGCGCCGAGTGCGGACGCCACTTCGGCATCGACCCCAAGGTCGCCTTCCTGAGCTTCTCCACCTACGGCTCCGGCAAGGATGCGGATGTGGACAAGATGCGGGAGGCAACCCGGATGGCCAAGGCTCTGGCCCCCGAGTTGGCCATCGACGGCGAACTCCAGTTCGACGCCGCCGTCTCCCCCAGAGTGGCCATGACCAAATGCCCTGAGTCCAAGGTGGCGGGCCATGCCAACGTGTTCGTCTTCCCGGACATCAACGCTGGCAATATCGGCTATAAGATCGCCCAGCGTCTGGGTCAGTTCGACGCCTACGGACCCATCCTCCTGGGCCTGAACGCACCCATCAACGACCTGTCCCGGGGCTGCAATGGCATGGAGGTCTATTCCATGGCCATTATCACCGCAGCGCTGGCGTAAGGCGGAGAGAACAAATTAACGGTAAGGGGAGCGTTGCAGAATGAAAAGCTGCAACGCTCCCTTTTTCGCAGGGATGGAAGACAAGAGAAGGTCAGGTTGCCTCTTTGGGGCCGCCTGACCTTCGCCTGTTGCAGGCAAGGCTGACCGACTTCCCTGGGGATTTTCATTTCCCTGGTTTTTTCGTAAATGTCAATTCTACATTGCGTTTTGGCGGCAAATCGGCTATACTGGTTTTGCCAGCAAACCCTTCCCAGCCAAAAAAGGAGAAAAAAATGAAGCGCAGACGCAGGCTCCTTACCGCCGTCATCCTGGCGGTGGTT
>JAJQEM010000165.1 GCA_021201635.1 Clostridiales bacterium | reverse complement strand
TCTATTAAAAATTTTTCGCGGATGTGTTCAACTTGCACTTGCAATTTTCGAAAATATATTGAAAAATGTCTTGACAAAATAGAGACGAGCTGGTAAAATAAAGGCACATCAAGAAAGGGTGATCCCAATGTACAGGAAGTCAGCCCTTCGGTGATTCACTGAAAAGGATGACCGAGCGTGAGCCGCTTACCGGCGCTGCACCGGAGAGGTCAGAGCAGTATCCGGGCAACAGCCAAGGGAGCGGAGGGCACTCACAAATCGAAGAAAGTGAGGTAAATGAAAACGATGTTGGATATTAAGCAGCACCGCTGAACCCCTGTCCGTCAGGTAAAAGAGAACGGACAGGGGTTCAGCACGTTTCGGTATCCGGTTCTGTCGGCTGCGGGGGAGAGGGCTCCTCCGGCTCCGCCCTCTGGATGAGGGCGATTTTTTGCGCCCTGGTCAGTCTTTTGATGGCGGCCTCCCGGCGCAGAGCGGCGCTCCAGCTCTCCGCCTCCTCCTGATAGACCAGGGAGACGGGGAGACGGCTGCGGGTGTACTTTGCCCCCTTCCCGGCGTTGTGAGTGCGGATACGGCGAGGTACATTTGTGGTACTTCCTGTATAAAGAGTCCCATCGGAACATTTGACGATATAGACGTAAAAAATCGCTTTCACCCTCTTTTTTCTGTCCAAAAAGGACGATTGACTTTTTGACCACCCGGAAGTAAGATTGTGCCCACTCCAGAGAGCCGCCCCGCTTTTGCCTGTAGCCCCTCTCTGCGGCTCTTTGGGTCAATCTTCACTGGAAGGGAGATCTTTTCTATGTGTATCCAACTCACTCATGTACAGCCTGCACACCTGCTCACTCGTATGCGGACGGTTGTGCTTGCGAATATCATTGCCGGTTTCTCCACTGCATGGCTCCTCCGGCTGGGCCTGGGCGCAGACCCCTGCTCCACCATGAACTCGGGAATCGCTTCCCATCTGCCCATCTCCTTCGGTACCTGGTCGCTGATTCTGAACCTGCTGATGCTGATCGTCGTATTTCGGACGGACCGGCGGCAGCTGGGCTTCGGCACCGTCTCCAATATGGTCTTTGTGGGGTATTCGGCAGACTTCTTCGGCTGGCTCATCGACCGGAGCGTCCCCGCCGCCTTCTTTGACAGCTGGGAGACCAAATTGGCCATCGGTATCCCCGCCCTGGCGATTTTTATCCTGGCCGCAGGGGTCTATATCGCCATGGATCTGGGCACGGCCCCCTACGACGCCATTCCGGCAATCATCGCCAAGCATCAGGACTGCATGATGTATCGGACGGTGCGCACCCTTTGGGACGTGACCGCCCTGGCCATCGGTGTGCTGGCGGGAGCCAGCTTTGGCCCGGTGTCCGTCATCTGCGCTTTCACCCTGGGCCCCGTGATCGCATGGGTAGGGAAGACCGTCCGTGAGCGGTTCTTCCGGACCGGAGGCCGCAGAGGAGGCAGGGCTCCTGCCCCCGCCCATGCGTGACGAGCTCAACAGGCAGAGCCGTCCGCAACCATCAATCCTATCATACCCGCTTTGCCCCGGCGTTTCAAGCGTGAAATGTATTGGAACACGGGACTGGGCCCTTCCCGCCCGGCAGCTTGCCGGGCGGGATTTTTTCGCTTTCCGTCAGGCCCCTGTGAAAATTTCCCCATACAGCCGCCTCGACTGCTCCTTTTTTTACTCCGATTTTACATTTCCTACAAAGATTTGATTTCCTGTTTACATTTCATGGTGAAATCGTTTATAATAGACACAATGGGTGGGGCTGGCGTGCGCCTGTCTGTCAGGCTTGACCGGACGGTCCCATCATATGATGTCGAATACTTGTCATCCGGGAGGACGGCATTGCCGTACCCCATCCGCTGCCAGCTCCGGGGGCGGGATCGATCGGAGGAATTCACCGTTATGGATTTATTTGACGTTCTGAACTTCGTCTGTGGCCTTGCCATGTTCTTGTTTGGCATGAGCTACATGGGCGACGGCCTGGAGAGCTGTGCGGGAGGTCGGCTCCAGTCCATTCTGGAAAAGCTCACCTCCAGCCCGGCCAAGGGCTTCCTCCTGGGAGCAGTGGTCACCGCCATTATCCAGTCCTCCTCCGCTACGTCGGTCATGGTGGTGGGTTTTGTAAACTCCGGAGTCATGACGCTCCAACAGGCCATTGGTCTCATCATGGGCGCCAACGTGGGTACGACGGTCACCGGCTGGCTGGTCTCTCTGACCAGCATCGACGGGGCGAGTATGGCCATCCAACTGCTGAAGCCCTCCTCCTGGGTGCCTCTGCTGGCCCTTCTGGGCGTCTACTTCCTGAACTTTGAGAAGTCGGGCAAGCACAAAAACGTGGCCGCCGTGCTGCTGGGCTTTGCTATCCTGATGGTGGGCATGGACACCATGTCCTCCGCCGTGGAGGGGCTGAAGGAGGTCCCCGCCTTTACCAGCCTGTTCAGCCTGTTCTCCAACCCCATCGTGGGTATCCTGGTGGGTGCATTGGTCACCGCCGTCATGCAGAGCTCCTCCGCCTCTGTGGGCGTGCTCCAGGCTCTGTCCATGACGGGCAGCATCACCCTCAGCTCTGCCATCCCCTTGATACTTGGCATGAACATCGGCGCTGCGGTGCCGGTGCTGCTCTCTGCCATCAGCGCCAACAAGGAGGCCAAGCGCACCTCCTTGATCTACCTCTATTTTAACCTCATCAGCACTGTCCTTTTTATGATCGTCTATGAGCTGGCCACCGCACTCTTTACCATCCCCATTTTGGACGAAGCGGTGGGCCCGGTGGGCATCGCCCTGTTCCACACCATCTATAAGCTGGTCTGTGCCGGCGTGCTGCTGCCCTTTACCAAGCAGATCGAAAAGCTGGTTTGCCTCTCCGTTCGGGATGCCAAGGTGAAGGAGGAGAAGCCCCTGTTGGACGAGCGCTTGATGACCACTCCCGCCGTGGCCCTGGCCCAGGCTCAGCGGCTGACGGTGGAGACCGCCCTTATGGCTCAGGACTCCTTCAACGAGGCTGTGACCCTGCTGGACGGGTGGGACGACAAGGTGGCGGAGCACGTCCGGGAGATGGAGCGCACCATCGACAAGCACGAGGATATTCTGGGTACCTTCCTGGTGAAGCTCTCCTCCCTGAGCCTGACCCCCTCTGAGAGCCAGGTGCTGTCCATCATGCTCCATACCATCAGCGACTTCGAACGCATCAGCGACCACGCCGTCAGCATCCTTATCTCGATTCAGGCCTCCGAGCAGAAGCCCAGCGCCATCTCCAGCGGTGCGAAAGCGGAGCTGAAGCGGATGGCCGCCGCCGTCTCCGAGGCCCTGGGCCTGTGCATCGCCGCCTTTTCCACCAACAATCCGGAGGCTGCCCGTCGGGTGGAGCCTCTGGAAGAGGTGGTGGACGACCTGGCCGACCAGCTGAAAAACCACCACATCGACCGTCTCCGGGCGGGGAAGTGCAGCGTGGACAGCGGTTTTATCTTCACCGATCTGATCTCCAATTTCAGCCGTGTCTCTGACCACTGCTCCAACATCGCTGCCTGCCTGGTGGAGATGCAGCACAACAGCTACGACACCCATCAGTATGTCCATACCGTCCACCACTCCGGGGATGCGGACTATCTGTCGGATTACGAATACTTCTCCAATAAATATGCCGTATGACGGTAACTGCCGCCCCCGCCTCCTCTGGCGGGGGCGTTTTGCATCGTTTGTGGACCGGCTCTCAAAAATCTCTTTTCTCCGTCAGTTCTCCCTTGACGGCATACCCTTTCTATTGTATAATTTATACAAACGAAAATTGCAAGTGCAAGTTGAACACATCCGCGAAAAATTTTTAATAGAG
>JAJQEM010000078.1 GCA_021201635.1 Clostridiales bacterium | reverse complement strand
TTTCAATAAAATACTCAATGATAACGTCAAACCGGATGCTGTGGGAGAGGGCGTACCCCGCCCGGCCCAGCAGGTCCTTCGTCTCGTCCAGGTTCAGCCTCAGGGCGATGGCCAGGGCAATGACCGTCGGCTTGCTGGGGCTGTAATCCGCTCTCCGCAGCTTGGAGAACAGCTTGCGGTCCATGTTGGCACGCTTGTAGACCTCCACATCTGTCATGCCCTTCTCGTCGATGAGCCGGAACAGCATGGTGGAAAAAGACTCGTCCAGAGAGAGATCGTCCAGAGAGCGCTGGGCCAGCCTCTCCATCGGGGCCGCAGAGGGGCAGGGCGGCGGCGCCTGGGTGGGCATGGCCATGTCAAAGCGGTCCGCCCGGTCCGGGGGAAACGGGAATCGGTCCTCCTGCTCCCAGAGCTGGATATTCCGGGCGGGCTCGCTCCGCCGGGCTCCATACGTATGTTTGTACTGCTCCACATAATGGTCGTCGATGTACTGCTGAATGTCCCCGTACCGCTCCTCGCCCATGGCGAGCAACTCCCGGTCAAAGATGACCAGATAAACCGTCAGCTCGTGCTCCCGGAGAAAGGTCTCGATGGCGGACGTCGCCACCTGGAGGGCCTCCCCCTTGGGGTAGCCATAGATGCCGGAGGAGATCAGGGGGAAGGCCACCGACTGACATCCTTTTTTCTCCGCCAGCAGCAGAGCGTTGGTGTAGCAGTCCCGCAGCAGAGCCGCCTCGTTCCGGCCCCCGCCCTGCCAGATGGGGCCCACTGCGTGGATGATATACCGGGCGGGGAGGGCAAACCCGTCGGTCATGACCGCCTGGCCCACGTCGCAGTGGCCGATGGCCTGACAGGCCCGGTCCAGCCGGGAATAGCCCGCTTTCCGGAAGATGGCGCCGCAGACGCCGCCCCCCGGATTCAGGGAGCTGTTGGCCGCATTGACTACGGCGTCGACCCGCATCTCTGTGATGTCGTTGCGCACCAGCAGAAAGGGCATGGGTACTCACCTCACTAAATCATTTGTTCTAGTACATTATAGACGAGAGAGAGAAGGTTGTCAATCACTCTGTTGCGGGCGGCGGATTTTACACAGATTTTACCTGGAGCCGATAGTAGTTTTTACATACCATGCATTATCATGAGGAAAACCAAACCTGTTCCTGACATTTTCTCTCCGGAGGGAGGCGGAACGGGACAGACAGAGGAGACTTTGGTATGGACTTTTTTGACGTATTGACCCTCATCGGCGGACTGGCCCTGTTTCTCTACGGGATGTCGGTCATGGGGGATGGCCTGGAGCAGTGCGCCGGGGACCGGCTGAAATCTGTTCTGGAGCGGCTGACCTCCAAACCCCTGGCGGGATTTCTCACCGGCCTGGGGGTGACGGCGGTAATCCAGTCCTCCTCCGCCACCACGGTGATGGTGGTGGGCTTCGTGAACTCCGGCATCATGACCCTGCGCCAGGCCATCAACATTATCATGGGGGCCAACGTGGGCACCACCGTCACCGCCTGGATCTTGAGTCTGAGCGGTATCGAGAGCGACAGCTTCTTTGTCCAGCTGCTCAAGCCCTCCTCCTTTACCCCCATCCTGGCCCTGATCGGCGTCATCTTCTATGTGTTCCTCAAGGACGGGAAGCACCGGGACGTGGGCACCATCCTCCTGGGCTTTGCGGTGCTCATCACCGGCATGGAGACCATGTCCGGGGCGGTCTCCGGTCTCAAGGATGTGCCGGAGTTCACCAATATCCTGCTCCTGTTCTCCAACCCCATCTTGGGCGTGCTGGTGGGGGCCCTGCTCACCGCCATCATCCAGTCCTCCTCCGCCTCGGTGGGCATTTTGCAGGCCCTCTCTGTGACGGGAGCCGTCACCGTGGGCAGTGCCATCCCCATCATCATGGGCCAGAACATCGGCACCACCGTCACCGCCCTCATCTCCTCCATCGGGGCCAACCGGAACGCCCGCCGGGCCGCCCTGGTACACCTGTACTTCAACATCATCGGCACGGTGGTCTGCCTGACGGTGTATCTGGCGGCGGACGCCATCTTCCGGTTCACCTGGACTGAACTGCCGGTGAACCAGGCGGGGATCGCCATTATCCATACCGTCTTTAACGTGGCCTGCACCCTCATCATGCTGCCCCTGGCCGACCTGCTGGAGCGCCTGGCCTATCTCACCGTGCCGGAGGAGCCGGTGCAGGAGCATCAGCCCCTGCTGGACGAGCGGCTGATGGTGACCCCATCCGTGGCCCTGAGCCAGTGCAAGCGGGTCAGCGTGGACATGGCCGTCCAGACCCGGGAGGCCTGCGAAAAGGCCTTCGCCCTGGTGGAGACCTGGGACGACGGCAGTGCGGAGATGATACGGCAGACGGAGGCCGACCTGGACGCCTTCGAGGACGCCCTGGGCTCCTATCTGGTGAAGCTCTCCAGCAAGAGCCTGTCCATCGGGGACAGCCTGGAGCTGAATCTGCTGCTGCACACGGCGGGAGATTTCGAGCGCATCAGCGACCACGCCATGAGCTTCCTGCTCTCCTGCCGGACGCTGTACCAGAACGACAGGCCCTTCTCCGAGGACGCCCGGCGGGAGCTGCGTGTCGTCTCCGACGCCGTGCTGGAGGTGCTGGACCTGGCCATCCAGGCCTTTAACCTAACCGACCTGGAGACCGCCGGGCGGGTGGAGCCTCTGGAGCAGAATGTGGACCGGCTCTGCGGCAAGCTCCGGGAGCGTCACATTATGCGCCTGCGGGAGGGGGTGTGCAGCCAGCGGCAGGGGTTGATCTTCACCGACCTGCTCTCCGATTTGAGCCGCATCAGCGACCACTGCTCCAACATCGCCGTCTGCATCATCGAAAACCGGAACGCCAGCTATGACACCCACCGCTATCTCTACGAGGTCAAGACCCAGGACAGCCGCTATCGGGAGCTGTACGAGGAATATGCGGAAAAGTATCGCCTGAACCGGGAGACGAAGGTCTGAATCCTCCTCCGGCATGAGCTTATCACATTTTAAATAGGACGTTCTCCCCAAAAAGTGTCTCTTCCTCTTGACTTTTGCGCTCTGAGATGTAATAATTGGAAAACGAAGAATGTGCTTAGACTGGGAAGTCTGGGCGAATGCTTCCACTATCTATCCAGGAGGTTAGGTAAAACTATGGCAAACATTGATTTCTCCAAGTATGGAATTACCGGAACAACTGAGGTCGTTTACAACCCTTCCTATGAGTCCCTGTTCGAGGACGAGACCGATCCGTCTCTGGAGGGCTACGACAAGGGCCAGGTCAGCGAGCTGGGCGCCGTCAACGTCATGACCGGCGTTTACACTGGCCGCTCTCCCAAGGATAAGTTCATCGTCATGGACGAGAACTCCAAGGACACCGTGTGGTGGACCACCCCCGGGTATCCCAACGACAACCATCCCGCCTCTGAGGAGACCTGGGCCGCTGTGAAGAAGATCGCCCAGGATGAGCTGTCCAACAAGAAGCTGTATGTGGTCGATGCCTTCTGCGGCGCCAACAAGGACACCCGCATGGCCATCCGCTTCATCATGGAGGTCGCCTGGCAGGCTCACTTCATCAAGAATATGTTCATCGTCCCCACTGAGGAGGAGCTGGCCAACTTCGAGCCTGACTTCGTGGTCTACAACGCCTCCAAGGCCAAGGTGGAGAACTACAAGGAGCTGGGCCTCAACTCCGAGACCGCCGTTGTCTTCAACATCACCAGCCGTGAGCAGGTCATCATCAACACCTGGTACGGCGGCGAGATGAAGAAGGGTATGTTCTCCATGATGAACTACTATCTGCCGCTGAAGGGCATTGCCGCCATGCACTGCTCCGCCAACACCGACATGAACG
>JAJQEM010000097.1 GCA_021201635.1 Clostridiales bacterium | reverse complement strand
CGAGGAGCAGCCGGCGAACCTTATCGACACATTCTCCTCTCCCCCGACCCCGGAGGTGGAGGAGCCCGCAGGAGACTACCGGGCCAAGAGCAGCCCGGAGGTGGGCTCCCCGGAGGTGCCGGTGGAGAAGCCCGCCGACATCCTGTTAGACCAGAAGAAGAACGGGAAGAAGGAGAGCGCCCTGGCCGCCGCCCAGGTGGCAAAGGAGCTGGACGAGAGCATGGAGCAGCACCCCGTTCAGGAGTACGTCCATCCCCCGGTGGAGCTGCTGGGGATGGGCAAGGCCGCCCCCCAGGCCACCGCCGCCCAGAACGAGCTGCGGGACGTGCAGGAACGACTCAACGGCACCATTCAGGACTTTGGTGTGGACGCCCACGTGGTGGGGGCCGTCCGTGGCCCCACCGTCACCCGGTATGAGCTGGAGCTGGAGCGGGGGGTCAAACTGAGCAAGGTCACCAACCTGGCCGACGACATCGCCCTGACCCTGGGGGTCCAGTCGGTGCGCATTGCCCCTATCCCCGGCAAGAGCCTGGTGGTGGGGGTGGAGGTGCCCAACCGGCTGGCCACTCCGGTGCCCATCCGGCAAGTCATCGACTCCCCGGAGCTCCGCAACCACAAGTCCAACGTGGCCTTCGCCGTGGGCAAGGACATCTCGGGCCGGAACGTGGTGGGCAACATCTCCAAGCTGCCCCATATGCTCATCGCAGGCACCACCGGCTCCGGCAAGTCGGTCTGTACCAACTCCATCATCTGCTCCCTGCTGTACAAGTCCAGCCCGGACCAGGTGCGGCTCATCATGATCGACCCGAAGATGGTGGAGCTGAGCGTCTACAACGGCATCCCCCATCTGCTCATCCCCGTAGTCACCGACCCGAAGAAGGCCGCAGGCTCCCTCCAGTGGGCGGTCACCGAGATGCTCAAGCGCTACCGCCTGTTCTCCGAGCGCCATGTCCGTGACCTGGAGAGCTATAACCTCCAGGTGTCCGGCGACCCGGACGCCGCCGAGGAGGAGCACCCCCTGCCCCAGATCGTCATCTTCATCGACGAGCTGGCGGACTTGATGCTGGTCTCCGCCAAGGAGGTGGAGGAGTCCATCTGCCGCATCGCCCAGATGGGCCGTGCCGCCGGAATGCACCTCATCATTGCCACCCAGCGGCCCTCCACCGACGTCATCACCGGCCTGATGAAGGCCAACATCCCCTCCCGGATCGCCCTGTCCGTGGCCTCCGGTCTGGAGTCCCGTATCATTCTGGACGTCACCGGGGCGGAGAAGCTGGTGGGCAACGGCGATATGCTGTTCAGCCCCGTGGGCTCCGGCAAGCCCCAGCGGGTCCAGGGCTGCTTCATCTCCGAGGAGGAGATCGCCCAGATCGTGGCGTTCATCAAGGAGCGCTGCGGCAGCGACTATGACCAGCAGGTCACCGAGGAGATCGAGCACAACGCCGAGAACATCGGCAAGGGCAGCAAGAAGGGGGGGAGCACCCTCCCGGACAGCACCATCCCGGAGCCCGCTCCCGCCAGCGGCCCCTCTCCCGAGGACGGGGACCCCATGCTGAACGAGGCCATCGACGTGGTGGTGGAGACCGGCATGGCCTCCGTCTCCATGCTCCAGCGGCGGCTCAAGCTGGGCTATTCCCGGGCCGCCCGCCTGGTGGACCAGATGGAGGAAAAGGGCATCGTCGGCCCCTTCGAGGGCAGCAAGCCCCGAAAGGTACTGGTGACCAAGGACCAGTGGGCCGAGATGAAGATGCGGGGCGGAACCGTCACCACCTTCGGGGAGGCCAGCGCCATCAGCGACGCCGCAGACCGGGAGGCAGAGGAATCGGTCGAGGCGGAGGACGTGGATATGCCGCCCTTTGAGGTGTGAGCAGCGTCGCCCCTTGGCACCCTCTTTGAGGCAGGGAGCTAAGGGATTTGCATAGACTTCTTGGCTCCCTCTTTGAGGGAGCCAAGAGGCTCTGCGCACCCCCTCACAAAACACAAACAAAAACAGGTGATCCTTCATGATAAAGCTCATCGTCTCCGACCTGGACGGCACCCTCATCCCCGAGGGGATGGGGTATCTGCCCACCGAGGTCAAGGCCCTGCTGGATGAGGTCCAGCGCAGCGGCCTCCAGCTGGCCATCTCCAGCGGACGGCAGGCCCCCCAGCATCCGCCGGGCCCTGTCCACCCTGGAGCGGGAGCCTCTCATCATCTCCCAGAACGGGAGCTGTATCTTCCGGGGAGAGCGGCTGCTCTACACCGACCCCATGCCCCGGGAGGATGCCCTGGCCGCCGCAGAGGAGGCCTCCCGCTGGCCCCAGTGCGACGTGGTGCTGGAGACGGCGGAGCAGTGCTGGGTCTACCACGGCTTCCACGGTGTGGTGGAGGAGCAGCTCCTCTCCCGGCGGTATCAGTACGCCGTCATCCACGATTTGGCAGACGTGGAGGGAGACGTGGTCAAGGTGGCCTGCTACATCAAGCAGGACATCGACGGCTTTGCCGCCTGGGCCAAGGGGGCCTGGAGCGACAGGCTGCTGGTGGCCCGGTCCGGGGTGTCCTGGGTGGACTTCAACGTGACCGACAAGGGAAAGGGCCTGCTGGCCGCCTGCCGTCTGCTGGGGTCTCTCCGGAGGAGACGCTGGCCTTCGGGGACAACCTGAACGACGAGCCCATGCTGGCCGCCGCCGGACGGGCCTACGCCGTGGCCGGAGGCAACCCGGAGCTGACCTCCCGCTATCCCACCTGTATCCACCCGTCGGAAGTCATCAAAAAAATTCTGCCGGAACGGGAAGAAAACGCTTGCATTTCCAAAATGACCGTGCTATAATATCAAAGCTGTCGATGAGAGATCATTGCGGTATGCGGTAGTAGCTCAGTTGGATAGAGCGTTTGACTACGAATCAAAAGGTCGGGGGTTCGAGTCCCTTCTGCCGTATTAAGTACCTGGTTTCCTGTGAAACCAGGTACTTTTTTTACCTTTCAGGCACTTTTCGGAGGCAGCGCCTCCCGCTCTGTCTCTCCCGGGGACAGGGCCAGGCCGCCGCCCATCCTGGCCGCCAGGGCCTGTACGTCCTGGGGCAGGGCCTGAAATTCCCGGACGTGCTCCATTCTGGTGCGGTAAGAGCGCATGAAGTTGCTGGACACTACGTTTTCGTTAAACTGCCCGTCCATGGCCCACACCCGGAGCTGGGCCGGGTCGTGGACCACCGCCTGGATGTCCTTCGGGAGCCGGGCAAACTCCTCCTCCGAGCCATAGATGCCGTTGCCAATGGCCCGGCGGACCAGGGACCAGGCCTCCTGCTCTGACCGCTCCTCGGGCTGGGTGATCTGTCGTATCTTCGCCATGATCTGTCCGATGACCGGGGGAAAGCCCCGGGTGCCGGTGACGATGTGGGCCTTCACCGCCGCCAGCACCAGCTCCACCGGGTAGGGCTGAAACAGGGAGGCCCACATCTCCAGCACTATCTCCGTGTTCCCGTCGTCGTTGGCGTAGAACCTTGGATAGGCCGCCGCCAGCAGGTCCATCACCTGTCCTGTCTCTGCCAGCGTCATGATTTCCCTCCCATCTCCGCCTCCAGCTCCGCCGCCAGCTCGGACCAGCGGCGCCGCCGAGAGGGCTTTTGGGGGGACTTCTCCGGCGGCTGCTCCCGGGCCTCCTGCCGGTCCCGGGCGGCCCACCGCTGGATGGTGGCCAGGTGGTTTTTGTACGTCTTGCCCGAGGAGGCCATATAGGTGGACAGGCGCTCGATGCGCTCCTGCCAGTCGTCGGGGAACTTCGTCTGGAGGTTTGCCAGCTCCCGGTCCGACAGGACCACATTGTCAAACGACCCATATCGCCGGGGCGTGGGGGCGGGGGCGGGGGCCTTGTCCCCCTCTCTCCCTCCTGCGATAGCAGGGGGAGAATTGAGTTCAGGTTT
>JAJQEM010000100.1 GCA_021201635.1 Clostridiales bacterium | reverse complement strand
TGTCGTAGTTCGGCTCGTTGGCAGGGTCTTCCAGATCCAGGCCCTCGTGGGACAGATGCCACAGGTTCTTGTCCTTGGAGTAGTTGGTCTCCCGGGTGATCTTCAGGGGGACGTGATGGGCCTCGGCGAAGTCGATCTCCTCGTCGCGGCTCTTGATGTCCCACTCCCGCCAGGGAGCGATGATTTTCATGCCGGGGGCAAAGTGCTTGATGGTCAGCTCAAACCGCACCTGGTCGTTGCCCTTGCCGGTGCAGCCGTGGCAGATGGCGTCTGCGCCCTCGGCCAGAGCGATCTCGCATAGGCTCTTGGCGATGATGGGGCGGGCAAAGGCGGTGCCCAGGAGATAGGTCTCATACTTGGCCCCGGCCTTCATGGAGGGGATAATCACGTCGTCCACCATCTCGTCCACCAGGTCGGCCACAATGAGCTTGGAGGCCCCGGTCTTGAGGGCCTTTTCCTCCAGGCCTTCCAGCTCGTCCGCCTGGCCCACGTTGCCAGCCACGGCGATGATCTCCGGGTCGTCGTAGTTCTCCTTCAGCCAGGGAATGATGATGGATGTATCCAGGCCGCCGGAATAGGCCAGCACGATTTTCTTCACACTGCTCATGGTAGATTGCCTCCTGCAACGGGCGGCGGACCGCCCTGTATTTCTTTCGAGCATTATACTACCACCCCCCGCCCCGGATTGCAAGCCCCATTCTGCATATTTTTTCGTTTCTTTCCCAGTTATTTTGTATACTATTCCAAATATACCGCTGAATATTCATCATTTGGCTGCATATTCATCTTTTTATTCATCTGATGGAGCGAAGGGTGCGCCCAGGCCGCCGTCCAGGGTGTCCATCACCCCCTGGCTGTTGCCGCAGTAGAGCACAATGCAGTCCTCCGCCAGATAGAGCCGGATGGGTGCCACGAAACCCACAACCATGGCGACGGCCTCCCCGTCCTCCTCCGTTTCCATGCTGAACAGGGAGGGGTCGGCGGTGTCAAATCCTCCCGCCACCTCCGCCGCCCGCTGGCTGTCGGCATAGTGGAATACCTGCACCGTGCCCAGGCTGTCGCCGGTCCCGGCGTCCTCCCCCTCCGGGTTGTCCTCCTCTGCCGATGGATAGACCGTAATTGTATCCACCCAGTCCGCCCGATAGAGATTGTCCTCGCCGTTCAAGGTTGTCTCTATCTGGAAGCCTGCCTGGCTCAGCAGCTCCTCCACCTGGGCGGTCACGCTGGTCTCTGTGGCGGTCTCGCTCACCGTCCCGGCGTCAGTCTCTCCCGTCTCGATGTCGGGTTCCTCCGTCGCTGTCTCTGTTTCCGTCTCGGGTGTTTCCTCCGCTGTGCTGACGGTTTCCCCGTTGGTCTCCAACGCATAGTCGATGGCGCTCTCCTCTGCGCACCCGGTCACAAGGGTGGACAGCAGGGCCAGGGTCAGCAGGACAGTTAGCAGTCGTTTCATGGCTGTGAGCCTCCTTTTGATGTTCTACCCTTCATACGCACCAGAGCCGCAAAATGCTGCAAATAACGTCTATTTTCCCCGGTGCAGCGCCAGACATTCCTCCAACTGCCCCTCCAGCTCATTCACCGCCCACTCCGGGCCGATGAGCTGAATCCCCGGCCCCAGACCGAACAGCCAGCCAAAAAACTGCTGGCTCACCGCCAGATGGACCATGCAGGTGAAATGCTCCGGCCCGTCCGGGGCCATGCTCAGGTCGGCCCCGAAGCGGTCAATGAGGATGTCCGCCATCCGGTTTTCGCACCGCAGGGTCATATCCGCCTCCCGGCCCCGAAACATCCCGAAGTGGAGCCGGGTATAGGCTCCCAGGTCGAAGGAGCGGTAGGCGTCGCCACCCTCCCGAGGCCGGTCTGTCTGTGTCAGGGACACCATCTTATCCACCCGGTAGTGGCGAATTTCTCTGGAGAGGCTGTCATAGGCCACCAGATAGTAATTCTCGTCGCTGCGCAGGAGGGCGTAGGGGCTGACCTGATACCAGCGCCCGCCGTGCCGGAGCACCTTCTGCCGCTCCCGGTCGTACTTGTAGTACCGGAACCGGACCTGCCGGTCGTCCCCGATGGCCTGGTGGAGGGCGTCGATGGAGTAGTAGACGCTCTCGTTCAGGCTCTTCACCCGTCCGGCTACATAGACCTGCCGCTGGAGCTCCCGGGCGTGGTGGACAGAGGTGAGCCGCTCCAGCTTTTTGATGAGCTGGCCGCTCTTGCCCGCCGGGATGAACCGGGAGGACTGGACGGCGTCCACCAGCAGCTTCAGCTCCGCCAGCTGGAAATCCCGCTCCCCAAGGAAATAGCCCCGGCCCCGCTGGAATTGTACGTCATACCCCAGCTCCCGGAGGGCGTTGATGTCGTCGTAGAGGCTCTTCCGCTCGGCGGCAATCCCCCGTCCCTCCAGCAATTGGAGCAGCCGGGGGCCGGAGATGGGGTGCTCCTCGTCGCTCTCCTCCTGTAAGATTTGCAGCAGGAGGAGCAGCTTGTACTTTTGATGGGCACTCTTGGGCATAACGGGCTCCTTTCCGGGACAGAAGACGGTCAGTTTTCTCCTCTATTGTACCGTAAGGGAGAGAAAAAGTAAATCCGGCTCGTTCTAAATCCCCTCGTCCCCGCATAGACTGTTACCGCTTGCGCAGCTCCGGGATTCCGGACGAGCTGCGGCGGAGGGGAGGCGAGGCGAATGCATCCCAAGGGACAGGGCCGCCGTCTGCGGCGGTTGGTCGCTCTGGGGGCAGCAACGGGAGCGGTGTGGCTGGCCATCCATCCCGGGACGGTAGCTGAGATGGGAACCGCCCTGGTTCAGGCCCTCAACGTCTCCGGTCTGCTCTCCCAGGCCGTCAGCGCAGAGCTGGGGGTGGGCTCGGAGGACATCTCTCTGGAGGAGACCGTTCTGGAGGCCCTTCCCCAGACGATACAGGAGGAGCAGCCAGCGGAAACGGCCTCTCCCGCCTCCGAGGGGGCAGAACAGGAAGCGCTCCCGGAGGCAGAGGAAGCAGAGCCGGAGGAGGAACCGGAGGCTGGGGAGGACCCCCTCCCCGTCTCCGGCCTGCTGGAGGCCCCCCTGGAGGAGGCGGTGGAGGACGAACCGGAGGAGGTCCCCGAATCCATCACTCCGGCGGACGCATCCCTGCTGGAGCTGACCAACCGCACGGATGGCGTCGAGGTGGAGCTGTCGGATTATCTGGAGCGGGAGCTGACCCTGACCGTCTCCCGGGAGGGCCCCCAGATCCTCATTATGCACACCCATGCCACCGAGGCCTACACCATTGCCGACGGGGACGAGTATGTGGCCTCGGATACCGCCCGTACCACGGACGAGAACTACAATATGATCCGGGTGGGAGAGGAGATGAAGGCGGTCTTTGAGGAGATGGGCCTGTCTGTCGTCCACGACACCACGCTATACGACTATCCCAGCTACACTGGCTCCTACGCCCGGTCTTTAGAGGGCATCAAGAGCTATCTGGAGCAGTACCCCACCATCTCTGTCGTCCTGGACGTCCACCGGGACGCCCTCATCGCCGACGACGGCACGGTCTACAAGCTGACGGACACGGTGGACGGTGAGACGGTGGCCCAGGTCATGCTGGTGGTGGGCACCGACGACGGCGGGCTGACCCACCCCAACTGGGAAGAGAACCTCACCCTGGCCACCCACATCCAGGCCCGTCTGCTGGGCATCGACGCCGGATTCCCCCGTCCCATCAACCTCCGCTCCCAGCGGTTCAACCAGCATATGACCGTCGGCTCCCTCCTGGTGGAGGTTGGCACCAGCGGCAACACCCTCCAGGAGGCCCTGGCCGGGGCCAGACTGTTCGCCCGGGCAGCGGGAGAGGTGTACCTGGAATGTATGGAGAGCGGATAAACTATAGGCTTCACCGCATAAATGCGTCTGCGGCATCTAGCGGCTATTTTCCGTCAGAAATGCGTCGAAAATTGCAA
>JAJQEM010000069.1 GCA_021201635.1 Clostridiales bacterium | reverse complement strand
TTCATTCCCCTTTGGTGCCTTGGAGCGCAGCGGAAAGGAATGGTCATAACGATGACGAATCGTGAGAGGTACAAACAGGCATTTTCCGTGCTGCACACAGACGGAGACATCCGCCTGGAGACAGAGCCCAGGAAGACGGGGTGCAAAACTATTTTGTGGCAGCGAGTGGCGGCGGCCTGCGCCTGTGTCGCTCTGCTCCTGGGAGGAGCGGGCACCGCCTACGCTGCCGACCTGGGCGGGGTGCGGACGGCGTTCACCGCCTGGATCTCCGGCCAGCAGGTGGAGGTGGAGGTGACCGACGGCGAGGACGGCGTCTACACCTTCACCTATGAGGCGGAGGACGGCACCGAGCAGGTGTTCGGCGGCAAAGGGGTGACCATGGACGAAAACGGAAACGAGACGCCCGCCTCTGCCGAGGAGATTTTGGACGGGATGTCCATTGGTGCAGAAATCAGAGAGGATGGCTCCATCTGGGCATATTACTATGAAAAGACGGTGGAAATTACGGACTGCTTTGCAGATGGTGAGAATGCCTGCAAGGTGGCGATAGAGTACGATGGAGAGCTGCATTATTTCGACATCCATCTGGATGACAGCTGCACGGATGTAGACGAGGCCTATATAGATAAAGTATCAGTAGATACGGAGCCCGAGGGCGCTGCCGAGGATTATACAGTCATCGGGTAAACAGAGACTTTTGACCCTCAATCCATGAAAAAGCGCAGGAAGCCCACGCACAAGGCCGCCTTTCCCGGAAAGGCGGCCTATTTTGTTGGAACTTTGTCCTCTATTTCCGGTCTGCCGATTCATTTCCCGACCAATTTTTTCGAGGAGGGCTGGTATCATCGTCTCATCCAAAAGATGAGGTGAGTACGAATGAAAGCGACTTCCTTTTCCGGGGCCTGGAGACAGGCCCGACAGGGGTTTGCGGACCGGGGAGAGAGGCTCCTCCGCCAGCCGGCGGTTCCCGTCCTGCTGGAGTGCGGGGGCCGTCTGGCTCTGGGGGTGGCACTGACCCTGCCCCGAGTGATGGACAGCTACGCCCCCTTCGCCCTGGGTTTTGTGGCGGCCTCCGGCTCCGGGCCGGGGGGCTTCTGCGCCCTCATCGGGGCCAGCCTGGGATACCTGACCAACCTGGGCCTGGTCAGCGGTCTGCGCTATGTGTCCGCCTCTATTTTGATCTATGCCCTCTCCTTTGCCTTTTACGACCTGGCCATCTACCGCAGGGCCTGGTTTTTGCCGGTGTGCAGCGCCCTGTTGGGGGGCCTCACCGGACTGTTCACCCTGGCTACCGAGCGGTGGAGCCGGACAGACCTGACAGGGGAGGGGGGGTGGAGATGGCCCTGATCGCCCTGTCCGCCTGGCTGTACCGGGCGGGGCTCCGTCCCTGGCTGGAGCCGGAGGAGGCTCCCCCGGCGAGCCGTGTCTCCCAGGCGGGCCTGCTCTTTCTGGGAGGCAGTCTGGCGGCGGCGCTGTGGGAGGTGAGCCTGTTCGGGCCGCTGAATCTGGGGGCGGCCCTCTCCGGCGCTCTGGTGCTGGTGCTGGCCCGGCGACAGGGGCCGGAGGCGGTTTCCGCCGGGGTGGCGCTGGGTCTGGTGCTGGACCTGTGCTGCGGCAGCGGCGGACTGTATACCGGGGCCCTGGCCCTGGGCAGTCTGCTGGCGGGAGCTGCCAGAGAGCGGGGACGGCTGGCGTCCTGCCTGCTCTTTTTTGCCGGAGGCAGTCTTACCGCCCTGTGGAACAGCTCGGCGGAGGAGCAGATCGGCCTGGCAGCGAGCCTGGGGGTCGCCGCCCTGGGGGCGTTCCTCCTGCCGACGAAGATACTCCGGGGGAGGACGAGGGACCGGCCCCAGGCCCTGCCCCGGGCCAGGGCGGTGCCGGTCCAGGAACACCCCTCCTATTCCAGGCGTCAGCTCCAGGCCAAGCTCATGGGCCAGGCAAACGCCTTTCAGACGCTGTATGAGGATATGCGGAAGGGATTGGTTCAGAGTCCGGTCACAGATCGGCGGCTGGAGCAGATCTTCGACCGGGCGGCGGAGCAGGTGTGCCAGGACTGCCCCCGGTATGAGATCTGCTGGAAGCAGGACTACCACGAGACCTACCGGGCCTTCCAGCAGATGCTGGGGGCCATGAAGCAGCGGGGCTACGGACGGCTCAGCGACGCCCCGGCGGGGTTTGCGGGAAGCTGCCGCCGGGCGGGGGAGCTGATCTCCGCCGCCAATGTGGAATACGCCTCCCTGCTCCACCGGCGGCAGCTGGACGCCCGGCTCCGGGCCAGCCGCTCGGCGGTGTGGCGGCAGTACGCCCAGCTCTCCCAGCTGCTGGGACAGGCGGCAAGGGAGCTGGAGAACGATCTCCGGCCCGACCCGGAGCAGACCACGGGGGTGCTCCGGTTCCTCCGCCGCCACGGTTTGGAGGCGGAGATCCGTCTGGGCAGGGACCCCAGAGGCAGGATGGTCATTCAGCTCACCGGCGGCGATCTGAGCCTGACCCAGGAGGGGACGCTGCTGGACGACCTCTCCCGGAATATGGGCATGACCTTTGCCGCAGGCCCCCTGGAGCGGGAGCGGGGGGTGCAGCGGCTGACTCTGGTGCAGGAGGACCGGTTTCTGGCCCGTGCGGGGGTGGCGGCCCTCTCCAAAGAGGGCCAGACCGTCTCCGGAGATGGAGGTAACTGGTTCCGGGACCGGGACGGACGGCTGTGGGTGGTGCTGTGCGACGGCATGGGCAGCGGCCCCGGGGCCGCCGGGCAGAGCCATCTGGCCCTCCGCCTGCTGGAGGACTTTCTGAAAGCCGGAGTGGGGGCGGACATCGCCCTGGCCACCCTGTCCAACGCCCTGGCTCTCCGGGGGGAGAGCGAGCTGGGCTTTACCACCATCGACCTGCTGGGCATGGATCTGTTCTCCGGCGAGTGCCGGAGCTACAAGCTGGGGGCTGCGCCCACCTATCTGCGGCTGGGAGGAAGGGTCAAAAAGCTGTCCGGGGGCAGTCTGCCCGCCGGGCTGGAATTTGGGCAGGAGAGCAGGCCGGACGTCCGGTCCTTCTCCCTGGCCCCGGAGGACATGGCGGTGATGGTCAGCGACGGCGTGTCCGACGGGGAGGGAGACGACTGGCTCTGGCAGTTGATCCGGGATTTCCGGGGAGAGCGCCCAAAGGAGCTGGCAACCCGTATCCTCCAGAGCAGCAGCGGCGGGAAGGACGACCGGACGGTCATCGTCCTCCAGCTCAAGCGCCGGGAGGCGGCGGAGAGGCGACAGACCGAGGCGGTGAGCCGACAGACGCCCCGGGCGGGATGAGCTACGGCGTCATCGTACAAAATTTTCCGCCCCCGGGATAAACCGGAGGCGGAGGGGCCATACTGATTCCAGTTTCTGGAAAGGTGTGGAGCGTTATGGTAAAGGGCATCTCCCGTCGGGTCATTGTGGTGCGCTCGCCGGACGAGCGGTTGTTTGAACAGGCCATCTTCCTGCTGAAGGAGGACGCCCTCCAGCAGGAGGGGGTCACTGCCCAGCAGGTGGTCCAGGAGGCAAAGGAGGTGGCGGACAGCTATCTGCGGAAGCATTCCCCGGCCGGACGCCGGTTCCAGTGGCTCAGGCGGCACAGCCGCTGGCTCTGGTTCCTGGCCGGGGCAGCCTGCGCCGGAGTGCTGGCGCTGGTGGTGTAGGGGGAAAAGCAAGAGTCGCCCATATCTGTATGTGGGCGACCACAGATAAGTGTTATGGCTCAATTGTGAAAATTCCGCATAGCATATCATATATTTGTGCGTAAGTGAGAGAGGAAGATGCAGAGCAATCTGCGGCAATTTGTATCCATTGCAGGAGACGGTTTTCCGAAACCTGATTTACATTCCAATATTCCATGAGAGATGCTTTACTTGCATCCTGAATCGTTTCTTTGATCAGATTATGATTTTTGGTCGATTGTAAAATGAAGTTGAACACCTAAAAAATCCATAGCGATTGA
>JAJQEM010000051.1 GCA_021201635.1 Clostridiales bacterium | reverse complement strand
TTCAATCGCTATGGATTTTTTAGGTGTTCAACTTCATTTTACAATCGACCTTTCATTTTGTGAAGCACCTCTTTTGTCTTCTTTTTGTGTGTGGTGTGGACGGTACAGACGGGGATGGTGGATGCAATATCAGAAAAGCGCAGGGCTTATGCTGATGGGAGTAATGGCGCTCAATCCTGAGGCGGGATATAGGTTTTGGCCTTCTCCAGCCTGGACTTGCCGCCCATATAGGGCCGCAGAGCCTCGGGGATGTCCACAGAGCCGTCGGCGTTGAGGTTGTTCTCCAGGAGGGCGATGAGCATACGGGGCGGGGCCACGCAGGTGTTGTTCAGGGTGTGGGCCAGCTGGTTCACCGTTTTGACCTTCTTTTTGCCCTTCTTGTCCACCGTCTCCACCTGCTGGCTGTAGCGGATGCCCAGCCGCCGGGCCTGGGCGTCACCCAGGTTGGAGCAAGAGCAGACCTCGAAATATTTCTGCTGCCGGGGGGACCATGCCTCAATGTCGCAGCTTTTCACCTTCAGGTCGGCCAGGTCACCGGAGCAGCACTCCAGCTGGCGAACCGGGATGTCCAGAGAGCGGAACAGGTCCACCGAGTTTCTCCATAGCTTCTCGTACCAGTCCATGGACTCCTCCGGCTTGCAGATGACGATCATCTCCTGCTTCTCAAACTGGTGGATGCGGTAGACGCCCCGCTCCTCCAGGCCGTGGCTGCCCTTCTCCTTGCGGAAGCAGGGGGAATAGGAGGTCAGGGTCAAGGGCAGCTCCTGCTCGGGAATGATCTGCCCGTTGAACCGGGCGATCATGGAGTGCTCCGAGGTGCCGATGAGGTAGAGGTTGTTTTTGGGGTCGGTGACGGTGGGGTCGTCGATCTTGTACATCATGGCGTCCATCTCCGGGAAGGACATGACCCCCTCCACCATCTCACCCCGGATCATATAGGGGGGAATGACATAGGTGAAGCCCCGGTCGATCATAAAGTCCCGGGCGTAGGCCAGCACCGCCTCGTGGAGCCGGGCGATGTCGCCGATGAGATAGTAGAACCCGGTGCCGGAGACCCGGCGGGCGCTGGTCAGGTCGATGCCCGCAAAGGAGGCCATAATGTCGGTGTGGTAGGGGACGGGGAAGTCGGGAACCTTTGGCTCCCCGAACCGCTGCACCTCTACGTTGCAGGAGTCGTCCGGCCCGATGGGGACGGAGGGGTCGATGATGTTGGGGATGACCAGCATGATCTCCCGAACCTTGGCGTCCAGCTCAGACTGCCTGGTCAACAGGGACTCCCGCTCCTGGGCCTCAGCAGTGACCTGAGCGGAGAGCTGGGCGATTTTCGCCTCGTTTTCCTCGGCCAGGGCGGGATTTTTCTTGGCCTGGCCCTTGAGCATACCGATCTGCTTGGAGATGTTGTTCCGGTTAGCCAGCAGGGCCTCGGCGGACTGCTTGGCCTCCAGGCTCTGGGCGTACAGGTCGATGACCTGGTCTACCAGGGGGAGCTTCTCCTCCTGAAACTTGTTTTTGATATTCTGCTTGACGATGTCGGGGTTGTCCCGGACAAACTTAATATCCAGCATAGGTGTCTGGCTCCTTCTTCTCTCTGATTGGTTAGCTCCGCTTGGGGAGACGGTGCAGGGCCTCCAGCAGGTCGTTTAAGTCGTCCACGCCGTAATATTCCAGCTCCAGACGGCCCTTCCGCTTTCCGGAGACGATCTTGACCCGGCGGCCCAGACTGTCCTCCAGTTCCCGGGCGGCGGCGGCGGAGTAGTCCACCTCCGGAACGGCCTGTTTCTTCGGCTCCTCCTGACGGGCATTGCGGTTGAGCTGTCTGACCAGCTCCTCCGTTTGGCGGACGGAGAGCTGTCGCTGGGCCACCTTGTCCGCCGCCGCCTTCAGCTCTCCCGGGTCGGACAGACCCAGCAGCGCCCTGGCGTGTCCGGCGGAGAGAATGTCCGCCTCCACATACTCTGTCAGCTCCTTGGGAAGCGCCAGCAGCCGGACGGCGTTGGCAATCGCCGGGCGGGATTTTCCCACCTGCCGGGCGACCTCCTCCTGGGTCATGCCGTAGTCGTGAATCAGGGTCTGATAGCCCTTGGCCTCCTCCATGGGGTTCAGGTCCTCCCGCTGGAGGTTCTCGATCAGTCCCAGCTCCATGGCCTTCCGGTCGTCGGCCTCCAGGACGATGACCGGGACCTCCTCCAGCCCCGCCTCCCGGGCGGCCCGCCAGCGGCGCTCCCCGGAGATGATCTGGTAGTATCCGGAGGCCATCAGCCGAACGTTGATGGGCTGTAAAATGCCGTGGAGCCGGACGGACTCCGTCAGGTCGGCCAGGCTATCCTCATTGAACTGCTTTCTGGGCTGGGCCTGGTTGGGGCGGACCTTCTCAATGGGGAGAGTGGTGACCCCCTCCTGCTCCGGCTGAGAGGCCGCTTCGCCCAGAAGGGCGTCCAGGCCCCGGCCCAGGCCGGAGGCCATCATTCGCTTTGCCATAGGGGATCGGTTCACCTCGTTTTTTCAATCAATCGGTTACTCTGCAACAAATTCCTCTGCCAGCCGGAAGTAGGCCTGGGCGCCGGTGCTGTACTTGTCGTAGGCCATCACCGGCATTCCGTGGCTGGGGGCCTCGGAGAGACGGACGTTTCTGGGAATGACTGTGGCGTAGACCTGCCCGGGGAAGTGCCGTTTGACCTCCTCCGCCACCTGGAGGGAGAGGTTGGTGCGGCCATCAAACATGGTGAGCAGCACGCCCTCCAGCTCGATTTTCCGATTCAGCTTCCGCTTTACAATGCGGATGGTGGAGAGCAGGTCGCTGAGTCCCTCCAATGCGTAATACTCGCACTGGACGGGAACCAGGACGCTGTCGGCGGCGCACAGGCCGTTCAGGGTCAGCAGCTCCAGAGAGGGAGGGCAGTCGATAAAGATATAGTCATAGTCCTCCCCCAACGGCTCCAGAGCGTCCTTTAACAGCATCTCCCGCCGCTCCAGGCCGGTCATCTCAATGCCGGCCCCGGCCAGAGCCTTGTTGCTGGGGATGACGTCTCCCCACTGGGTGGAGACAATTGCCCGGCGCACGTCTGCTCCGTCGATGAGCACGTCGTAGATGTTAGGGGAGGCGGCGTTTTTGTCCACCCCGAAGCCGGAGGTGGCGTTGGCCTGGGGGTCAAAGTCGCACAGGAGCACTCGCTTTCCCTGCTGCTGCAAGGCCGCAGCCAGATTGACGGCGGTGGTGGTCTTTCCCACGCCGCCCTTTTGGTTTGCCACAACAATGCGCCTTGCCACCGTCTCACCACCTGACCGGAGGGGCAAAATGGCCTCCTCCGCTGACTGGGGCGGCGTCTGTTCCAACTCCGCCCGTTGCTCTTTATTATAGTATAGTTCCGACAAGTTTGCAACGGGGACAGTGGGAATTTCAGCCAAATTTCTTTCCACAGCTAAATTTGTTTCACGTGAAACATTCGGCGGATGGCAAACAGGGGAGACCTCCCGAACAACGTGCGCTCTGGGCACTGTGCAGGAAAACCGGAGTGTTTCACGTGAAACAGTCATCCGGAACCGTCGCCCTGCCAGAGCGAAAACCATCCGCCGTCCCAGCACATACGCCCGCCGGAGGGCAGTCAGCCGAAAGGAGAGGGTAAGCATATCATTTTGGGGAGACTTTGGGAATCACGATGGTCAGCGTGATGGCGTCGTCGCTCTCCTCCCGGCCACAGGAGGCGGAGATGCCGGAGCGCTTCATCACATCCATGCTGTGGTCAATGGTGTTGAGAAACAGGCGGATGTCCCGCACCAGCAGAACGGGCTTGCGCCTGCGGGTACTTTTTCGTTCTCTCTGAGGCTCGGGCGCTTCCGCCTCTTGAACGAGGGCGGGAGCTTCCGGGATAGAGGGCTGGAGCAGCCGCTCCACCAGCTCCTCTGTCTTGGAGACAGTGAGTTTTTGGTCGATGACCGCCTCCAGCACCGGGCCCTGGAGCTCCTGGGGCAGACGGAGCAGCGCCCGCCCATGGCGTTCCGTCAATCCGTTCCGCCGGAGGGCCTCCAGCACCGGGACGGACAGTCGCAGCAGCCGGAGCTTGTTGGCCACAGCGGATTGGCTCTTGCCGATCTTCCGGGCGGCCTCCTCCTGACTGAGATGGTAGGTGGAGATGAGCTGCTCCAGGGCCAGGGCCTCGTCCACAAAATCCAGGTCACGCCGCTGGAGGTTCTCAATGAGGGCCAGCAGGGAGGACTCCATATCGTCCGCCCGGAGGAGGATACAGGGGACGGTGTCCAGATTGGCCATCCGAGCCGCCCGAAGCCGCCGCTCCCCGGAGATCGGCTCATAGCTCCGATCCTCCAGACGCCGGACGGTGAGAGGCTGGAGAATGCCGTGCTCCTGGATGGAGACGGACAGCTCCTCCAATCCCTTGACGGAAAAAACTGTCCGGGGCTGGTTGGGGTTGGGATGTATTTCCCACACCGGGAGATAGAGGATGCGGCCACTGTCGAAGGGGCCCCGCTTTCGTGTCAAAGCCATATTTCCCATCACGAACCTTTCTTTTGAGAGAATACTACCCAGAGGATAACAGGTTCCGGGAGCAAAAGCATGGGAAGGACGTCGATGGGAAAAGTTTATAGAAATAGTAAAAATGGCGGAAAATTAGCACTTAAAAAGAAAAAACTCCCTTCCAAGAGGAAGGGAGAGAAGAAACGGGAAATCACCGGCGCTCCTTTTTCTGTCGGCGGATGTCCTCGCCGTAGAAAGAGACCTTGAGATATTCCCCCGCCAGCCGGGAGTACACCTGTGGGCTGTATCGGTGGCCCACCTCGTCCAACGAGAGGTTGGAGGAGATCACCGTCCGTCTATCGCCCAGCAGGCGGGTGTTCACCAGCTGATAGAGGGAGGCCTGGGTCATGGGTGAGCTCATCTCGCTGCCCAGGTCGTCCAAAATCATCAGGTCGCAGGAGAGATAGCGGTCCACGTCTGCCCCGGCCTGGCTGTCCCGGTTGAACCGCTGGGCCTCGAACCGATTGAACACGTTGACGGCGGAGTCATAGACCACGCTGTACCCCTTCTCGCTGACCACCCGTGCGATAGAGGCGGAGAGGAAGGTCTTGCCCAGGCCGGGGGCCCCGGTGAGAAAGAGGTTCTTCACGCTGTTGCGCCCAAACTTGTCTGCAAAGGTGAAACAGATGTCCAGGGCGAACTCCATAGCGCTCCGGGGCGAGCTGCCGATGGTGGCGTCATAGAGAGGAGAGTAGTAGCTCAAATCAAAGGTATCAAAGGACTGGTCCCCCAGATTCAGCATGGAGGAGAGCTGTTTGATCTGCTCCTGCCCGCAGAGAGTGCGTAAGCATTGGCACATCTCCGAGCCCCGCCAGCCTCGGTCGCCGCACAGGGGGCACAGGGGCTGATAGGTCAGGGCGCCCTCCGGGTAGCCGTACCGGGACAGCAGCTCCTGCCGCTCCTGCTGGAGGGAAAGGTTCTGTTCCTTGGCCTGCGCCAGGGCGGGGGTAGGATCGACCCCCTTTTGCAGGGCGGACTGGGCGGCGGTGCGGATAGTCTGGCTGAGCTGACGGTCAATTTCCTGGAGCCGGGGCGCCCGGGTATAGATCTGCTGCCGTCGCCGCTCAAAGGAACTTCGGTTGCGCCGGGCCTGCTCGTTGAGCTCCTCGGTGGCGGAGCGGATGACAGAGCTGTCATAGGGCATAAGAACACCTCCCTTTTACGATTCGATAGATGTGATATAAGGATAAAAGGGGAAGCGTCAGTTTTCCTCTTTCATTTGGGCCAGCGCACGCTGCATCTCGGCGATGCTCTGGCGGTTTTCCCGTTCCAGGGTCTTCTGGTCCTTGGTGGGAGCGCTGCGCTGGTAGGGCCGTGCGTTGCCGGGCTTGTTCTCCGGCTTGCGCTCGCTCTTGACCTCCTCCGGGGTGTGGAGATTTTTCTCATGCCAGCGGCGCAGGATGGCGTTGCAGTACCGCCAGTCCATCCGGCCCAGACCGGTCACCGTGATGTCGTAGGCCACCGCCACCGACTCCGGCGGAAAATGCCAGTCCAGCCACTGGGCGAGATACCGCTGCTCGCTCTGGGAGGGCTTGCGCCCGTAGATGCCCAGGGCGGAGAGGATGGCTCCCTCCTGGGACTCCCGAAGATCGCAGCTCTTGATGTACTCGTCGGCGGCCTCCAACGTGTCGTAGCCCCGCTCCTTCCACTGGTAGCCCACCCGACGGACGTAGGCCATGGAGAGATTCTTCCCCGGCCCGTACTTCCGCTTGTTCTTGCCGTCCAGCCAGTTGATGAGCAGAAGCAGCACCTCCGGCGGTAGGTTCACATGGTCATAAAGCTCAAGTAAAATGGCAGTGTTGGAGCTGCTGAGCTTCCGGCCCAGCGTCTTCTCCGTCTCCTGGAGGAGGGCGGAGAACTGGCTGCCCTGGTCCTGCAGCTCCTCTACAATGTCGGCGGCGGAGTAGTCCGGGGCCTGCTCCGGCTTGGGGACCGGCTCCTCCATCTGGGGCAGGTCGACCCCGGAAACCAGCCCCACCTCCTG
The DNA here is from genome assembly GCA_021201635.1 of Clostridiales bacterium. Taxonomy (GTDB): domain Bacteria; phylum Bacillota; class Clostridia; order Oscillospirales; family Oscillospiraceae; genus Onthomonas. The sequence continues at coordinate 20,827 of JAJQEM010000051.1, read as the reverse complement.
AAGCTGGGCCATGGCGGCGTCCAGCTGGCTGCGGCTCCAGTGGAGGGCAGAGCCTGCCCGATTGGGGTCGTATTCCCCCAGATTCCGGGCCAGATAGAGATATAACAGGGCCACATCCCCGCTGCCCAGCCGGATGAGCCGGTCAACGGTGCCGCCGTCGATGGCGACGGCGGACTGATTCAGTTGAATGCGCTGCACCGCCATAGGGAGGGCCTCCTGTCATCAGTGGGGACAGGGATGATCAGAGCCTGTCCGTTCTCTCCTATTTTACAACAAAAACCGCCCGGCGTAAATGAAAAAATAAGGGAAAGCGGACGATTGCGCCGTGAGTCTCCGGGATACAAGGCCTTCCTTCCTGTCCCAGGACCGCCTGGTGGAGACGGGCGCTGAACAAAAAATGGTCTCATGTCGGACGTAACGTTACAAAATGGGAGAGGTTCCCGCTGTTTTCCCGTTGCTTTGGTCAATTCCGTCTGGTATAATGGGGGGGCAGCCGAACGAATTGTGCGGGTCCGCCCGCTGCGTGGATACAGGAGCAAATGAAGTATGAAACGTTATCGGATCCTCTCCTTTTTCCTGGCCTTTGTGCTGGTTTTCTCTCTGGTCAGTCCCCTCTCCGCCCAGGCGGTGGATCTGTCCCAGGTCTCCGAGCTGGTGGCGGACATGGAGATCGACGCCGACGCCGCCCTGCTGGTGAATATGACCGAGGATGTCATCTATTACGAGCAGAATGCCTATGACAAGGTATACCCCGCCAGCATCACCAAGGTAATGACCGCTCTGCTGGTGCTGGAGGCGGTGGAGCGGGGCGACCTGTCCATGGATACGGAGATTACCGCCGGGGGCGAGACCTGGCTGAACATCCCCTCTGACGGCAGCACCCAGAATATCCAGATCGGGGAGACCATGTCGGTGGAAGATCTGCTCTACTGCCTGCTGCTCCCCTCCGCCAACGAGGCGGCCAACATCCTGGCCCAGGCGGTCTCCGGCACCGTGTCCTCCTTTGTGGAGCTGATGAACCGGCGGGCTACAGAGCTGGGCTGCACCGGCACCCACTTTACCAACCCCCACGGCATTCAGGACGAGGACCACTATACCACCTGCTATGACCTTTACCTCATCGCCCGGGCCGCCATGAGCAACGAGACCTTCTGCACCATCGTCTCCACCGACAGCTATACCGTTCCCGCCACCAACATGAGCGAGGAGCGTACCTTCTCCAACACCAACGGACTGTTGACCAGCAAAAAGTATTCCGGTTACGTCTATGACAGCTGCATCGGCATCAAGACAGGATCCACCAGCGACGCAGGCTACTGCCTGCTGGCTGCCGCCGAGGAGGACGGCACCATCCTCATCTCGGTGGTCATGGGGGCGGAGACCACGGTGGACAACGACGGCACTCATCGGATGCAGTTCTCCGAGTCCTCCCGGCTGCTGAAATGGGGCTTCAGCAATTTCTCCTACCACTCCATCCTGGACCTGGATACCCCGGTGGCGGAGGTCCCTGTGACTTTGGGGGTGGACGTGGACAGCGTGCTGGTGGTCCCCTCCGGCAGCCTGGACGCCCTGTTGCCCAACGACGTCACCTCTGACAGCTTCACCATCGAGTATGAGACGGTGGACTCCGTAGAGGCCCCGGTGGAGGCCGGAGACGTGCTGGGCACCCTGACGGTCTACCTGGAGGGGGTGGCCTACGGCTCGGTAGACCTGGTGGCCGCTGCCTCGGTGGAGCAGTCCTCTTTCCTGGCCACCCAAAAGGCCATCGAGGACTTCATCTCCGACAACTGGCTCAAGGCAGCCATCGGCCTGGGGGTCATCGTCGTTCTGGTGGTTGTCCTCCGGCTCACCCTGTTCCGTCCGAAGCGGAAATACGGCAATTACACCGGCACCCGGCGGCCCCGGAATTATAAGGGCAGCCGGAGAAGATAACCGAATCAGCATGGCAAAGAGCGGGCCGACGCAATGCGTCGGCCCTTTTACTGTGTCCTGCATCCCCATACGGAGAAAAATATAAAATACCACTTGACGTCCTCTCCGTTTGGTGATGGTATATCTGCATCAGATAGAACAAATGTTTGATTTCGGAAATGGCCCGTCCGACAGAGTAAAAAAGGAACCGGGAACCGAATACTCGGTTCCCGGTCACGATGGAGGAGAATGGATTCGAACCATTGTAGGCGTCAACCAACAGATTTACAGTCTGCCCCCTTTAGCCACTTGGGTACTCCTCCATATTTGGTTTTTTGCTGAAAGCTGGTAGACGGACTTGAACCCCCGACCTGCTGATTACAAATCAGCTGCTCTACCAACTGAGCTATACCAGCAAGCTCGCCCTCTCGGAATCAGCAAGGAGTATTTTACCGGAATCGAACCCGTTTGTCAATACCTGATGAAAACTTTTTGCAGCTAGGAGGAAAAAATAATGTCCAGACCGATTTATCGCCGGGGAGAGCCCTATGCCAAAAAGGCGGCCCATCTGCTCCGGTACGTGGTTCACCCAGAGCTTGACCCTACCCTGGATCAGTATGAGCTGGCCCTGGTGAAGGCCCTTCGGACCAGGCTTACCCCCCGGGAGACAGAATGCATGGTACACTACTATCTCCTGAGGGAGAATATGCAGGAGGCGGCCCGCCGCCTGGGGATCAATCTCTCCACCGTCTCCCGGACGGTGGACCGGGGAGAGGCCAAGCTGGACGATCTGCTCAAGCTGGCCGTCTCCATCAGTCCCATCCGTCTGAATCAGGACTGGTCAGGCAGACGGGCGTCCTGAGCCACTCCTGACCCCCAGGGCCGGGCCGGGGCAGACAGAGCTGCCGCAGGTCCTCCCCCCGGCACTCCGCCTGAAAGACGGACTGGGCGTCCTGTCCCAGCTGCCGTATCTGTCCGGAGCGGAGGACCACCGGAAGCTTTGCCCGCTCCTTCATCTCCCAGAGCAGGGCCTGACCCCGGCGGTTAAAGCCCAGCACCCGGAGATAGGGGACCCGCTTCGGGCGCAGATCGGCAGTCAGCCCCAGGAAGGCCCACAGCACCATGCGCCGGATGCGGGCCTCGGGATAGCGGCGGGTCTTGGCCAGGTCATAGAGCCGGGCCAGGTCAGTGGCCTCCCCTGCGGCCCGGGCCATACGCCGCTCCAGCCCTGGGGCGCAGTCCGGCAGGGCGGACAGCTCCTCCTCCGTCATGGAGCGGAGCCGGGCCAAAATCCCCCGCTCACAGGCCTCCAGCCGGGCGGGGCAGCGGCCCGCCTCCCGCTCCCGGACCACGATCTCCCAGCTGGAGCCGGGGAGTGTGGCCTCCAGCCTTGCCCATTCCCCGTCGCCTATCCAGCGCCGGAGCAGGGAGCCGGAGGGCCGTTTTGTCTCCTGCCGGCTGTCGTGTCCCGCTCCCTGCCGGGGAAAGGTCAGAGCGGTCACGTCCTCCCGGCCCCAGTGCCGGAGGGCCCGGAGGTACTCCACCCCCAGGTTGTTGTTGGGGGTCTCCAGGCAGTACCCCTCCGGCCCCACCAGGGCCTCCAGCGCCCGCTGGCGGGCGGCGGGGTAGGACAGACCCTCCTCCAGTCCCGCCCGGAGAAGAGGGCGAAGCTCCTCCCTGTCCAGGGCCCGGGCCGCCGGGACCAGCCGGGAGAGGTGGCCGTCCTCGCTGCCGAAGGCGACGGTGTCCACGATCCCGGTGTCCAGCAGGCACCCGACGCCCCCCCGGGCGAAGGTCTCCGCCGAGGACGCCGCCCAGAGAAGGGGCAGCTCCAGTACCAGGTCGGCTCCCCCTCGGAGAGCCATCTCTGCCCGGGCGGACCGGTCCAGGGCGGCGGCGGTCCCCCGCTGGGTAAAGCCGCCGCTCATGACGCAGACGATCCCTTTCTCCGGACAGGCGGCTCTGACCTGTTCCAGCAGCCAGCGGTGTCCCAGGTGAAAGGGGTCGAACTCGCAGACGACGCCTGCGGCGGAACGGGGGACGTTTGGGTCGGGCATGGGGCTTCCTCCTTTGGGCGGGACGGCGTTTTTCAAAAATTCTCCAAAAAACGGTTGTTCTTCACACAGTTTTGTAATAGAATTATTATAGCGTGTCCGGCAGGTCTGCGCAAGCGCTAAGGTCGGGCACAGGACATCGCAAAGGAGAATCACAGTATGAATATTCTGGTCATCAATGCGGGAAGCTCTTCCCTGAAGTATCAGCTGTTAGATCCCGCCACCGGCGAGCTGCTGGCCAAGGGCCTGTGCGAGCGCATTGGCTTGGACGGCAAATTTACCTACAAGCCCCAGGTGCCGGGCAAGGCGGGAAAGAATGCGGTGGACGTGGCCATGCCCACCCACTCCGAGGCTATCCAGGCGGTGCTGGACGCCCTGGTGGACAAGGACAACGGCGTGCTGTCCTCCATGAACGAGATCGACGCTGTGGGGCACCGGGTCGTCCATGGCGGCGAGAGCTTCGCCTCCTCCGTCCTGCTCACCGACGAGGTGCTGAAGGCCATCGAGGAGTGCAACCCTCTGGCTCCTCTCCACAACCCCGCCAACCTCATCGGTATCCGGGCCTGCGCCGCCGTGCTGGGGGACAAGGTGCCCCAGGTGGCCGTGTTTGACACCGCCTTCCATCAGACGATGCCCCCCGTGGCCTATACCTACGCCATCCCCTACGAGTACTATGAAAACGACAAGGTCCGCCGTTACGGCTTCCACGGCACCTCTCACCGGTTCGTCTCCGCCCGGGCCGCCGCCATGCTGGGGAAGCCCATGGAGGAGCTGAAGATCATCACCTGCCACCTGGGCAACGGCTCCTCCATCGCCGCTGTCAAAAACGGCAAGTGCGTGGACACCACCATGGGCCTGACGCCTCTGGCGGGCCTCCCCATGGGCACCCGGGCGGGCGATATGGACGCCGGCGTCATGGAATTTCTGATGAACAAGTACAATCTCTCCATGGGTGAGATGATGAACATTCTCAACAAGAAGTCCGGCGTGCTGGGCATCTCCGGGGTGTCCTCCGACTTCCGTGACCTGGACGCCGCCGCCGCAGAGGGCAACCAGCGTGCCAAGCTGGCCGTCGACGTGTTCTGCTACGACGTAAAGAAGTATATCGGCTCCTACGCCGCCGCCATGGGCGGGGTGGACGCCATCGTCTTTACCGCCGGCGTGGGCGAGAACAGCCCCGAGCTGCGCACCGCTATGACCGAGGGCCTGGGCTATATGGGCGTGGCTCCCCTGAACCAGGAGGCCAACCACAAGCGGGGCGAGGAGGTCGACATCTCCGGCGAGGGCTCTCCGGTGAAGGTGCTGGTCATCCCCACCAACGAGGAGCTGATGATCGCCATGGATACGGCGGAGATCGTGGAGAAGCTGTAAGGCATCGCCGCAAGTCTCCGTTACAGAGAAAGGAATCGCTATGCTGTACACATTTAAGCCCCGGGGCGTCTGCTCCCGGGAGATCCGGATCGAGCTGGAGGAGGCCGACGGCAGGCAGGTCATTCAGAGCATGGAGGCCGTGGGCGGCTGCAACGGCAACCTTCAGGGCATCGGCGCTCTGCTGAAGGGCATGACCCCGGAGGAGGCCATCAGCCGGATGAAGGGCATCCGCTGCGGCATGAAGAGCACCTCCTGCCCCGACCAGATCGCCCAGGGTCTGGAGCGGCTGCTGGCAGAGCAGGCCAACTGATTCAAAATAAACCGGCACGGTGCAGCTGCACTGTGCCGGTTTAGTCTGTCTTTTGGGCGTTCAACGTCCTGGCCAGGGTCAGGCAGACCACCTCCGCCGCCCCTGCCTCCAGCAGCACCCGGCTGCACTCTGACAGGGTGGAGCCGGTGGTGATGATGTCATCCACCAGCAGGACCCGTTTTCCGGATACGGGGGCGTTTGGCCGGATACGGTAGACGCCCCGGACGTTTTCCTCTCTGGCCGCCCGGCCCAGGGAGGACTGCGCCGGGGTATGCCTGACCTTTTTCAGCAGCGGGACAGGACGCAGGCCGTATAACTGGCCCGCCTCCTCTGCCAGCAGCTTGGCCTGGTCGTAGCCCCGGCGATGCTTTCGCCGGGCGCTCAGCGGCGCCCAGGTCACCACATCCGGCGGCGAGGGGAGGTACTCCTTCAAACAGCTCCGCAGAAACATGCCGTACACCCGATGATAGTAGGAGCGCCCGGAAAACTTATACCGCCGGATCGACTCCCGCACCGCACCCTGATAGAGCAGGGGCGAGAGACAGAAGGTGAAATAGTCTCCAGACCGCAGGGCTGTGGCATCGTCCGCCCGGGGCAGTGCTCCGTCACAGGCGGCGCACACGCCCAGCGCCGCCCGCTCTCCGGGCAGAAAGTCCTGACAAAAGACGCATCTGGGCGGGTAGACCAGATTTAACACCCGGTTCCATAGCGCAGCAAAGGCGGACAAGGGTGCTTTCTCCATTAGCCGTCGTTCTCGACGGTGATTTGGCAGGCTTCCATGGCCCGGAGGGCTGTCCGGTGGCTCTCCGGAGTGACCCCGGCGCAGCAGGCGGCGTCCACCACGATCTCTACCTCCGGCAGAAACGCCTTGAGCAGCAGGGCGTTGGAGATGACGCAGATGTCGGTACACAGCCCCACCAGGGTGATTTTCTCAATCGGCTCCTCCCGGTCTGCTGCACGAAGCAGAGCGCCCAGGGCACGGGAGCCGAAGGTCTCCTTGTCCACCGCCGGCTCTTGGCGCAGGGACTCCAGGGCCGGGGCCAGCTCCCAGCCGTAGGAACCCTGGATGCAGTGGGGGACGGGGAGCTTTTTGCCCTCCAGGGTGTTCAGATAGTCCGAGGTGTGGGTGTCCCGGGTGAAGATCACCCGTCCGTCAAAGCGCCGCACCTTCTCCACCACCCGGGGGAGAACAGCCACCGCCTCCGGCGTGCCCAGGGCGCCGTCAATAAAGTCGTTCTGCATATCTACGACGACCAAAATGTCTTGCATGGTGATCACTCCTTTTCTACGATTTAGAACTGCCGCTCACGTTCCCAGAGCCTGGCGGAGATAGGGGTTGCTCTGCCGCTCCCGCTCCAGGGTGGAGGCGGGGCCGTGGCCCGGGAGGACGGTGTAATCCCCCTCCAGCCGCCCCAGCTTTGCCAGGGAGGCCAGCATGGCCTGGGGGTCGCTGGCGGCGAAGTCTGTCCGTCCGCAGGAGCCTGCAAACAGGGTGTCCCCGGTGAACAGCAGCTCCTCCGCCTGATAGGTCAGCCCGCCGGGGGTGTGGCCTGGGGTCTCCAGCACCCGGATGGTGTGGCTGCCCAGGGAAACAGTATCCCCCTCCGAGAGGAAGCGGACATTGTCCACCCCTTTCAGCCCCTCCTCGCCGATGAAGGAGACGTGGAAGTTGGTGGGGCTGACGGGATAGTCCCGGCGGCTGATGTAGACCGGGATGGGGCCGGAGGCCGCCAGAAACCCGGGGACGCCGTCCACATGGTCAAAATGGCCGTGGGTCAGCAAAATCATGGCCGGGGTATAGCCCTCCTGCCGGAGCAGGTCGCAGAGCCGCTCCCCGCTGTCCCCGGGGTCGATGACGGCGGCCATATGGGTGTCCTCATCCCCCAGAAAGTAGCAGTTGGTGGAGACAACGCCCACCGTGACCGAGCGAAGGTACATGGTACATCCCTCCGTTTTGATAGTATCTGACAGGATATGGGGCCGCTTACAGCTTCCCCTTCCACTCATACAGCAGGTTCATAGCCTCGATGGGGGTCAGGGCGTTGACCTCCACCATCCGGAGCTGCTTCAAGATCTCCTGCCCCGCCACGTCGTCCATGGAGACCTGCTCCTGGTCGGCGGGCTTCCGGGACGGGGCCGGAACGCCCCCTCCTGCTCCAGCTCCTCCAGAATCTTTCTGGCCCGGCTGATGACCCTGGGAGGCACCCCCGCCAGCTTGGCCACCTCGATGCCGTAGCTCTGGTCGGCCCCGCCCCGGACGATCTTCCGCAGGAAGATGATGTCGTCCGCCCGCTTTTTGGCGGCGATGTTGTAGTTCCGCACGCCGGGGATGGTGTCCTCCAGCACGGTTAGCTCGTGATAGTGGGTGGCAAACAGGGTCTTGGCCCCCAGCCGCTTTTTGTCGGCGCAGTATTCCAGCACCGCCCGGGCGATGCTCATGCCGTCGTAGGTGGAGGTCCCCCGTCCGATCTCGTCCAGGATGAGGAGGGAGCGGCTGGTGGCGTTTTTCAGGATGTCCGCCACCTCGGTCATCTCCACCATAAAGGTGGACTGTCCCCCGCCAGGTCGTCGGAGGCGCCGATGCGGGTAAACACCCGGTCCACCACCCCCAGCCGGGCGGAGCGGGCGGGGACGAAGGAGCCGATCTGCACCATGAGGCAGATCAGGGCCACCTGGCGCATATAGGTGGACTTGCCCGCCATATTGGGGCCGGTGATAATGGCCAGCGTCTCGTTTTTGCCGTCCATTTTCGTGTCGTTGGGGACGAAGAAGGTGTCCTTCAACACCTGCTCCACCACGGGATGGCGTCCATCCACGATTTCAATGGCGGAGGAGTCGTCCACCACCGGCATGACGTACCGGTTCCGGACCGCCACGTCCGCCAGAGCAGTGAGCACGTCGATCTGGGCCACCGCCTCCGCCGTCCGCTGGATGGGCTCTGCCAGGGCGGCGCACCGGTCCTTCAGGTCGGAGAAGATCTGATATTCCAGATCGCCAATGCGCTCCCGTGCGTTGAAGATGGTGTTCTCCAGCTCCTTCAGCTCCGGATTGATGAACCGCTCGTTGTTGGCAAGGGTCTGCTTGCGGACGTAGTCCTCCGGCATATGTTCCGACTGGGCACGGGGCACCTCGATGTAATAGCCAAAAACCTTGTTGTACCGGATGCGCAGCTGCCGGATGCCCGTCCGCTCCCGCTCCCGGGCCTCCAGCTCGGCGATCAGGCTTTTGCTGTCCCGGAGGACCCGGTTGAGGTAGTCTACCTCCTCGTTGTAGCCCTCCCGTATCATGCCGCCTTCCCGGACCAGCAGGGGCGGCTCGTCCACGATGGCGGCCTCCAGGGTCTGCCGCAGCTCGCTCAGGTCGTCCAGCTCTCCCCGAAGCCGCTGTAACAGGGGGACGTTTTTCTGCGCCAGCAGCTCCCGCAGTCTGGGGATGTGGGAGAGGCCCACTCCCAGGGATTGCAGCTCCCGGCAGTTGGCGTTGCCGTAGACGATGCGGCCGATGAGCCGCTCCAGGTCGGTGATCTCCCGGAGGGTGTCCAGCAGCTCCTGCCGGGTCACCAGATCGTCTGTCAGGGCGGCCACGGCGTTGAGCCGTCCGTTGATCTCCACCGGGGACAGGAGAGGCCGCTCCAGCCATTGGCGGAGCTTGCGCCCGCCCATGGCCGTCTTGGTCCGGTCCAGCACCCACAGCAGACTCCCCCGCTTCTCCTTGCCCCGGAGGGTCTCGGTCAGCTCCAGATTGCGCCGGGCGGTGAGGTCCAGCTCCATGTACCGCCCCGTCTCGTAGTAGTCCAGGGTGCGGAGATAGCTGAGATTGGCCTTTTGCGTCTCGTGGAGATAGCCCAGTAGGGCCCCCGCCGCCTGGATGGCCCAGGGCCGGTTTTGGGGGACGGAGGCCAGCGTCTCAAACTGCTCCTCCGCCTGTGCTCTGGCCTGCTCCGGGAGAAAGCGGTCCCCTCCCGGCTCATAACAGCAGCTCAGCTTGTCCTGCAAAAAGGTCAGCAGCTCCTCCTGCTCCATGCACCGGGGGGACAGCACCGCCTCTCTGGGGGCGAACCGCCCCAGCTCGCTGAGGATGTGGGGCAGCACGGTCTCTCCGGCAAAGCCGGTGGTGGTCACCGCCCCGGTGGACAGGTCGCAGAAGCACAGCCCCGCCCCGTCCTGCTCCAGGCAGACGGCGGCAAGGTAGTTGTTCCGCCCCTCCTCCAGCATGGAGGCCTCCACCACGGTGCCGGGAGTGACCACTCTCGTCACGTCCCACTCCACCAGGCCCTTGGCCAGGGCCGGGTCCTCCATCTGCTCGCAGATGGCCACCTTGTAGCCCTTGGCGATGAGCCGGGCCAGGTAGGACTCGTAGGAGTGATAGGGGACGCCGCACATGGGGGTCTGGTCCTCCTGGGGCTTGCCCCGGTCCCGGGTGGTCAGGGTCAGGTCCAGCTCCTGGGACGCCACCTTTGCGTCCTCGTCGAACATCTCATAAAAATCACCCAGCCGGAAGAACAGCAGACAGTCCGGGTATTGCTCTTTGATTTGCAGATATTGCTTCCGCATGGGGGTCAGCTCTGCCGCCATTGATTTCTCCTTGTCTAAACGATGTACGGATTCAGTCCGTGACCAGCTCCCCGAACAGCGCCCAGGTGGTGGAGCCGGTGATCTTCGCCTGCTGCCAGGTGCCGATGAGGGCGGCGTCGCCGTTTAAGTGTACCAGCCGCCCCCCGTCGGTGCGGGCGGTGAGGGTGTGCCTGCCGTCGTCGTTCTCCCCGTCCACCAGCACCCGCAGGGTTTTGCCCACATAGGCGGCGTGCTTTTCTGCGGAGATGCGGTTTTGCAGGTCCACCAACCGCTGGAAGTTCCGGTTTTTCTCCTCCCGGCTCATGGGGTCGGGGAGCTTCGCCGCCGGGGTGCCCTCTCTCGGAGAGTAGATAAAGGTGAACAGGGCGTCGTACCGCACCTGCTCCAGCAGGGAGAGGGTCTCTTCAAATTCCTCCGTCGTCTCCCCGGGGAAGCCCACGATAATGTCCGAGGTGAGAACGATGTCGGGGATCAGCGCCCGGAGGCGGCGAATTTCGTCCAGATAGGCCGCCCGGTCATAGTGGCGGTTCATGGCCTTGAGCACCCGGTCGCTCCCCGCCTGGACGGGGAGGTGGAGGTGAGGGGCCACCTTTTCGCACCGGGCCATGGTCTCAAACAGCTTTTGGGAGGCGTCCTTCGGGTGACTGGTCATAAAGCGGATGAGGAAGTCCCCCGGGATGGCGTTGACCTGCTCCAGCAGATCGGCAAAATCCATGTCCAGCCCCAGATCCTTGCCGTAGGAGTTGACGTTCTGGCCCAGGAGGGTGATGTCCTTGTACCCCTCCGCCGCCAGCTGGCGCACCTCGTCCAAAATCAGCTCCGGCGCACGGCTCCGCTCCCGGCCCCGGACGTAGGGGACGATGCAGTAGGTGCAGAAGTTGTTGCAGCCGTACATGATGGAAACCCAAGCCTTGAGCCTGCCCTTCCGCACCACGGGGAGGCCCTCGGCGATGACGCCGGGAGAGTTCGGGGTCTCAAAGACCCGCTTTTTCCGGTCCATCACCTGACACAGCAGCTCGGAGAATTTCCACAGCACATGGGGGCCAAAGACCAGGTCCACGTGCCGGAAGGACTTTTTGATCTTCTCCGCCATGTGCGGCTCCTGCATGGCGCAGCCGCAGAGACAGATGATCTGGCTGGGCTTGTTCCGCTTCGTGTGGGTCAGGTGGCCCACGTTGCCCAGCACCCGCATCTCTGCGTGCTCCCGGACGGCGCAGGTGTTGATGACGATGACGTCCGCCTCCTGCTCGTCCTCGGTAAAGCCGTAGCCCATCTCGCTGAGCATCCCCCGGATCTGCTCCGAGTCCGCCTCGTTCTGCTGACAGCCGTAGGTGTCCACCAGGGCCAGGGGCTGGACGGGCAGGCGGGCGTTGCGCTCCATGACCTGCCGCCGAATCTCACGCTGACGCTCCAGCGCCTCCGCCGAAATCAGCACGTCCTCACGTCTCAATGTGGTTCCTCCTCATGCGGCGCACAAATGCCGCCAATTCTCCAGAATAAAGGGATTATAGCACGTTTTTCCCCCAGATACAAGGGAGAGTTCAGGACCCGGCGGCCCCCAAAGCCCCAACCCCCCCGCCGGGACAGACGCAAAACAGGCCCCTGTCTGCCGGACTGTGCGGCATTCAGGGGCCTGTTTTGGGAGAAAAAGGGCTGCTGTGGAAAATCATCCCTGTTTTCGGGTGTTCGGTTTTTGGTAAGCGTTCGTCAGAGGGCGCTGTCCTGCCTATTTACGGTCTTCCCATTCGGATTTGTGCGCTTTCCACCATTCCGGGAAGTTGGGGTCGTTGGGGGAAAGCGTGGTTTTCATTATTAAAAGTATGGCATCTTGTGTAGCCTTATCAAATGGAGACAGTTCATCTATTGCTCTGGCTAAATGCAGCAGCTCCATTATAATCCCATTATTTCTTGTCCATATTTCACCATTATATTTCTGAGAAATCGTTTTGGGGGTTACATTTTCTTCCCTATAATAATGACAGGGATGAGTCTGCCCCAGCAGATACAAAATATTATTTCTGTTTTCGTTTATTCTCTTCCGGTCAAAAAAGACGATTTCCTCCGATTCCTTGCTATATCCATATTCTCTTGAAAAAAGATATGAGCCCTCTTTTTCCGTCGTATTTTCATCCGCCAAACATCTTTCAAATATTTCCTGCACATTTTCTTCATTTAAGTCTCTTACTATTCTGTCAGTATCATCTAATCTAATAATACCGCTTCTTGCAAATCTTCCCATCACAACAACCTCCCTTCACAAAAGCCGGCCATCCTCTGCCACGGTCCACAGAGGGCCGCCCTGCAGACCCGGCTCAGGTATTCATCTGCTTCCGGCGGCTGAGATTCATGGTGCCGTCCTGCATGGAGCCAATGGACTCCAGGCTCTTGCCGGTGCCGTAGGCCACGCAGGAGATGGCGTCGTCCGCCACATGGGTCTCGATGCCGGTGTGGGACTCGATGAGCCGGTCAAAGCCCCAAATCAGGCTGCCGCCGCCGGTCATGACGATGCCGTTGGCGGAGATGTCCGCCACCAGCTCCGGCGGCGTCCGCTCCAGGACGGAGTGGACGGCATCCACGATGCGCTGGGCGGGCTCCTCAAAGGCCTCGATCATCTCGTTGGAGGAGACGGTGAACTGCCGGGGCAGGCCGGTCATCTGGTCGTGGCCGGTGACCTCGATGGTCTGCTCCTCCGGGCGGGGGAACACACACCCCAGGGAGATTTTCAGCTCCTCCGCCGTCCGGGTGCCGATGAGGACGTTGTGCTTCCGGCGGATGTATTTCACCACCGCATCGTCAAAGGCGTCTCCGGCGATCTTGATGGAGGTGGACTCCACCACGCCGGACAGGGAGATGACGGCGATGTCGGTGGTGCCACCCCCCACGTCCACCACCAGATGGCCCTCGGGCTGGGCGATGTCGATGCCTGCGCCGATGGCGGCGGCCACCGGCTCCTCGATGAGATAGACCTTTCTGGCCCCGGCCTGGATACCGGCGTCGATGACCGCCCGCTCCTCCACCTCGGTGATGCCGGAGGGGACGCAGACCACGATCCGGGGCTTAAAGAACCGCACCGGGGCGGCCTTGCGGATAAACTCCTTGAGCATCCGCTCGGTCATGTCGTAGTCGGAGATGACCCCGTCCCGGAGGGGACGGATGGCCACGATGTTGCCGGGGGTCCGGCCCAGCATTTTCCGGGCCTCGGAGCCCACCTTGAGCAGCCGCCCGGTGGTCTTGTCGATGGCCACCACCGACGGCTCCCGGAGGACGACGCCCTTGCCCTGGACATAGACCAGCACCGAGGCGGTGCCCAGGTCGATGCCAATATCTCGTACAAACCTCATGTTGATCACCTTTAACCAGTCAGGGGGTACTCTCCCTGTTATTATAACCAACCCCGCCGGTTTTTGCAATCGGCAGAGGAAAAGTTCCCGGAAAAAGGGGGGAGAAATTTTCGAGGCGGTTCGACCTTTTTCGTCCTGTCCGTCACAGCATCCGGCGCAGGACGGCGGCCAGAACGACCTGGGCCGCCAAAATCAGAGGGACGCCGATCACAAAATACCAGTGCCGGGTCTTGTGGCGAAAGAGGCGCATCCCCAGCAGCACCCCCAGGCTGCCCCCCGCCAGGGCCACGGCGAACAGCGTCCGCTCCGGAATCCGCCAGTCTCCCCGCCTGGCCCGGCGCTTGTCCGCTCCCATGACGGCAAATCCCGCCATGTTCACCGCTGCCAGATAGAGCCATATCCAGTTTCCCATGGCGACGCCTCCTTGTCGTGCGGCATCGCCGCACCGTTAGAACAGAATCCGGTCCTTTTAACCGTATGATAGCACGTCTCAGGGGACGAGGCAATCCGTTTTTCCGGCGAAACGCACGAGCCGCCCCGGAGACAGCGCCCCGGGGCGGTTCAGAGAGGAAAGAATGAGGTCAGGAAAAATCCTGTCAGTCCGCAAACAGCGGGGTGGAGAGATACCGGTCGCCGGTGTCCGGGAGGAGCACCACGACAGTCTTGCCCTCGCTCTCCGGGCGTTGGGCGATCTGCAAGCCCACCCACAGGGCGGCCCCGGAGGAGATACCCACCAGCACCCCCTCGGCCTTGCCGAACTCTTTGCCGGTGGCGAAGGCGTCCTCGTTGGTCACGGGGATGACCTCGTCATAGACGGCGGTGTTGAGCACGTCGGGGACAAAGCCGGCGCCGATGCCCTGAATCTTGTGGGCGCCGCCCACCCCCTTGCTCAGCACCGGGGAGGAGGCGGGCTCCACCGCCACCACCCGGACAGCGGGGTTCTGGCTCTTTAAATACTCGCCTACGCCGGTGACGGTTCCGCCGGTGCCTACGCCGGCCACGAACACGTCCACCTGGCCGTCCGTATCCGCCCAGATCTCCGGCCCGGTGGTGGCCCGGTGGACGGCGGGGTTAGCGGGGTTGACGAACTGGCCGGGGATAAAGCTGTTGGGGATCTCCTGCGCCAGCTCGTCGGCTTTGGCGATGGCCCCCTTCATCCCCTTGGCCCCATCGCTGAGCACCAGCTCCGCACCGTAAGCCTTCATCAGCTGGCGGCGCTCCACGCTCATGGTCTCGGGCATGACGATGATAATACGATAGCCCCGGGCGGCGGCGACTGAGGCCAGGCCAATGCCCGTGTTGCCGGAGGTGGGCTCGATAATGACGGAGCCCTCCTTCAGCAGGCCCTTCTCCTCGGCGTCGTCGATCATCGCCTTGGCGATCCGGTCCTTTACGGAGCCGGCGGGGTTCAGATACTCCAGCTTGCCCAGGAGCCGGGCCTTCAGGCCGTACTTGCGCTCCAGATGGGTGAGCTCCAACAGCGGGGTCTTGCCGATGAGCTGATCGGCGGATGTATAGATGTTGGACATGATTCATTCCTCCTGAATAGATTTGAGATGGGGTTCTATCTGCCGCTCTCTGCGGCACATCCGGTCATCGTCCGGGCCGACATCGCCGGGCGAGCGGGGCTTGTATTCTCATAAAACCAACCTCCCTAGTGGGTTTAATGGGATAATATACCTCTTTGCCCGGGTTGTCAAGGGGAATTGGAGAAATATTTTGCGCTGCCCATTTCAAAAAATTTTCTCAAAAGCTCCATTTACCTATTGACAAGGTGGGAAAATGCGTGGTATGATGCTTCACAAGCAAAATTGAATCCCCGAAAGACGATGAAGAGGAGAGTAGGCAGGCAGATACGTCCCAGAGAGCCTCGGTTGGTGAAAAGAGGCGCGGAAGGGCTTGCTGAACATGGCCTTGGAGTTGCGCAGCCGACTGTGATTATCCATATAGGCTGCGACGGGTGCGCCCGTCACTGCGCAGGAGTTTGCTGGAACTCTGTAAGGCCGGTTTCGTGAGGAGCCGGTGAATCAAGGTGGTACCACGGCGCATGAGCGCACGTCCTTGAAGCGGAATCGCTTCAGGGGCTTTTTTATTTGCTTTTACAGTATGGAGAAAGGAGACTGCCGCCTGTGAGTGAGTCCATTATTCGTGTCCGGCATCTGACCAAGACCTTCGGCGAGGGAGAGCACTCTCTGGACGCACTGAAGGACATCAACCTGGACGTACAGGAGGGAGAGATTTACGGCATCATCGGCCTGTCCGGAGCGGGAAAGAGCACCCTGGTGCGGTGCCTGAACCTGCTGGAGCGTCCCACCCAGGGGAGCGTGGTGGTCAACGGCCAGGAGATGACCGCCCTCTCCGAAAAGGAGCTTCGCAAGGCCCGGCGGTCCGTGACCATGATCTTCCAGAGCTTCAACCTGCTCATGCAGCGCACCTGCCTGTCCAATGTCTGCTTCCCCATGGAGATCAGCGGCGTCCCCAGGGCCAAGGCAAAGCAGCGGGCGTTGGAGCTGCTGGAGATCGTAGGGCTGGAGTCCAAGGCGGACGCCTACCCGGTGCAGCTCTCCGGCGGACAGTGCCAGCGGGTGGCTATCGCCCGGGCCCTGGCCACCGACCCAAAGGTGCTCCTGTGTGATGAGGCGACCTCTGCCCTCGACCCCACCACCACTGCCTCCATCCTGGCGCTGCTCAAGGAGCTGAACCAGAAGCTGGGGGTGACGGTAGTGGTCATCACCCACCAGATGAGCGTCATCGAGGAGATCTGCGGCCGGGTGGCCATCCTGGACAACGGCTCCATCGTGGAGGAGGGGCTGGTCACTGACATCTTCTCCAACCCCAAAACCGACGCCGCCCGGCGGCTGGTCTATCCCAACGGCGTGCCGGAGACCATGGTGGCCGCCCACGGCAGCCGGACGGTGCGGGTGGCCTTCAACGGCGGCACCGCCTATCAGCCCCTGATCGCCTCTCTCGCCATCGACTGCGGGGTGAAGGTGAACATCCTGGGAGCGGATACCCGGAACATCGACGGCAAGGCCTTCGGCACTATGCTCCTGGGCCTGCCCGAGGACCCCAACGAGGCCGCCAAGGCCCTGAGCTACATCCGTTCCCAGCCCCAGATCACTGCAGAGGAGGTAGAAAACGATGCTTGAGGTATTTACCGCCGCCTTTTGGGAGCAGTATGGCGCTCTGCTCTGGGAGGAGACTCTGAACACCCTGGTGATGGTGGGCGTCTCCACCGTCTTTGCCTATCTGCTGGGCCTGCCCCTGGGCATCCTGCTCATCCTCACGGGAGAGCACGGCATCCGGCCTCACAAGCGGTTTAACCAGGTGGTGGGATGGATTATCAACGTGGGCCGGTCCCTCCCCTTTATCATCCTGATGATCGTCCTGATGGACTTCACCAAGCTCATCGTGGGCACCAAGATCGGCGTGAAGGGGGCCATCGTCCCTCTGGTCATCTCCGCCGCTCCCTTTATCGCCCGGATGGTGGAGAGCTCCCTCAGCGAGGTGGACGCCGGTGTGGTGGAGGCGGCCCAGTCCATGGGGGCGTCTACCTTCCAGATCATCTGGAAGGTCTATCTCCCGGAGGCCCGGCCCTCCCTCATCTTGGGGGGCTCCATCTCCATGATCACCATCCTGTCCTACACCGCCATTGCAGGAGCGGTGGGAGCCGGCGGCCTGGGCAACCTGGCCATCCGCTACGGCTACAACCGGAAGGTGGACTCCATGCTGTTCATCACCGTTGTCCTGCTCATCGTGCTGGTGCAGATCATCCAGTCCGTTTTCAGCCGCTTGTCGGCCAGTACCGACAAGCGTTTGAAATAATCACATCTCTTATTGTAAGGAGGAACACACCATGAAGAAGAAACTGCTTGCCCTGATCCTTGCTCTGGCGATGGCCCTGGCCCTGGCTGCCTGCGGCAGCGGCGACACCACCGACGACACCGCCGATACCACCGAGGATACCACCTCCACCGAGGAAGCCGAGGACACCGCCGAGGAGACCGAGGACGCCGACACGGAGGAGCCTGAAGACACCGACGCCGACGCCGAGGAGACCTCCGGCGACGAGGATGCCGACTCCGAGACCACCGTGCTCCGGGTCGCCGCCTCTCCCACCCCCCATGCTGAGATCCTGGAGCAGGTGGTGGACGTGCTGGCCGAGCAGGGCATCGAGCTGATCATCACCGAGTATGACGACTACATCGTGCCCAACACCGCCGTAGAGGAGGGCGAGGAGGACGTCAACTACTTCCAGCATCAGCCCTATCTGGATCAGTTCAACGAGGAGAACGGCACCCATCTGGTGAGCGTTGCCGCTATCCACTATGAGCCCTTCGGTATCTACCCCTGCACCAAGACCTCTCTGGACGAGCTGGAGGAGGGCGACGTGGTGGGCGTGCCCAACGACGCCACCAACGAGGCCCGGGCCCTGCTGTTGCTCCAGGACGCCGGTCTGATTACCCTGGCTGACGGCGTGGGCCTGGAGGCCACCACCAACGACATCGTGGACAACCCCTATAACCTGACCTTCCTGGAGGTCGAGGCCGCCATGCTGCCCAACCTGACCACCGAGTGCGCCATCGCCGCCATCAACGGCAACTATGCCCTCCAGGCGGGCTTCTCCTCCGCCGCCGACGCCCTGGTCACTGAGGACGCCGAGTCCGAGGCCGCCCAGACCTACACCAACGTCATCGTGGTGAAGGAGGGCAACGAGGACAACCCCGCTGTCCAGGCTCTGGTGGAGGCCCTCCAGTCCGAGGCCGTCCGGGAGTACATCGAGTCGACCTATGAGGGCAACGTGCTGCCCATCTTCTGATCGCTGAATACACAGCTTTCGTTTTTCATTGACAGACAGAGCCGACAGGCGGGAACCCCCGTCTGTCGGCTCTGCGTTGCTTTACAAAAGTATTTTTTTGTGCTATGCTGTCCCAAGAAAAAACGCTCGGGAGGAATTACCATGCCCAACTATCCCACCCCTCACATCAACGCCCGGCCGGAGGACTTTGGGGAGACCGTCCTCATGCCTGGCGACCCCCTGCGCTCCCAGTGGATCGCAGAGCAGTTTCTCCGGGATGCCGTCCTGGTCAACAACGTCCGGGGGGTGCAGGGCTATACCGGCTTTTACGGAGACATCCGCATCTCCGTCATGGCCTCCGGCATGGGGATGCCCTCCATGGGCATCTATTCCTATGAGCTGTTCCGCTTTTTCGGGGTGCGGAATATCATCCGCATCGGTTCGGCGGGGGCCATCCAGCCGGAGGTGGGGCTGAGAGACCTGGTCATCGGTCAGGGAGCTTCCGCCGAGAGCAGCTGGGTGGAGCAGTACCACCTGCCCGGCAGCTTTGCCCCCATCTGCTCCTTCTCCTTGCTCCAGGCCTGCGTCGCCGTGGCCGGGGAGCGGAATCTGCCCTTCCATGTGGGCAATCTCCTGTCCTCAGATCGGTTTTACGGCGACGAGGAGGGACTGCCCCCGGCCCTTCGGTCCACGGAGAGCTGGCAGAAGATGGGAGTGCTGGCGGTGGAGATGGAGAGCGCCGCCCTGTACATGAATGCCGCCCGCTGGGGCGGAAACGCCCTGGCTGTCTGCACCGTGTCCGACCACATCCTCCGGGATGAGCATCTCACCGCCCGGGAGCGGCAGAGCAGCTTTTCCCAAATGGTGGAGCTGGCCCTGGAGACCGCCCGGCGGGCGTAGCTTATCCGTTTTTCTTCTGGCCGTAATAGGCGTTTGGCCCGTGCTTGCGCAGATAGTGCTTGTCCTGGATGCGCTGGGGGGCCGGGGCGGCGTTGGGGGCCACCTGCCGGGTGAAGATGGCCATCTTCGCCACCTCCTCCAGCACCACGGCGTGGTAGACCGCCTGAGCTGCGTCCTTGCCCCAGGTGAAGGGGCCGTGGCTGTGGCAGATGACGGCGGGAACGGCCACCGGGTCGATGCCCCGGGAGCGGAACTCCTCCACGATGATCTTGCCGGTGTTGCGCTCATAGTCCTCGTCCAGCTCCTCCTGGGTCAGGTGCCGGGCGCAGGGGATGGGGCCGTAGAAATAGTCGGCGTGGGTGGTGCCGTAGCAGGGGATGTCCTCCCCGGCCTGGGCCCAGCCCACGGCGTAGGGGCTGTGGGTGTGGACGATGCCGCCGATCTGGGAGAATGCGTTGTAGAGCACCAGATGGGTCTTTGTGTCCGAGGAGGGGTTCAGCGTGCCCTCCACCTGGTTGCCCTCCAGGTCCATGACTACCAGGTCCTCTGGCCGCAGCTCGTCATACTCCACCCCGGAGGGCTTGATGACGAACAGGCCCTTTTCCCGGTCGATGCCGCTGACATTGCCCCAGGTATAGGTGACAAGGCCCCGGCGGGGCAGCTCCATATTCGCCTCGTACACCTTCTGCTTCAGTTCTTCCAGCATCATAAAACCTCCGTTTTTGTCTCCCGACTTGAAACGGGGACGTTTCCTACCCCAGTATATCACCGATCCGAAGATTCGCAAAGAGAAATTCCCCGGAAATGCCCGGACAGTCTGCGCCAAAGGAGGGAGCGGCCCATGGCAGAGCTATTACGACAGATCGCAGAGAATGGTCTCTGCCGGTTTGCGGACAGGGTCCCCTCCTGGGAGGAGGCGGTCCGGCTGGGGGTGGAGCCTTTGGCGGAACAGGGGTATGTGGATAACGACTACAGCGAACAAATCATCGCATGTATCCGGCAGTACGGCCCCTATCTGGTCTTTGACCACAGCGTCGCCATGCCCCACGCCCAGCAGGAGCCGTCCTGCGTTCATCGAACAGGGGTCAGCTTCCTGCGGCTGAGAGAGGCGGTGGACTTCGGACCGGGAGCAGACGGGACGCCCAAATCCGCCCGTCTGCTGTTCACCCTGGCTGCCCGGGACCCGGAGGAGCATCTGGACGGCATCCAAAGCCTGGTGGGCGTTTTCACCAACGACCCGCTGCTGGACGCCCTCATGGAGGCGAATAGCCCTGAGGACGTGCTGGCGGCGGCAGAGCGATACCCTATGGAAAAGGATTGAGGGAGAGAACGCCGAAGAAGCGGGTGTCGTCCCGGCAACAGGGCAACAGCATTTACTTTTATTTATTCATAGTGGATTGCAATTGTGAATTTTTATTCACTACAACGGAGGAAACCTATCACAATTATTCTGTATTTGCATGTTTGTATCAGGTTAATTTGGTCTATAGCCGCACTTTTTGTAAATTCAAAAAGTGGTCGATTGTAAAATGAAGTTGAACACCTAAAAAATCCATAGCGATTGAATC
>JAJQEM010000031.1 GCA_021201635.1 Clostridiales bacterium | reverse complement strand
CCGACGACCTCCAGCGTGACAGGCTGGCGTTCTAACCAACTGAACTACCGGGCCAGACAGTGTCCCGAAAACGGGCTTTGCACATGGACGGAGAGTGGGAACAACAGGACTCGAACCTGTGACCCCCTGCTTGTAAGGCAGGTGCTCTAACCAGCTGAGCTATGCTCCCGTCCGGAGTCCCGTGCGCCTCTCGTCAAGCGCAGGTATTATTATACCCAAGGGGCCCCCGGTTGTCAACCGTTTTTTCAGAAATTTTCCGTGAAAGAAGGAATCAAGGCCGTGGGAGCGAGACCGCCGGAGCGGGGGAAGGGACGGCTTACCGTCCCTGCTCCGCCTGTCTCCTGGCGGCCAGCAGCCCACTCAGCTCCCCCTGAGAGAAGCGGTAGGTCTTTCCGCAGAACTGACATTTCAGCTCCGCACCCTCCGGCTCCTGGCTCATCTCCTCCAGGTCGTCGGCGGGGAGGCTGAGCAGCGCCCGCTGATACCGGTCCCGGCTGCAATTACAGCGGTATTCCACCGGACTCTCGTCCAGAAATTCCACCTGGAAGTCGGACAGGGCGGCGGCAATCAGATCCTCCGGGGTCATGCCCTTTTGCAGATGGGGAGTGACGCTCCCCAGAGCACGGACACCTGCCTCCACCCGGTCGATGGTCCCGTTATCCGCCCCGGGCAGCAGCTGGATGAGATAACCTCCGGCGGCGGCCACCGACTGATCCCGCTCCACCAGCACCCCCAGGGCGCAGGCGGTGGGAAATTGCTCGCTGACGGCAAAATAGGCGGTGACGTCCTCGGCAATCTCGCCGCTGACCAGAGGGACAGAGCCCACGTAGGGCTCCTTCAGCCCCAGATCCTTGATGACGGTCAGGGTGCCGTCCGTGCCCACGGCGGCTCCCACGTCCAGCTTGCCCTGATACTTCTCCATCAGGTGGAGATGGGGATTCTGAACATAGCCCCGGACGTTGCCCCCGGCGTCGGAGACGCAGGTGATGCCGCCCAGAGGGCCTCCGCCCCAGATCTGCAGGGTCAGGCTGTCTCCCTCTCCCTTGAGCTGGTTGCCCATGAGGGAGGCGGCCATCAGGCTGCGCCCAAGAGCAGCGGTGGCGGTGGGCAGAGTGGTGTGGAGCTGTCTCGCCTGCTCCACCAGGTCCCGGGCGGTGATGGCCGAGGCCATGACGGCCCCGTCCGAGGTGATCGCCCGAACGATCTTGTCTGACATATGAGGTCAGTCCTCCTGTTGACTCATTTTATAGGTGCGCCGTCTACGGCAGACAAAAAAGACCCGGCTGTCCGTCTCCCTTGGAGGCGAGGCCATGTCCTCACCGCAGCAAAGCTCCACGTCCAACTCGGCCCGGGTGAGCAGGGCCTCCAGCCAGTCCAGGTCCCAGCCCCGCTCCAGATGCTCCTCCTGGACCCGGGACCACAGCTCGCCCCGCTGACGATGGAACAGATCCAGCCCGTAGGCGATGGTCTGGTCGGAGGGGTCGTAGTCTGCCCGCCAGAGACAGAGGGCGTCCGCATCCTCGTCCACATAGACCGCCCCGTCCCGCCGGGCAAACTCCCACACGGGGATGACGTCAAAGAGGAACAGCCCTCCCGGGCGGAGCCACCGGGCCACCGAGGCCAGGGCGGCCTCCAGGCCCTCCTCCTCGGTGAGATAGTTCAGGCTGTCCAGAGAGCAGACGCAGGCGTCCACCGGCTCTGCCAGCTCCAGCTCCTCCATCTCCTGACAGAGCAGCAGGGGGCGGCGCTCCTCCTCCAGAGACAGAGCCTTGTCCATGGCCTGGGCCAGCATCTCCGGGGAGCCGTCCGCCCCGATCATGTCATAGCCCTCCCGGGCCAGCAGACAGGTCAGCGTCCCGGTGCCGCAGGCCAGGTCCAGCACCGTCTCCACCGGCGTCCGTTCCTGCCGGAACCAGCGGAGATACCACCGGAGCCAGCGGTCATAGTCCACGTCTCCGGTGAAGCCGTCGTAGCACCCAGCTAGGCCGGTGTAGGCGTTCACGCCTCCTCCGCTGCTGCGGCCAGCTCTGCCTGATGAGCAAAGACGTCCTTGTAGCCGTTCACCCCATAATGCAGGGAGCGGTTGACCCGGCTGATGGTGGCGCTGGAGGCCCCCGTCTTTTCCAGAATGTCGTTGTAAATCATGCCCTTTTCCAGCAGCACCGCCACGTCATACCGCTGCTCCATAGCCCGGAGCTCGGACACGGTGCAGAGATCCTGGAAGAAGCGGTAGCACTCATCCACGTCTCTCAGCTGCAAAATCGTCTCGTAAAGGGCCTTGCTGGGTTCCTTTCCTGTCATTTTGGACATTACAGTCCCTCCTTTGCAAAGCACCCGGGCAGCCGCCCGGGCGCACAGGCTTCATCTGCTATCCCGTATTTTACCATTGTAGTGTGTGAAAGTAAACACCCTTTCACGAAAAACTTCCCCAGGCATAGGATGGGACAGAACGGATGAGATGAAAGGAGCGCTGTCCATGAGAAATCGGGAGCCTGCCCCGGACGCCCCCTGCCCCCGGGAGCTGGTCTACGACTGGGAGGGGCTGCCGGTGCTGACCTGTCATCTGGCCCTGCCGGAGACGGCGGGGGAAGGGAGAGGCCCGGAGCGCATCCGGCGGTACTATCGCCATGTGGAGGACTGCATCTGCCGCTGGCTGGAACGGGAGTATCTACGGCTCTGCACCCAGGCCTGGGCCGCCCTGGACGCTTCTCGGCCCATCCCCATGGCGCACATCCTGGTGGAAGGACAGGCGGAGGAGACAGAGCCGGGTCTGTTGACCGTCCGCTGGACCCTCCGCTGGGGGGACAGGAGCCGCAGCTTCACCGACTGCTGGGAGGTGGAGACGGGTGCGCCGGTGAGGCAGCACAGGTGAAAATGGCAATTTGGCGTTTTGCGCCGCAACTTCCCCTTGCATCGAATGGAGCTATCGTCTATAACACCGGCATACGGCTCGCTGGGCGTCCGTTCTGTGTAGAGGAGAGAATCATTATGGTCAAAAGCAAAAACCTGCCCCGCGCAAACGCACAGGGCAGGTTTTAAAAACATCAGAGAAAACTGAATTACTTCAGCTCGACCTTGCCGCCAACGGCCTCGATCTTCTCCTTGAGAGCGTCGGCCTCCTCCTTGGTGGCGGCCTCCTTCAGGGTGTAGGGAGCACCCTCGACAGCCTTCTTGGCGTCGGCCAGGCCCAGACCGGTGGCCTCACGGACAGCCTTGATGACCTTGATCTTGGCAGCGGCGTCGAAACCGGCCAGGACCACGTCGAACTCGGTCTTCTCCTCCACCTCGGGAGCGGCAGCGGCAGCGCCGCCCGCAGGGCCGGCCATGGCGACGGCCTCAACACCAAAGGTCTCCTTCAGGGCGTCGGTCAGCTCCTTTACCTCCAGGAGAGACAGGCCCTTGATCTCCTCTACGATCGCATTGATCTTCTCAGACATGGTAATAACCTCCTAAAATAGAATAACAGTCAGATTTTGAATGGGTTGCTGCCCTTATTCGGCGGCAGCTTCTCCGGCGTTGTCCTTGTCGGCGATGGCGGACACGACGGCGGCCAGGTTTGCCACAGGAGCGATGAGCACGCCCACCAGCTGGGCATACAGATCCTTCTTGGAAGACAGGGTGGCCAGCTGAGCGATCTCCTCATTGGAGAGCACCTTACCCTCCATGAAGGCGGCCTTGATGTGGAACTTGTCGCTGCCCATCTTGGTGGCGTAGTCGGAGATCACCTTGATGGGGGCGATGGGATCGTCGTTACCGGTGGCCAGGGACGTGTTCCCGTGGAGCACGCCGTCCAGCTCGGACAGGCCCGCATCGTCCAGCGCCCGGCGGACCATGGTGTTTTTGACCACGGTGTAGGAGATACCGGCCTTGCGTGCGGTGTTCCGCAGCTCGGTATCCTGCTCCACGGTGATGCCGGAGTAATCCACCAGGACGCCCGCCTGAGCGTTCTTCAGCTGATCCTCCAGAGCGGCAACCACGGCCTTTTTGGACTCCAGAACCTTTGCGTTAGGCATATTGTTTTCACCTCACTACAGAAAAAATCCTCCGCATCCAAAGGACAGGAGGACAGTACAAAAGCGATTTTCGGCTCATGCACTCTCGGCAGGATGGCTGACGCCAGTTATCCCGGGGGATCCTACTGTCTTTGAACGCAACTGATATTGTACCAGAGGGAAACGGGCTTTGTCAACCCGTTTCCCCTCTGATTTTCACATTTTTCCGATGAAATCGGCAAGCCTTACATCAGCTTGGCGGTGTTCACCCGGATGCCAGGGCCCATGGTAGAGGCCACGGTGCAGGAGCGGATATACTGGCCCTTGGCGGCGGAGGGCTTGGCCTTGATGACCGCACCCACCAGGGCGTTGAAGTTCTCCTCCAGCTTCTGGGCGCCGAAGGACACCTTACCGATGGGGCAGTGGATGATGTTGGTCTTGTCCAGACGATACTCCACCTTACCGGCCTTGGCCTCGGTGACGGCACGGCCTGCGTCGGGGGTGACGGTGCCGGACTTGGGGGAGGGCATCAGGCCCTTGGGGCCCAGCACACGGCCCAGACGGCCCACGAACCGCATCATGTCGGGGGTGGCGATGACCACGTCGAAGTCGAACCAGTTCTCCTTCATGATCTTGTCCACCAGATCCATCTCGCCCACGTACTCGGCTCCGGCGGCCTTGGCGGCCTCGGCCTGCTCACCCTTGGCGAACACCAGCACCCGGACGCTCTTGCCGGTGCCGTTGGGGAGGACGATGGCGCCGCGGACCTGCTGGTCGGCGTGACGGCCATCCACGCCCAGACGGAGGTGAACCTCCACCGTCTCGTCGAACTTGGCCTTGGCGGTCTTGCCGATGAGCTCCATGGCCTCGGCGGGCTCGTACTGGTTGCCCTTAACGATCAGCTTTGCGCTGTCCTGATATTTCTTGCCCTTAAACACTGTTTCCTACCTCCTTACTCCCCGACGACGATGCCCATGGAACGGGCGGTGCCGGTGATCATGGACATGGCGGCCTCCAGAGAGGCGGCGTTCAGATCAGGCATCTTCGTCTCGGCGATCTTCTGCAGATCCGCCTTGCTGATGGTGGCGACCTTGTTCTTGTTGGGTACGCCGGAGGCGGTCTCGATGTTGCAGGCCTTCTTCAGCAGCACCGCTGCGGGAGGAGTCTTGCAGATAAAGGTGAAGGAGCGGTCGGCATAGACGGTGATGACCACAGGGATGATCAGGCCCACATCCTTCTTGGTACGCTCGTTAAATTCCTTGGTAAAAGCGGCGATGTTGACGCCGTGCTGACCCAGAGCAGGGCCCACAGGGGGAGCGGGAGTCGCCTTGCCTGCGGGGATCTGCAGCTTGACATAGCCGGTGATTTTCTTATTTTTAGCTGCCACGAAGAGCACCTCCTAAAATTCTTCAGCCGAATGGTTCTGTCCCATTCTTACAGTTTGACGGGTTCCACCTGGCTCAGGTCCAGCTCCACCGGGGTCTCCCGGCCGAACAGGGACACGATGACGCAGACCTTGCTGCGTTCCAGGTCGATCTTCTCCACCACGCCGATGGAGGAGGTCAGGGCGCCGTCCACGATTTTTACGTTGTCTCCCGGAGCGTAGGACACGTTGACCTCGTGCTTCTCCACACCCAGGGCTGCGATCTCCTCGTCGGTGAGAGCGATCGCATTATTGCCGGAGCCGACGAAGCCCGTGACGCCCCGGATGTTCCGGATGACGTGCCAGCTCTCGTCGTCGAGCACCATTTTCACCAGTACGTAGCCTGGGAAAACCTTTCGCTCCACGGTCTTGGGGCCGTTCTCTGTGATCTCTGTCACTGTCTCCATGGGAATGGTGACCTCAGAGATCAGGTCGTGCAGGTTGCGGTTGTCCACATTCTTCATGATGGCGCTGGCCACAGCGTTCTCATAGCCGGAATAGGTGTGAACCACATACCATTTTGCATTCTCAGCCATTTCCCGTATCCTCAGCCCGCAAACAGGTCAATGAGGGCACGAATGACCGCTGCGCTCAGCCAGTCGAACACCCAGATGCAGATGCCCACCACCAGGACGCAGGCGATGACCGCCAGGGTATTGTGGAGCACTTCCTTCCGGGTGGGCCATACCACCTTTTTCAGCTCCAGACGGAGCTCATGGAGCCACTTGCCAATGCTCTTTCCGGTACGGACGAACCAGTTGGGCTTTTTCTCCTTCTTGGCGGGCTGTTTCTTGTCCGCCTTCTTCTCGGGAACGGACTCCTTCACGGCGTCTTTCTCGTTCTTTGCGTTATTCTCAGCCATTGAAACACACTCACCCTTTCCGATCACTTCGTCTCAACGTGTTCAGTGTGCTTGCGGCAGAAGGGACAATACTTATTCAGCTTCAGCTTTTCAGTGGTGTTCTTCTTGTTCTTGTTGGTGTTGTAGTTTCTCTGCTTGCACTCAGAGCATCTCAGGGTGATCTTCACCCGTGCGCCGGCTTTCGCCATATTCGGCACCTCCTTAGTTTGTGTAGGTTGTTTCGGGCACAAAAAATGCCGGTTCTCCGGCAGGCCCGAAACGGGGCAAACTTCCGCCAAAGCACCGGCCAGTCCACACCGCAGACTGCACCAAGATCCTTCGACAGAGGGTTTCTGCCTCCCTGCGTGGCGGACAGACCGCCGTGAGCGGGGGCGGCTGCGCTAAAAACGCAACACAACAAAGCCCGCTTCCACAGGTAGAAATAGAGTAGCACAGTTTTTAGCCGCCGTCAAGGATTTTTTGCCGGGCGCAGGGCGACAGCATTTACTTTTTGAGTTTACAAAAAGTGCGGCTATAGTCCAAATTAACCTGATACAAACATGCGAATACCGAATAGTTGTGATAGGTTTCCTCCGCTGTAGCGAATAAAAATTCACAATTGCAACCCATTATGAATAAATAAAAGTAAATGCTGTTGCCCTGGCCGGGCGTCCAGGGATTTTTTGCAGCCCTCCGGTTTCTCAAAAAACGTTTCCTGTTTCTGTAAATTGCGGGTTGCATTTTCTCCCCACACTTGCTATAATGTATTTATCAAAAGTCACGGGTCGTCTGCCCGCACAGAAAGGTCGTGAATCAGATGAAGACATACCCTGTCATCACCATCAGCCGCCAGTTTGCCTCCGGCGGCGCAGAGATTGGGCGGCTGCTGGCCGCACAGCTGGAGATCCCCTTCTATGACAACGAGATCATTGAACTGGCCTCCCAGGAGAGCCACTTCGACCCCAAGCTCTTTCGCCGGGTAGAGGAGACCACCGCCACCAACAGCTTTCTGTACGCCATCAACCGGCTGGGTGCGGGCAGCGCTTACTCCATGCCCATCAGCGATCAGCTCTACGCCGTCCAGTCCGGCATCATCCGCACCGTGGCGGATCAGACCCCTGCCGTCATCGTGGGCAGATGCGCCGATGACGTGCTCACCGGCTACACAAAGACGGTGAACGTCTTTGTCCAGGCCGGGATGGAGGCCCGTATCGCCCGCACCATGGAGCGGCTCACCCTCAACGAGAGCCGGGCCAGGGCCTATGTCAAACAGATCGACAAGAGCCGGGCCGCCTACCATAACTTCTACTCCGACCGCACCTGGGGCCGCCGGGAGAACTATCACCTGGTCATCGACACCGACGACCTGCCCTTTGACGCAGCCGCCTCCATCATCAAGACCTATGTCACCGCCGTCATGGGCCAGGAGCTGGAGCAGGCCCGAGCAGAACTGAACAGAGACAAGTAAGCTGTATTCTCATGAAAGCCGTCCGCTCCCTCCATGGGGCGGGCGGCTTAGTCTGTTAAAGGAGGCCTTAAAGTACAGCGGCATTTGCATGAAGAACTCCAGTCAGTGCCGTTGCCGGTACTCCCGGGGAGAGCAGCCGTACCGCTCCCGGAATTTCCGATAGAAATAGCTGCTGTTGTCATAGCCCACCCGCTCCATAATGGCGTCGGCGGAGAGGGTGGTGTTGTCCAGGAGGTAGGCGGCCTGCTGGAGCTTTCGGGACTGGAGCAGCGCCCGGAAATTGCTCCCCATGTGCTTTTTCAGCAGACGGCTCACCGTATAGGTGGGCTGGCCCAGCTCGGCGGAGACCTCCGCCAGGGTGCCGGTGCGGTAACGGGTGTCGATATAGTTCAGAACCGAAAAGACCAGATTTTGCTCCTCCTGCCCCGGGTCGGTGCGGTTGATGGTGTCTGCAAACCGGGACAGGTTCATCAGCAGCAGGCCCATGGAGGTCTGGTTGATGCTGTTGGTGCCCGGAAGCTGGGAGATCAGCGTCCAGATCATGCTCTCCATCAGGTTCTCCACCGGGACGATGCCCTTGGCCTGGATGTGGAGATAGTCGGAGATGGACCGCTCCCCGGAGATAGCGGAGATGAGAAAGTCCCGGAGCACGTTTTCCCGTTCGATCATGGACACGGGCTGCTTGAAGAAGTCCGGGAGGATGATGAAGTTGACCGCAATATCCCCCTCGGCGGCGGGGAGGATCTCATGGTAGACGTTCTGGTTGAGAAAGAGCAGGTCGCCCTCCTGCAAAACGATGCGCTCCCGCTGGTTGATGATGTGAGTGGTGGTCCCGGCGCACATATAGACCAGCTCCACATAGTTGTGCCGGTGGACAGGGAAGTGGGCGAAGCGGGTGTGGGGGCGTATCTCGATGAGTTTCCCCTTGGCCAGCAGCTTGTCGCTGTCCACCACGAACTCCCGCCGGGAGGTGTACAGGTCCCGGTGGATGGCGGTGCCTCCCCCTAAAATCTCCTGCTCCTCCGGGGTGATGACCCGGAGCGCATCCAAAAGCTCCTGACGCATGGACGTACCTCCTCCCGCTGGCTGCCTGTGTACAGGTCCAGTATACACCACACAGTCTTAAATTGCAAATCAGGTCCCTAAAAACTTTTTTGCAGGACCTTCCTTTTTGATGCCTGCGGGTGTTATCCTATTGTTAAAGAAAAAAACGAAGTGATTTTACAGGTTATTTTCAGATTTATTTCAAGGAAAGGCGTGATGAACAATGGCAGGGAGCTACCTGGCCATCGACATCGGGGCTTCCAGCGGGCGGCACATCCTGGGCAGCGTCCAGGAGGGCAGGCTCGTTCTGGAGGAGGTCTACCGATTCGACAACCGGCAGGTACGGAAGGACGGACACGATTGCTGGGACATGGACAACCTCTGGAGCGGCATCCTGGGGGGACTGAAGGCGTGCGGCGAGCGGGGGACCATCCCCACGGTGATCGGCATTGACACCTGGGCGGTGGACTACGTTCTCCTGGACAGGGATGACCGTCCCCTGGGGGACGCAGTGGCCTATCGGGACAGCCGGACGGAGGGGATGGACGCCCTGGTGGACGCCAACATCCCCCCCGAGGAACTGTATGCCAGGACCGGCATCCAAAAGCAAATTTTCAACACCATCTATCAGCTCATGGCTTTGAAAAAGGAGCACCCTGAGCAGCTGGAGCAGGCGGAGAGCCTGCTGATGATCCCGGACTACTTCAACTTCCTGCTCACCGGGGTGAAAAAGCAGGAGTACACCAACGCCACCAGCACCAATCTGGTAAACGCCCGGGAAAAGACCTGGGACCCGGAGCTGATCGCCCGGCTGGGTCTGCCCACCCGTCTGTTCGGGGAGCTGTCCGTGCCGGGAACGGTGGTGGGGGAGCTGCTGCCGGAGATTCAGGCCCAGGTGGGCTTTAACGCCACGGTAATCCTGCCCGCCACCCACGACACCGGCTCTGCATTCCTGGCGGTCCCGGCGAAGGACGACAACGCCGTTTATCTCTCCAGCGGCACCTGGTCCCTGCTGGGGGTGGAGAACGAGCAGCCCATCACCACCGAGGCCAGCCGTGCCCAGAACTTCACTAACGAGGGCGGGGCGTGGTATCGCTATCGCTACCTGAAAAACATCATGGGCCTGTGGATGATCCAGTCCATCCGCCGGGAGCTGAACGGCGTCAGCTATGTGGCGGGGAAAAATACGTTTGCCGGTACCGGCAAGCAGTGGTCGTTTCCCGACCTGATCACTGCAGCGGAGGGTGCTCAGGAATTCCCCTCGGTGGTGGATGTGGACGACGCCGGGTTCCTGGCCCCGGACAGCATGATCCAGGCGGTGAAGGACTACTGCGCCAAAACCGGTCAGCCCGTCCCGGAGACGGTGGGGGAAATCATGCAGTGCGTCTACGTCAGCCTGACCCGCCGGTATGCCGAGGCCATCCGGGATTTACAGCAGCTCACCGGCAAGACCTACACCAGCATAAACATCGTGGGCGGCGGGTGTCAGGATATGTACCTGAACCGGATGACCGCACGGGCCGCCGGGCTGCCCGTCTACGCCGGACCGGTGGAGGGCACCGCTATCGGCAACCTGATCGTCCAGATGATCTACGGAGGCGAATTCTCCTCCCTGGAGGAGGCCAGAGCCGCCATCCGGAGGAGCTTCAACATCAAGGAAGTCCAACCAGACTGAAATGGAGGTATGAGTATGCTAGTCAACACAAAAGCGAAGGTAGGCGTTTTTTCCATCGCCCTGGGCGCCTATCTGCCCCAGTTCCCCTCTCTGGTGCCGGAGTTTCAGGCCCAGTATGAGGCGTTCAAACAGACCATCCCGGACGCGGTGGACATCGTGGACGGCGGCATGGTCACCACCAAGGAGCAGTCCCAGGCGGCAGGCGATCTGTTCCGGGCGGCGGACGTTGACCTGGTCTTTTTGCAGCTGCTGACCTACGCCACGTCCTACAATATGCTCCCAGCTGTGAAAGACCTGGACGTGCCGGTGGTGCTGGCCAACGTCCAGAAGCTCAAGGCCCTGGACTATGACCGCACGGACATCGCCTCCTGGCTGGGCGAGGGCTATGCCTGCGGCGCCGTGGGCGAGATGGTGGCCGACCTGGAGCGGTTCGGCAAGCGCCACGCCGTCATCACCGGCGTGGTGGAGGGGGGCGACCCCGCCGTGCAGGCGGAGATCGAGGACTGGTGCAAGGCGGCCCAGGTGCGCCGCCGCTTCCGCCAGACCAACATCGCCCAGATTGGCCGCCCTTATCCCGGCATGATGGACCTCTATATCGACGAGTCCAACCTCTACCGCCGGATGGGACTGTACACCAAGCAGTTCGACTGGGAGAAGATGTGGGCCATCGCCGACAACGTCACCGACGAGGATGCCATCCGGGCCAAGGCCCAGGACATCCTGGACACCTTCGACATCGAGGGCGGCGGCAGCATCGAAGAGGTCTGGGAGATGGCGAAATACGTCGTCGCCTTTGAGCAGTGGGTCAAGGACGAGCAGCTGGGCCTCATCGCCTCCCACTACGACGGCTACGCCCAGGGCAAGGCCGGGGTGCTGGACAGCATGCTCATCCCCGCCTTCTCCATGCTCATCAAGCAGGGCACTGCCTGCGCCGTGGAGGGCGACATGAAGGTGGCGATGGCCATGAGCATCCTCAAGACCATCTCCGGCACCGGCCAGCTGGCGGAGATGTACTCCATCGACTTCAACGACGACATCGCCATCATCGGCCACAGCGGCTCCGGCGACGCGGATATCTCCGACAAGAAGCCCACCATGAAGATCGTCAAGGTGTTCCACGGCAAGACCGGCGGCGGCTACCTGACCCAGTTCTACCCCTACACCGGCCCCGTGACCTATCTGGCAATCACCCAGGACGGCAACGGCAATTTCAAATTTGTTG
This sequence comes from Clostridiales bacterium, assembly GCA_021201635.1. Taxonomy (GTDB): domain Bacteria; phylum Bacillota; class Clostridia; order Oscillospirales; family Oscillospiraceae; genus Onthomonas. Next base: position 16,034 of record JAJQEM010000031.1, on the reverse strand, counting down.
TAGCCGAGGGCGTCAACGAGGAGGGCAAGATCTTATCCTTCGGCGACACCAATATGCGTACCCGGTTCACCTGCGGGGCCAGAGAGTTCGTCACCCGCTGGAGCGAGTGCGGACCCACCCACCACTTCGCCGCAGCCACCGGACGGCACATCGACACCGTTTTGAAGGTGGCGAAGATTTTGAACGTGCCGGTGGACATCGTCACCCGGTAAGCATCCGTAAAACCCAACGGAACATCAGAAAGGAATGAGTCAAATGAAGGTTTTGGACGCAGAATTTGTACAGGGCTTTATGCGCATGGCCGACGACGGCTGGCAGCAGGGCTGGCATGAGCGCAACGGCGGCAACCTGAGCTACCGCATCAAGCCGGAGGAGGTTGCCCAGGTGAAGGAGGAGCTTCACCCCGCCGAGTGGCGGCCCATCGGCACCACCGTCCCCAAGCTGGCCGGGGAGTATTTCCTGGTCACCGGCTCCGGCAAGTATTTCCGCAACGTCACCATCAAGCCGGAGGACTCCTTCTGCATCATCGAGCTGGACGACAAGGGTGAGAACTACCGTATCTGCTGGGGCCTGGTCAACGGAGGCCGTCCCACCAGCGAGCTGCCCTCCCACCTGATGAATCATGAGGTGAAGGTCATCGCCACCGGCGGCAAGCATCGGGTTATCTATCATGCCCATCCCGCCAACACCATCGCCCTGACCTTCGTTCTCCCTCTGACCGACGAGGCCTTCACCCGGGAGCTGTGGGAGATGGCTACCGAGTGCCCGGTGGTGTTCCCCGACGGCATCGGCGTGGTGCCCTGGATGGTGCCTGGAGGCCGGGACATCGCCGTGGCCACCTCTGAGCTGATGAAGAAGTACGACGTGGCAATCTGGGCCCATCACGGGATGTTCTGCTCCGGCGAGGACTTCGATCTGACCTTCGGCCTGATGCACACGGTGGAGAAGTCTGCGGAGATTTTGGTGAAGGTGTGCTCCATGCAGCCCTACAAGCTCCAGACCATCCAGCCCGACGACTTCCGTCACCTGGCGGTGGACTTCAACGTCACTCTGCCCGAGAAGTTCCTTTACGAGAAGCACTGAGGCATTACGGCAGAGCGTTTGTGCGGTGAAGCCTTGAAACTATTTCGCAAATCGGATATAATACACCGGTCAACCACCCAGTTACTGGGGGTAAATAACAGGAGGTAATTCACATGGCTGTCAATCGTTTCGTACTAAACGGCATTTCCTACCACGGCAAGGGCGCAATTCAGGAGATTCCCGGCATCATCGCTTCTAAGGGCTTCCAGAAGGCGTTCGTCGCCTCTGACCCCGACCTGGTGAAGTTCAACGTCACCAAGAAGGTCACCGATCTGCTGGACGCCAACGGCATGGCCTACGAGGTCTATTCCGACATCAAGCCCAACCCTACCATCGAGAATGTGCTCTCCGGCGTGGAGGCCTATAAGAAGTCCGGGGCCGATTATATGATCACCATCGGCGGCGGCTCCTCCATGGACACCGGCAAGGCCATCGGCATCATCATCAACAACCCGGAGTTCGCCGACGTCCGCTCTCTGGAGGGCGTGGCTCCCACCAAGAACCGCACCGTGTTCACCATCGCTGTCCCCACCACTGCCGGCACCGCCGCTGAGGCCACCATCAACTACGTCATCACCGATGTGCAGAAGAAGCGGAAGTTCGTCTGCGTGGACGTGAACGACATTCCCGACATCGCAGTAGTCGATCCCGACATGATGTCCACCATGCCCAAGGGCCTGACCGCCGCCACCGGTATGGACGCCCTGACCCACGCCATTGAGGGCTACACCACTGCCGCCGCCTGGGAGCTGGCCGACTGCTTGAACCTGGAGGCCATCAAGCTGATCTCCAAGAACCTCCGTGGTGCCGTCAAGAACGAGCAGGAGGGCCGGGAGGGCATGGCCCTGGGCCAGTTCGTCACCGGTATGGCCTTCTCCAACGTTGGCCTGGGCATCGCCCACTCCATGGCCCACACCCTGGGCGCTGTGTATGACACCCCTCACGGTGTGGCCTGCGCCATGATGCTCCCCATCGTCATGGAGTATAACCAGGAGTACACCGGCGAGAAGTTTAAGGACATCGCCGAGGCCATGGGCGTGGATACCACCGGCATGGACCAGGCAACCTATCGCAAGGCCGCTATCGACGCCGTCAAGCAGCTCTCCGCCGACGTGGGCATCCCCACCAAGCTGGAGAAGATGAAGGAGGAAGATCTGGACTTCCTGGCCCAGTCTGCCGCCGCCGACGCATGCGCCCCCGGCAACCCCCGTCCCGCCACCGTGGAGGACTTCAAGACCCTGTTCCGCAAGATCATGTAAGTATCGCTTCCCCAGCGCTTGCGCCCCGACCATATGGCCGGGGCGCTCTTTTATGGCTTGGATTTGGATGGACTGCACCGAAGACGTACCGGGGACCCAGGGAAGAGCGCCGCTGCGTACGGCTGCTGTCTGCTTCGAGGCACAGTGTTCCGGGCACGCCTGGAACTGGAAAATAATGGAGCAGAGAAGCAGGCCGGGCGGTCGAATTTTTGAGATGAATGTCGGGGAAAGTGTAAATAAAGCGTAAATAACGGAAATGATTCATTGACGAATGCGAAAATGAGGACTATGATAAATAACAGCAAAATGGCGTTCGTGAGCCATACCCCAAGGAGGAATCAGTAATGATGACCGAAAAAGCAAATCAAATCCTCCACGCCTTTTTAAGGGCCAGCAGACAGGTCTCCATCCGTTCCCAGGGCTATCTGGGACGACTGAATCTGACCTATCCTCAGACGATCACGTTAATGATCCTGGACGCCGACGGACCCATGCCCATCAGCGAGCTGGCGAAGGCCACCGGAAGTGCCAACAGCACCACCTCCGGCGTAGTGGATCGCCTGGAGCGGATGGGCCTGGTGCAGCGGGTGCGCTCCGATCAGGATCGCCGGAAGATATTTGTCCAGATCACCGACCACTATCGGGAGGTCCGGGCGGAGACGGCGAGCTATGCCACCGACCGTTTTGCCGAGGCATTGAAAGGGCTGAGCGAGGAAGAACAGGACACGGTCCTGAACGGGCTGAACATTTTCTGCGACGCTTTGAGCAAGTGAGCCGGATGAATCGAAACAATGGGAGTGCTGCCTGGCGGAGCCCTGGACAGCCTCGGAAGAACAGAATAGAGATACAAAATGCAGGACAGCCGAATCGTCCTGCATTTTTGCATTTTGAATTGTTTGTAAACGAATGAACTTCCGGTTGCTTTTCCACAAAGAGGTTGCTATAATAAAGGATGTTCAATAGAATGGGTTATTAAATCGTCCCGGCGGCGAGCGCCGCCTGACCGGCTGGAGCGGAGACGTTTTGGCAGATCGGACAGGGGACGAGTATGGACAATCTAAGCAGAAAGGCGGTGAGACGATGTCTTTGGAAGCAGTCAAGCAGGTCACTCTGGCAGAGGAGCAGGGCAGGGCGGAAAAGGCCCAGGCGGCTCAGGAGGCCAAAAGCCTGATTGCAGAGGCGGAGCGTGCCGGACGACAGGCCGTGCAGGACGCCCAGGCCGGGGGCGACGCCCTGGCAAAGCAGATGCAGGCCCAGGCGGAGGAGAATGCGACGGGCGAGATCGCCCGGATCCGCACCCAGGCCGCTGCGGACGCCGACAAGCTGCGCAGCAGGGCCGAGGGACGGCTTGAAGAAGCAGCGTCACTGATCGTAAGAAAGGTGGTGGATGCCTGATGGCCATCGTCAGGATGAAACGCCTGCGGCTGATTGGACTGACAGAGGAGCAGGAGCCGCTGCTCAACGACCTGCTCCGCATCGGCTGTGTCCAGGTGACCACCCCGGAGGCAGACCCCGAGGACCCGGACTGGGCGGCCCTGCTGAGCAATCGGGGCAGCAGTGACCTGAGCCATGTCAGGGGGGAGATCGGCGAGCTCCAGGCGGCGCTGAACGCCTTGAAGGAGTTCACTCCCGCCAAAAGCGGGATGCTGACCCCCCGGCCCTTGGTGACCCAGGAGGAGCTCTTCGACGACGAGGCCCTGAACGAGGCGCTGGAGAGCGCCCGGACGGTGAACCGGGCGGCGGACGAGGTGTCCCGTGCCCTGGCGGCGGAGAACCGGCTGGAGAACCAGAAGGTCAGCCTTCTCCCCTGGCTGGAGCTGGACCTGCCCCTGAACCAGGAATCCACCGAGCACACTGAGCTTGTCCTGGGCACCCTCCCGGCGACGGCGGAGCTGGAGACGATCAGCGCAGAGCTGGCGGAACAGGCTCCCCTGTGTCAGCTGGTAGAGGTCAGCCGGGACAAGGAACACATTTACATCCTCCTCCTGTGCCACAAGGCGGATTTCCCTGCGGCCCAGGCGGCCCTCCGACCCAAAGCGTTCTCTGCTGTCCGGTTCAAGGACATGGAGGGCACGGCAAAGGAGTGCCTGAAGGAGACGGAGGCCCAGCTGGCGGAGGAGGCGGCCCGGAAACAGGCGGCCATCGACGTCATCGTGGGCCAGCAGGAGCACCGGGAGCAGATGAAGCTGGTCATCGACCGGCTGACCTCCGAGGTGACCAGGGAAGAGGGCCGGGAACGCACCTTCGCCACCGACCGCACCTTCCTGCTGGAGGGCTGGTACACCGAGCCGGAGGAGGCGGAGCTGCTCCGGGTGCTGGAGCGGTACACCTGCGCCTGGGAGACGGCGGAGCCGGAGAAGGAAGAATATGACAAGGTTCCGGTGAAGCTGAAAAACAACAAGCTGACCAAGCCGCTGAATATGGTGACAGAGATGTACTCTCTGCCCCGGTACGGCTCTTTGGACCCTAACCCCCTGATGTTTCCCTTCTTCATCGTGTTTTACGGCATGATGCTGGCGGACATGGGGTATGGCCTGGTCATGATGATCATCTCCCTGGTGGTACTGAAAAAGAAGCGTCCCAGAGGCAATATCTTCCAGCTGATGGGGCTGTGCGGCATCAGCACCTTTGTCTTTGGTGCTATGACTGGCGGCTTCTTCGGGGACTTTATTCCCCAGTTGCTCAAGCTCATCGACCCGGCCAGCACCTTTGAGATGCCGGCTCTGTTCACCCCCCTGAACGACACGCTGATGATCCTCATCGGTGCCATGGCGTTGGGCGGCGTGCAGATCATCACGGGCATGGCGATTAACTTCTACAAGCTGACGAAGCGGGGCCAGTTCTGGGATGCCGTCATGGACGTCGGCTCCTGGTGGCTGCTGTTTCTGGGCGTCGGCGTGGGCGTGCTCACCGGTTTCTGGTGGGTGGCTATCGCCGGTGTGCTGGCTCTGGTGCTCACCCAGGGCAGGAGCAGCCCCACCATCATCGGCAAGCTGGTGGGCGGCGTCTCCAGCCTGTACGACATCACCAGCTATTTTGGCGACGTGCTGTCCTACTCCCGTCTGATGGCGCTGATGCTGGCAGGTTCGGTCATCGCACAGGTGTTCAACACCCTGGGTGCGATCCCCGGCAACATTATCTTCTTCATTGTCATCTCCCTGGCGGGGAACGCACTCAACCTGGCACTGAACATTCTGGGCTGCTTTGTCCACGACCTGCGGCTCCAGTGCCTGGAGTATTTCAACAAATTCTACGAGGACGGAGGCAGCCCCTTCCGGCCTATGGCAGTTAAATCCGAATATGTGGACGTAGTCGAAAAATAAGGAGGTCATTACTATGTTAGAAACGATTGGCGGTCTGCCCTTTGCCCTGCTGGGCGCAGGTCTTGCGGCAGCTCTCAGCGGCATTGGCAGCGCAAAAGGCACCGGCATGGCCGGTGAGGCGGGCACCGGCCTGCTGAGCGAGGATCCCAGCAAGTTTGGTAAGGTCATGATTTTGCAGGTCATCCCCGGTACCCAGGGCCTGTACGGCCTGGTGGTGTGGTTCTTCGCCATCTTCAGCATGGGCCTGATGGACGGGTCCGCAATGAATATGGATCTGGCCACCGGTATGCAGTATTTTGTGGCCTGCCTGCCCATGGCCCTCGGCGGACTGTTCTCCGCCATCGCCCAGGGCCGGGTGGCCGCTGGGTCGATCAACATCCTGGCCAAGAAGCCGGACGACTGGTCCAAGGGCATGGTGCTGTGCATCACTGTGGAATTCTATGCCATTCTGGCCCTGCTGGCCTCCATGCTGATGATCATCTACATCAGCTGATGACCGCAGGAAAGGGAAAGGCGGGAAGACGATGAACGGAATTGACAAGATCACCCAGCGCATCGCCGGGGACGCCCGCCAGGAGGCGGAGGAGATCCTGGCCCAGGCCAGAGCCCAGGCCGGAGAGATCTCCGCCCGTTATCAGGCTCAGGCGGAGCAGATCGCCCAGGACGCAAAGGTCCGGGGCGAGGCTGCCGCCGCCGAGCGGGAAAGCCGCCTGGTCAGCGCCGCTCAGCGGGAGGGCCGCCAGCAGCTGCTCTCTGCCAAGCAGGAGATGCTTGACAAGGCCTTTGACCTGGCTCTGGAGCGGCTGTGCAGCCTGCCGGAGAGCGACTATGTGGACCTGCTGGCGAAGCTGACAGTGTCCGCCGTCTCCACCGGACGGGAGCAGCTTATCCTCTCCCAGACCGACCGGGCCCGCTACGGGGTCAAGGTGGCCACAAAAGCCAACCTGCTGCTGGCCAAATCGGGCAGGGTCGGTCTGCTGACCCTGTCCCAGGAGTCCAGAGGGTTTCGGGGCGGTGCGATCCTGGCCGACGGCGACGTGGAGATCAACTGCACCTTTGAGGCACTGGTTCGGGAGGCTCGGAGCAGCGTCTCCGGCGAGGTGGCCGGGGTGCTCTTTGCCTGAGCCACTCCTGTATAAGGAGGGAACGAATTGTCTAAGAAAATCAAGGATACCGACTATCTGTTCCTGTCCGCCCGTATCCGGGCGCTGGAGAACGGGCTGCTGACCCGGGCCAGGATGGAGCGGATGCTGGAGGCCTCCACCATCGAGGAAGCGGCCAAGGTGCTGACGGAGTGCGGCTATGAGGAGCTGACCGTGGTGGATGTGGACGCAGTCAACCGGATGCTGGCCCACGCCCGGGATGAGGTCATCGCCGACGTCACCCAGTTCGTGCCGGACCGCCGTCTGGTGGACGTGTTCAAGATCAAATATGACTATCACAACGCCAAGGTCCTGCTCAAGAGCGAGGCCAGGGGGACGGACGCCAGCCGCCTTCTGGTGGACACTGGCCGGGCCCCCGGGGCAGCTCTGGCAAAGGCCCTGGCGGAGGGGGAGCTGAGCGACCTGCCCAAGCCCCTGGCCCAGGCCATGCTGGAGGCCCGTTCCCTGCTGGCGTCCACAAAGGACCCCCAGCAGGCGGACTTCCTGCTGGATCAGGCATACTTCCGGGAGATGGCGGACATGGCGGCGGAAACCGGCTCCTCCTTCCTGGAGGGGTATGTGGCCCTGATGGTGGACGCTGCCAACCTGCGCAGCCTGGTCCGGGTGCGCCGTATGGGAAAGGACAGCGACTTCTTAAAAACCGTCCTCTTCCGGGGAGGCAGCGTCCCTCCGGAGCGGGTGACGGCGGCAGACGGCTCTGCCGAGCTGGAGCAGATCTACGGCTCTGGCCTGCTGGCGGACGCCGCTGCCCTGGGGCAGACCGCCGCCCAGGGGGGCGGTCTCACCGCCTTCGAGAAGGCATGCGACAACGCCCAGGCGGCCTATCTCTCCACCGCCCGGCAGGTGGCCTTTGGAGAGCAGCCGGTCATCGCCTATCTGGCGGCCCGGGACAACGAGTTTACCGCCATCCGTATCATTATGACCGGCCGTCTGGCGGGCCTGCCCGTCAGCGTCATCCAGGAAAGGCTGCGTGATGTCTATGTATAAGATCGCCGTGCTGGGGGACCGGGAAAGTGTCCTGGGCTTCCAGGCGCTGGGTCTGGACGTCCACACCGCCGAGACGGTGGAGGCCGCTAAAAAGACCCTTCACCAGCTGGCAAGAGACGGGGAGACCGCCATTATCTACCTGACGGAGCAGCTCGCCGTCCAGATGCAGGACGAGATCAACCGATATAAGGATGAGGTCATGCCGGCTATCATCCTCATCCCCGGCAAGGACGGCTCTCTGGGCATTGGGATGCAGAACATCACCGATTCCGTGGAGCGGGCCGTGGGAGCCGACATATTATAACGAAGGAAGCCGGAAGATACCGTTTCCCGGTGAACCGATAAGAAAGAAGGTAGAAAACCTATGGGCAAGATCGTCAAGGTGTCCGGCCCGCTGGTGGTCGCCACCGGCATGGCGGACGCCAATATGTCCGACGTGGTCCGTGTGGGTGAGCAGCGGCTGATCGGCGAGATCCTGAACATGGAGGGGGATTCCGCCTCCATCCAGGTCTATGAGGAGACCTCCGGCGTTGGGCCGGGTGCAGAGGTGGTTACCACCGGCACCCCCCTGTCCGTGGAGCTGGGCCCCGGCCTGCTGGAGAATATCTATGACGGCATCCAGCGCCCGCTGGAAGGCATTATGAAGGTCTGCGGCCACAACATCCGCCGCGGCGTGGAGGTCCCCGCCCTGGACCGGGAGCGTAAGTGGGACTTTGTCGCCACTGCCAAGGTGGGCGACCAGGTCGTGGGCGGCGACATCATCGGCACCGTCCAGGAGACCGCCTCCACCGAGCACCGTATCATGGTGCCCGTCAAGCTCAGCGGTAAGATCGCCTCCATCGCCTCTGGCTCCTACACGGTGGAGGACACCGTGGCCGTGCTGGAGACTGCCGACGGCGAGCGGGTCAACCTGACCATGATGCAGAAGTGGCCCGTCCGTGTGGGCCGCCCCTACAAGAAGAAATATCCCCCCAGAGTGCCCCTCTGCTCCGGACAGCGGGTCATCGACACCCTGTTCCCGGTGGCAAAGGGGGGCACCGCCGCCGTCCCCGGCCCCTTCGGCTCCGGCAAGACGGTGGTGCAGCACGCCCTGGCCAAGTGGTCCGATGTGGACATCGTGGTCTACATCGGCTGCGGCGAGCGTGGCAACGAGATGACCGACGTGCTCCGGGAGTTCCCCGAACTCATCGACCCCCGCACCGGGGAGACGCTGATGAAGCGGACGGTGCTCATCGCCAACACCTCTGATATGCCGGTGGCCGCCCGTGAGGCGTCCATCTACACCGGCATCACCATCGCCGAGTACTTCCGTGACATGGGTTACGACGTGGCCGTCATCGCCGACTCCACCTCCCGCTGGGCCGAGGCCCTCCGCGAGATGTCCGGCCGTCTGGAGGAGATGCCCGGCGAGGAGGGCTATCCCGCCTACCTGACCTCCCGTCTGGCCCAGTTCTACGAGCGGGCGGGCATGGTCTCCTGCCTGGGCGGGGAGGAGGACCGCCGTGGCTCTCTGACCGCCGTGGGCGCCGTGTCCCCTCCGGGCGGCGACCTGTCCGAGCCGGTGTCCCAGGCCACCATGCGTATCGTCAAGGTGTTCTGGTCCCTGGACTCCTCCCTGGCCTATCGCCGTCACTTCCCGGCCATTAACTGGCTCAACTCCTACAGCCTGTACATGGACTCCCTCAAGCCCTGGTTTGACGAGCATCTGGGGCCCCAGTTCATGCGCCGCCGGGAGCGGGCCATGGCTCTGCTCCAGGAGGAGTCCAGCCTGAACGAGATCGTCCAGCTGGTGGGCAAGGACTCCCTGTCCCCCAACGACCAGCTCACCCTGGAGGTGGCCAAGATGATCCGGGAGGACTTCCTCCAGCAGAACGCCTTTGTGGACATCGATTCCTTCTCCGAGTACAAGCGCCAGGATCTGATGCTGGGGCTGATCCTTGACTACGAGACCCTGTGCCGGGCTGCCCTGGAGAAGCACGCCGACCTGAACGAGCTGTTCGAGATCGACGCCCGGGTGGGCATCGGACGGGCCAAGACGGTGAACCCCGACCAGTATGAGGAGGTCTACGCCCGGATCCGCAGCGATATGGAGGCCCAGATCTCCGCCATCGCAGAGAGGGGAGAGGAGTACTGATGATCAAGGAATATAAGACGATCAGTGAGATCTCCGGCCCGCTGATGGTGGTGCGCCGGGTAGAGGGCGTCACCTATGACGAGCTGGTGGAGATCGCCCTGCCCGACGGGGAGCGCCGCCGGGGCAAGGTGCTGGAGGTCAACGGCGACAGGGCCGTGGTCCAGCTCTTCGAGCCCTCCGCCGGCATCAACCTGGCCCAGTCCAAGGTCCGCTTCCTGGGCCATCCCCTGGAGCTGGGGGTGTCCGAGGATATGCTGGGACGGGTGTTCTCCGGCATGGGCGAGCCCATCGACGACGGCCCCGCCATCCTCCCAGAGGAGTACAAGGACATCAACGGCCTTGCTATGAACCCCGCCGCCCGGGACTACCCCAACGAGTTCATCCAGACCGGCATCTCCGCCATCGACGGACTGAACACTCTGGTCCGTGGGCAGAAGCTGCCCATCTTCTCCTGCTCCGGCCTGCCCCACAACCAGCTGGCGGCCCAGATCGCTCGGCAGGCCAAGGTGCTGGACGACTCCTCCAAGTTTGCCGTAGTCTTTGCCGCCATTGGCATCACCTTCGAGGAATCGGAGTACTTTGTCCAGGAGTTCCGGCGCACCGGCGCCATCGACCGGGCGGTGATGTTCGTCAACCTAGCCAACGACCCCGCCGTGGAGCGCATCTCCACCCCCCGTATGGCCCTGACCGCTGCGGAGTACCTGGCCTTTGAGAAGGATATGCACGTGCTGGTCATCCTGACCGACATCACCAACTATGCCGAGGCCCTGCGGGAGATCTCTGCCGCCAAGAAGGAGGTCCCCGGCCGCCGAGGGTATCCCGGCTATCTGTACACCGACCTTGCCACCATGTACGAGCGGGCGGGCCGTCAGCTGGGCAAGCCCGGCTCCATCACCATGATCCCCATCCTCACTATGCCCGAGGACGACAAGACCCACCCCATCCCCGACCTGACGGGCTATATCACCGAGGGCCAGGTCATCCTGTCCCGGGAGCTGTACCGGAAGAACGTGATGCCTCCTATCGACGTGCTGCCCTCCCTGTCCCGTCTGAAGGACAAGGGCACCGGTGCGGGCAAGACCCGTGAGGACCACTCCGGCACCATGAACCAGCTGTTTGCCGCCTACGCCACCGGCAAGGAGAACAAGGAGCTCATGTCCATCCTGGGCGAGGCTGCCCTGACCAAGACCGACCTGCTCTACGCCAAGTTCGCCGACGAGTTTGAGCGCCGCTATGTCTCCCAGGGCCAGGACGAGAACCGCTCCATTGAGGAGACCCTGGACCTGGGCTGGGAGCTGCTGAGCATCCTCCCCAAGACCGAGCTGAAACGGATCAAGCCGGAGTATATCGACAAGTACCTGCCCAAACAGGACCAGCAGTAAGGGAGGGATCGCAGGATGCCTGCCACCACAGTCAACGCCACCCGCATGGAGCTGACCCGGCTGAAAAAGAAGCTGGCCACCTCCACCCGGGGCCACAAGCTGCTCAAGGACAAGCGGGACGAGATGATGAAGCAGTTTCTGGAGATGGTGCGGGAAAACCGTGCCCTCCGGAAGCGTGTGGAGGAGGGGATGATCCGGGCCTACGGCTCTTTCACCGTGGCCTCCGCCCTCATGTCCTCCGAGATGCTGGAGCAGTCCCTGCTCTATCCCAAGCAGAGCGTGGAACTGGATATGAAGTACCAGAACATCATGGGGGTGAATACCCCGGTCTACCAGTTCTCCACCCGGAGCGACGCCGGCGGGGGAGACATCTACCCCTACGGCTTTGCCACCACCAGCGGAGAGCTGGACGGGGCAGTGGACGCACTGTCCTCCGTGTTCCAGGATATGCTTCGCCTGGCCCAGATCGAGAAGGCCACCCAGCTGCTGGCGGAGGAGATCGAAAAGACCCGCCGCCGGGTAAACGCCCTGGAGTATGTGGTCATCCCGCAATGTCAGGAGAACATCAAGTATATCTCTATGAAGCTGTCGGAGAACGAGCGGAACAATACCATTCGCCTGATGAAGGTGAAGGACATGATGCTGGCCGAATCCCTGGAGGAGAAGCGACAGGAGACCGCCAAGGCCCTGAAGCTGTTCGACAGCCCGACGCAGTAATCGAATATCAGACAAAAACCTCCCCCGGCAGAACGCTCTGCCGGGGGAGACTGCATATTAAAAAGTAATTTGGCCGAGGGAAATTAGGCGTGACGCTAAAGGCTCAAAAGGGAAGAAGCTGATCTGCGATGGCATGCCCCGTGTAGCAGGCATTATCCCTCCACCAGCCATCCGGCTACCCGGTTCAGCTCCCCCGCTCCCACGGTGAGCACTAAGTCTCCCGGCTGGGCCAGAGAGCGGAGAGCCTGCTCTGTCTCCTCCAATGTGGCACAGTAAATCGCCCCGGGGATGCGCTCTGCCAGGTCCAGAGAGGAGATGCCGGTGGTGTTGGTCTCCCGGGCGGGGAAAATTTCCATCAGCACCGTCCGGTCGGGCCGGGACAGCTCCTCCACGAAGCCGTCGAAGAAGGCCTCCGTCCGGGAGTAGGTGTGGGGCTGGAAGGCGCAGAGGATGCGCTTGTGAGGCAGGGTCTCCGCCATGGAGAACAGCGTGTGCAGCTCCCCGGGGTGGTGGGCGTAGTCGTCGTAGACCTTGGCCCCGTTCACCTGGCCCCGGTACTGGAACCGGCGCTCCGCCCCCTGGTAGGCGTGGAGCCCTTCGGCGATGGCGGCTCCGCTGACCCCCATGAACCAGCAGGCGGCGGCAGCGGCCAGGGCGTTCATGACGTTGTGCCGTCCGGGGACGGACAGCTCCACATGGCACAGGAAAGCCCCGTCGCAGATGACGTCGAACTGGGGCAGACCCTCCTCAAAGAGCAGGTTCCGGGCGGTGACCCGGGCGGGCTGCTCCAGACCGAAGGTGATGAGCTCCCGCTCCAGGCCGTACAGGGTGGCCATGGTGGTGGGGTGGTCGGCGTTGGCCACCACACAGCCATCCTCAGGCACCAGCTCGGCAAAGGTGCGGAAGGAGGTCTGGATCTCCTCCAGGCTGTGGAAGAAGTCCATGTGATCCTCCTCCACGTTGAGGATCACCGCCACCGTGGGACGGAAGGAGAGAAAGGAGTTGCAGTACTCGCAGGCCTCCAGGACGAAGGTGTCCCGTCCGCCGATGCGGTAGCCGCTGCCCAGCACCGGAAGGTTGCCGCCGATCATGATGGAGGGGTCCAGCCGGGCCTCCAGGGCGATGTGGGCGCACATAGAGGTGGTGGTGGTCTTGCCGTGAGTTCCGGCGACGCAGAGGGCGTGGTTGTAATCGCTCATGAGAGCGCCCAACGCCTCCGCCCGCTCAAAGACGGGGATACCGGCAGACCGGGCGGCGGCGATCTCCGGATTGTCGTCATGGACGGCGGCAGTGCGGATGACCAGATCGGCACCCTTCACCGACTCCGGCAGATGGCCGATGGTGACGGCTACCCCCTGGGCCCGGAGCTGGGCCACGTGGTCGGACTCTCTGGCGTCCGAGCCGGTGACGACGACGCCCCGGTGCAGCAGCATCTCCGCCAGAGGGAACATGGACACGCCGCCCACGCCCACCAGATGGGCATGGCAGCCGGGGCGGAGCATTGCTTTCAGTTGAGAAACAGACATAAAAAACCGGCCTCCCGGAACTTTTGTGATGTGGGACCGCAAGCTGCGGAAAAACAGGGGAGAAGCTCATCTCCCGGCCCCATTATAATACGCTTTTTCTCCGATGACAAGGGAAAAACGCCCTCTGTGGGTGCATGAGAGGGCAAAAGCCGACGGCGTATGGCGGGACCAGAGGAAAATGGGGGACTGCCACTGCACCAAAAGGACGGTCTGCGTTTGCCGATAGATCGGCGGACAAAGAGGTGACAGACGGGAAAAGTCATGGTAAAATGTTCCTGATAAAAACGGATTTTAGCTTTCTTTAAGGTGCCCGGCCTATACTGGACATCATAGACAGTGGATGGGAGGGAGTGTTATGCGCCTGCTGTTGGCAGAGGACGAGCGTTCGCTCTCCAGAGCTATTGTAGCCATTCTGGAGAAGAACCATTACTCGGTGGATGCGGTTTATGATGGGGCGGAGGCCCTGGCCTGGCTGGAAAACGGGGATTACGACGGGGTCATTTTAGACCTGATGATGCCCAAAATGGACGGCATCACCGTCCTCCGGCGCACCAGGGAGGCGGGGAACCAGGTGCCCATCCTTATTCTCACGGCAAAATCGGAGATCGACGACAAGGTGCTGGGGCTGGACAGCGGGGCCAACGACTACCTGACTAAGCCCTTTAACTCCCGGGAGCTGCTGGCCCGTATCCGGGCCATGACCCGGAGCCAGACGGCACAGCCGGACTCCCGCCTTCAGGTGGGGAACATCACCCTGGACCAGGCCACCTTTGAGCTGCCCTCTCCCACAGGCAGCTTCCGGCTGGCCAACCGGGAGTTTCAGATGCTGGAGATGCTCATGTCCAACCCCAAACGGCTCATCCCCACCGAGCGGTTCCTGGAGAAGATCTGGGGCTATGACAGCGAGGCGGAGATCAACGTGGTGTAGGTGTATATCTCCTACCTGCGGAAAAAGCTGACCGCCCTCCACGCCAACATCCAGATCAAGGCCACCCGGAATGCCGGGTACTCCCTGGAGGAGCTGCCATGATACGCAAGCTCCGGGTCAAGTTTATTGCCATGTCCATGCTCTCCCTGCTGGTGGTGCTGCTGGCCATTATGGGGAGCGTGAACCTGGTGAACTATCAGGGGATCGTGGAGGACGCCGACCAGGTGCTGGACATCCTGGTGGACAACAACGGCTCGTTTCCCCGACAGGAGAACCAGAAGCAGGGAGACGGAAGTGCGCCGCCGTCGGACAGCGGACTGGGCGGCCTGCGGGAGCTGTCCCCGGAGCTGCCCTATGAGTCCCGGTACTTCTCCGTGCTGCTCAACAGCGAGGGGGAGGTGGAGACGGTGGACACGGGGAAAATCGCCGCCGTGGACACCTCCGCCGCCATCGAGTACGCTCAGGAGGCGGTGAGCCGGGGAACTGAGCGGGGATTCCTCTCCGACTACCGCTATGCCATCACCAGCGACGAGAGCGGCACCCGGGTCATCTTCCTGGACTGTGGGCGGAACCTCTCCACCTTTTACACCTTTTTAAAGGCCAGCTGCGGCATCTCTGCCGTGGGACTGGCGGCGGTACTGCTGCTGATGGTGCTGTTCTCCGGGCGCATTATCCGCCCCGTGGCGGAGAGCTACGACAAGCAGCGCCGGTTCATCACCGACGCAGGCCATGAGCTGAAAACCCCTCTGACCATCATCGACGCCGACGCCGAGGTGCTGGAGATGGACATCGGCGAAAATGAGTGGCTCCAGGACATCCGGCGGCAGACGGACCGCCTGGCAAAGCTGACCGGCGCTCTCATCGCTCTGTCCCGGATGGAGGAGGGGGAGGAGCAGTTCCAGATGATCGACTTCCCCATCTCCGATGTGGTGGGGGAGACGGCCCAGTCCTTCCAGGCCCTGGCAAAGACCCAGAACAAGCGTTTTGAGAGCAGTATCCAGCCCCTGCTCACCCTCCACGGGGACGAAAACGCCATCCGCCAGCTCACAGGCATCCTGCTGGACAATGCGCTGAAGTACTCCCCGGAGGGGGGGGAGAGATCGCTCTGACGCTGGAGCAATCCGGGCGGAGCCTCCGGCTGCTGGTGCGCAACACGGCGGAGGGGGTGACCCAGGAGAGCCTGGAGCACATCTTCGACCGGTTTTACCGGGGCGACCCCTCCCGCAGCTCCGCCAAGGTGGAAGGCCACGGTATCGGCCTCTCCATCGCCCAGATGATCGTAAACGCCCACAAGGGAAAGATCGCCGCCTCTCTCCAGAACGGAGACAACCTGCTGATGACGGTGACGCTGCCCCTGTAATATCTGTGAATGCGACAGGCCCCTGCCGGAGAAAAGCTCCGACAGGGGCGCTGCTGTGTGCAAAATTTTGAAAATCAGCCCCACCACAATTGAAAAAGGAATGGTAATATGGTAAGATTTTAACGGTCGATTGTAAAATGAAGTTGAACACCTAAAAAATCCATAGCGATTG
>JAJQEM010000043.1:16414-27742 GCA_021201635.1 Clostridiales bacterium | reverse complement strand
CTCTATTAAAAATTTTTCGCGGATGTGTTCAACTTGCACTTGCAATTTTCGTATACTATAAAATACTACCCCATATGAAAGGACTCCTTGTCATGCTCGCAACCAGACGGAAAATGAAACCGGGCCGGGAACAGTCTCTGGACCCCCGGGACATCCAGGCCCTCTATATCACCGGCGGCGTCCGGCCCGGCTACTTTCAGGTGGCCGACCTGTGGGACTACCTGGACTACAATCCGGGCTATATCCAGGTGAACGTGGGGAGCTTCCCCAACCTGGTGGCAGTGGAGGGGGCGAGATACGTCCGCTCCACCCGGAGCGCCAGAGGGCGGGACTGCCTGTTTGACCTGCCCAGAGAATGAGAAAACGGCCCCGGCACAGACGACTTGCTGTGCCGGGGCCGTGTGTTTTGTTTTCAGTCCTCCGTCTCGGTGGAGGCGGAAATATCGCTCACGTCCTGTGCCCCTGTCATGTCCAGACAGAGATCCTGCAACGCCTGCTGGTCTGCCGCCACGGTGATAGAGGAGGGGATGTCCCTCACTTCAGGGACGCCGTCGCTGTCCACCGCCTGGAGATACCAGGGAAGGTCGGCAGGCTGATAGACAAAGGCGTACAGAGTCACCTCTGTGTCCCCGCCCTCCGCCAACTGGATGTTGAGGGCGACGCTGCCGTCATCTGAATCGTCCTGGTAGCAGGAGGGGTTGCAGTCGCCCACAGAGGCCAGCACGCCGCCCGCCCATGTGTCCGTCTGGAACCGGAGGATACAGACCTCCCCATCGGCCAGCTCGTCCTCCACGGAATCCAGCCACTGGGCTGCCTCGTCGCAGTCCTCCACGTCCTCCTCTGTGAGCGAGGCAAAGACAGATTGGAACATGCTGTCCATGTCCGGGCCGTCGTCTGCGTCTCCCTCCGGGGCCAGGACCTCCTCCACAGTATCCTCTGTGTCCAGAACCCCGTTGAAGATCGAATCCAGGTCTGTGATGTCCAGGCAGAAGTCCACCACCGACTGGTGGTCTGCTGCCACGGTGATAGAGGCGGGGACGTCCTCCCCGGTGGGGTCGCCGTCGCTGTCCACCGCCTCAAGATACCAGGGAAGGCTGGCGGGCCGGTAGACAAAGACGTAGAGGGTCAGCTCGCTGTCCTCCGCCGGGTAGATGCTGAGGTTCACCTGCTCGTCGTCCTCGTCCTGGTAGCAGGAGGGGTTGCAGTCGCCCACAGAGGCCAGCACGCCGCCCGCCCATGTGTCCGTCTGGAACCGGAGGATACAGACCTGGCCGTCGGCCAGCTCGTCCTCCACGGAATCCAGCCATTGGGCCGCCTCGTCGCAGTCCTCCAGGTCGTCCTCCGTGACGGAGGTAAAGACGGAGTAAAAGCTGTCGTCAGAAAAGTAATAGGAGTAGGAGCTGTCGAAGTCGCTGTCGAACAGGTTGAGACCGACTCCCGTGAAGCTGAACACAACTATCAGCACCACCAGCACCACCGGCACGACCAGCAGCAGCAACAGCACCAGCCAGAGCCTGTCCTTCCGCCGGACGGGAGGGGTGACGCTGCTGTCCGGGTCGAGGGACGTCCCGCACTGGGGGCAGAGCTTCCACCCCGGCTCCAGCGGTCTGCCGCAACTGGGGCAGCTGGCCCGGAGGGTGGCCCCGCAGTTGGGGCAGCGGGCAAATTGCAGCTCCACCGTCTGGCCGCACTGGGGACATTGGTAGTCCCCCCGGTTGCTCCGGGCCAGCAGGTAGATGATGACGCCGATGCAGTAGGGCACCAGCAGCACCACCAGCGTCCAAAGCACCTGGTTCATCCCCCGCCGCCCGGCGTCCTGCCAGACGTAGACCCCCAGGGCGATGACGATGCCCAGGACCAGAACGAGGATGAGAACAGCGATTACAGAGACTCCTGTAGCGATTGCCATGATGAATCCCTCCTTAATACGAAGTAGACCGCCAGCTCTGCCACTGCCGCCAGCAGGGAGGAGAGCAGGCCGAATCCGACTGCCTTGTCCAGCCAGGGGAACTGTTGGAGCAACGGCGGGGGCAGCAGACGGAACAGGCTCCACGCCAGCACCGCCAGGGCCACTGCCAGCAGCACCGTCAGCAGGATACATCGGTTCCGCTCCCGCCGGGCCAGACGCTGCTCCAGCTCCGCCCGGGTGAGCCGGGGCGGGTCGTATTGCTCAAAATCCATCTTCATCCGTGAGCCACCTCCTCAGCGTCTCTCTGGCCCGGGCCAGCCGGGACTTGACCGTCCCCTCCGGCAGATTCAGCAGCCGGGCGGTCTCTTTGATGTCGTGTCCGTTGAAGTAGTACAGAATGACCGGGAGCCGGAGCCGGTCGGGGAGCCTGTCCAGGGCGGCGTACAGGTCGGACCAGTCCTCCCCCTCCGGGGCGGCGGCGCTGCTCAGCGCCTCGTCCTGGGCCTCCCAGGTGGGGAAGCTCAGGGTGACGATGCGCCGTTTCAGCCGCCGTAGCCCGTCCCGGTAGAGATTGACACAGATCCGGGCAGCCCACGGCTGGAAGGGGACCTCCGGGCGGTAGCTGTCCCAGCGCTGGAGGATGCGGAGCCAGGTGTCCTGATAGAGCTCCTCCGCCTCCTCCCGGTTGCGGCAGAGACGCATACACAGACCGAACAGCCGCCGCCCGTAGGTCTGGATGTAGTAGTCCATGCCGCCATCGCCTCCGTTCTGCGTCTCTCTGTCTAATCATACGACGGGGAGCCGGGTTTGGTTCCCCCAAACTGAAATTTGACGAAAATTTTTTGCCCGCCTCTCCGCACAGAACAGGACCCGGATGATTTTGGGACCGTCCGGGTTCTGCTTTGCATCGTTATTCCTGCACCCGGCAGCCGCCCCACTCCACCAGGGTGAAGCCCTCCCGCTGGAAGAGGTCAAACTGCTGGGCGGGGAGTTCCACCTCCTTGTCCACCGGCTTCCAGGCCATGAACACCCGGAGGACGCTGTCCGGCTCCGGGGTGACGGTGAGCCGGGCGTGGTCGGTGTACGCCGTCCCCTGAAAGCTGATGAGGTTCCACTCGTTTCCCTCCATCTGGGGGAGCCAGTAGACGATAAACTCGTTGTACTCCTCCGGGAGCAGACCCATCTCCGCCAAGACCTGTTGCAAAAATGCCGCCGTGTCCTCGCCCCGGACGCAGAAGCCCTGGGAGAAGTCGTACTCCGTCCCGCTGTCGTCCATCCCCTCCCAGAACAGGTAGCTGTACTCCCGGCCCTGGGCGTCGGTGAGGGTGCCGTCCGGCTGGGCGGTGACCTGCCAGCCGGAGCCGTAGGCGGGATAGGTGGTGGTCAGCGTCCCGTCGTAGTCCAGCAGGACGGTGACCTCTGTCTCCTCCTCCGGGTAGAGGTAGATGACCGGCTTGGCGACGTAATCGTTGGCGTCGGTGCAGCCGCACAGAGCTGCCAGCATCAGCAGGGCCAGGAGCAGGGGAAGGATGCGCTTTTTTATCGTTTTCATGTCAGTTCTCCTCCTCATCTGAGAGGCTCCGCACCCCCAGGAAATAGCGGTCACAATCCGGGTCGAGAACCGCCTGGGTGAAGCCGTCTGCGTTTACCGGGTCAAAGCCGTAGCCGTCCATCACCAGCTCCACGTCCTCTGCGTTCACCAGCGCCGCCGTGAGATCGGTGAAGGTCAGGTTGGAGCCAACCGAGGTGAGCAGGTCGAATCCCCGGAGGCCCCCGCCGCTGTCGCCGCAGTCGTAGTCATAGCTGGGGGCCTGGGTCAGCCGGGCGGTGAGGGTGACGCTCTCCCCCGCCGGGACGGTGACGGTGACGGCGGCGTAGAACACCCGGTCACATACCAGGGTATCCAGGAACAGCTCCTCCAGCCTGCCGTCCTCGTACCGGTCTGCCGTACTGCCGGAGAGGCCGCCATAGCGGAGCAGGCACTCGCACACCCCCCGGAGGAACCGCTGGTGGGCTGTCTCATCCGCCGTCCAATAGTCCTCGGTCAGCGTGTCCAGCAGCTCGGCCCAAGTGGTCTCCTGGCGGGTGACGGTGGCAGTGATCTCCATCTCCGTCCCCGGGGTGCAGCCCCCGTCCTCATAGCCCTGGAGGGTGTAGTCGGTGAAGTCCTCCCCCACCACGATGAGGCAGCGAAGGCGGCTTTCGTCTCCCTCCTGGACAAAGTAGCTGGCGGAGAAGTCGCCGGTCTCCGGGTCCCAGCCTCTGCCGTTGATGCCGTAGCTGTAGACGGTGGTGGCGTCGGAGTCGATCTGGGCAGACAGAGCCAGGGTGGCGGCGTCCGACTCCCCGGACAGAACCTCCGTGTCGGTGAACCAGTAGACCACCACCGTCCCCTCCACGGACCAGTCCCCGTAGAGGGCGTCCGCCTGATAGCTGCCGTCGGACAGAAGGCTCTGGTAGTCCGTCCAGCAGTCCGGCTCGTCCAGGTTATAGGAGCTGTCGTCCAGCCCGTCCTCGTCCCACACGCCGGTATATCCCCCGGCCCGTCCGCCGAAGGAGAGGGTCGCATCCACCGTCTCCCCGTCCAGGGTCAGGGTGGGGGCGTTTACCTCGTCCAGCGTCCCCACGAAGGGGTAGAGCAGCGTCACCGTCTGGTCCTCTCCGGAGGTGTTGGTCAGGGTGTAGCTGTCGGTGACGGCGATGCCCTCCGTGGTCCAGCTGCCGGAGAAATCGTAGGTCAGTGCCCGCTCCGCCGTGATGCTGTCGTTGGCTGTCTCCAGCGTCAGGGGGAGCAGGGGACCGGCGTAGTTCATAAAGGTGTTGACGTCCGCCACGCCGATGGGCTCGTTGTCGGAGCCGCTGCTGTCGAAGAGCAGGCCGTCTCCGCTGCTGCCGCTGGTTTCGCTCCCGGCGGTCCACAGGGTCAGGGCCAATGCCGTCCCCAGACCCGCCACCAGGCACAGGCAGGCGGCCATCGCCGTTACACGGAGCCAGTAGGGACGCCGGGGCCGCCAGTCCCGGGCCTCGTCCAGATACCGGTCCGGGGCCAGGGCCACCATCCGGCGAATGTCTTGTGCGTTCATACGGTATATCCCTCCTGTCGCAGATAGGTCCGCAGCCGCTTCCGGGTGCGGGAGAGGATGGCGCTGATCCGGTCCTCCGAGCAGCCCAGCTGCCGGGCGATGTCCTTCACCGGGTCAAAGAACCAGTACCGCCGGAGAAAGATGACCCGGGCCTCCGGCCTGAGCCCGGCCAGGAACCGCTCCATCAGGTCGGCCAGGGCTACCTCGTCCTCCAGCGGCGCCCGGTCGTCCCCCAGGCTGTCCAGCTCCTCCAGGGAGACGGTGCAGTTCACGTTCCGCCGGGCGGCGTGGTGGTAATCTGACCGGTCCAGGGCCAGGTTCCGGGTGATGCGGCAGAGAAAGCTCCGCAGGGCGGAGGGCCGCTGGGGCGGCATGGCGTTCCAGGCCCCCAGATAGCAGTCGTTGACGCACTCCTCCACGTCCAGGGCGTCCCGGAGGATGTTCCGGGCCACCTGGGCCAGCAGCCGTCCATATTTTGCGTCCGTCTCCGGGATCGCCTCCTCCGAGCGGTTCCAGTAGAGCTGGACGATGGCAGAGTCCTCCATAGGTGCGCTCCTCTCTCTGTCTGTGTTTTCCCTTTCACTGATTAAGTCGGAAAACAGCAGGGAAATCTGACGCTATTATAGCAAAAAATCCCCCGGGCAAGGGGGATTTTTAGGATACAAAAAGCCTCCGGCGGCAACTATCCGCCGGAGGCTCTTGCGTTTGGTTAGCGGTCCTTCCAGATCACGCAGCACCACTCCTTGTCGGAGAGGCCGTGGGGCCGGGGAGCCAGCACGCCCCGCTTGTTCAGGGACAGCTTTTGGCCGATGATCCCGGTGAAGATCTCCTCGGTGACCTTCTCGAAATCGGGGAGGATCTCGGTGTCCGTGTTCAGGGCGTCGTACTGGGCGTAATCCTCCAGGAAGCCGGAGAGATCGTCGTCGGAGTGGGCCCTCCAGGTGATGGAGAGCAGCTTCTGGGGGCCCTTCGGGGCCAGGATGCAGGCGACCTTTGTGGGGCCGCTCATGGGGATGAACAACCATGCGCAGAGGAGATATTCCCCGTGCTCCAGGCCGCCGTAGTACTCACTGTATACCTTGGTCTGTCCGCCCTCGGAGGAGAGCTTTTTCTCATAGGAGCGCTCCAGGTCGTCCCGGACGGTGCTGCCCGCCAGATACTCCCGGGTGTCCATCTGTCCGGCCATGAAGGCCTCGCTGTCGGTGAGGAAGGTGCGCCCGGTCAGGGTGTTCACCGTCCGCTCGAAGCTGTCCAGCTTGTCCCGGTACTCCGCCATCCGGGCGTTCCGGTCCACGCTGTTCACCCGGGTCCCCTCGGCGACCTCGGTCAGGTCGATTTCGTTTCTGCACGCATAGACCGCCATCACCGCATAGCCCTGCTGGGAGGAGAGCTGGCTCTCGTCGCAGTAGATCTCCCGCATCTGCTCGCTGCTGCGGTTCTGGGCCAGGGCGTCGGCGGTGCAGTAGAGCCGCTCAGTGGAGAAGTCGCTGCACAGGATGCCTCTGTCGCCCATGTCCTTGAGCTGGATGGGGAAATACAGCCGGAAGTCCCAGTCGGTCAGGGGGTTGGAGCTGACGTCCACGATCATGCCAATGGGCAAGAGGTTTGCATCCCACCAGCGACTCTCGTCTCCCTCCGGGCGCATACCGTTCAGCTCGCCGATGAGCTGTTTCCGACGGGTCATGGCGCTGTCCAGGTCGCCCATGGCGCTGTCGTATTCGGTGCCCCGCTCCTTGTGATAGCGCATCTCCTGGAAGCGCACGTACAGCTCGCACAGGCCGATGAAGGCGATGACGACGAACAGGAACATCAGATAGCCCTTCAGCAGCAGCGCCGCCACAATGGCGACAACGGACACGACTGCGGCCACGATGAGGCGGGTCTTGCCGTCCCGGGAATGATTCAGCTCATCGAGATTGCTGCTGGAGGACACCATCCGGAACATTTTGGACTCGACGTCCGCCAGCTCCTCCGCCTTGCTGCGAAATTCGTTCACTTGATTTTCTGCCATGGTTTACGCCTCCCTCACTTCTTTGATTCCTGATTGAGCTCACGTGCGATTTCACGTGCCTCTTTGTAGAGCTCGTTTGCATGGTACCGCTCTCTCAGCTCCTCCTGCTGCTGGGAATAGCTGATGTACTCCTCACCGGCGGCGTACATATCCTCATACTGCTTCCAGAAGGGGATGCCCACCACGGTCACGTGCATCAGCACCTTGGCCACTCTGGCGATGCCGGTCAGGGTGATGAGATGCCAGGTGTGGAGGGGGGAGAGGAGCAGATCGTCCTTCCAGGGCAGATAGCCGCCCCCCATCACCCGGGCCATGGCCTGGACGTTCCCGGCACGGATCAGGGGCCGCAGCTGCAATACGAAGGTGGCGATCAGGCAGACGACGCTGATCTCCACCCAGCTCTCCGCCAGCAGACCGATCAGGACGACGATGTACAGAAGGCCGCAGATGGTAGAGGTGGTGGAGGAATACTCCTTCCCCATGCCAAAGCTGTCCTTCGTTTTGGGGTAAAGCATGAATCCCCTGAGCAGCGAAAAGACGACCAATACGAACAGAATAATGCCGACAAGATTTTCCATATTCTCTCTCCTCCTTTTTTGATGTACAGATATGATACAGGTGCGAAGCGGCGGCCCTTGTCGCTCAGATGTGATAGCGGAACTGCCGGATGAGGTAGTCCACGTCGTTGTCGCTGAGTCCATACTTGGCGATCATGTCCGCCTGGATCTGGCGCAGAAGCTCCTTGGCTCTCCGCTCCTCAGCGTCGTTGGCGGCCTTGATGGCTGCAAGATAGCGGTTGTAGTCACTGCTGGGCATAAAAATTTCCTCCTTATGTTTATGTTTCATATTGGCACGCTACCAATGGGGATACAGATGTCTCAGCGCTTCGACGTTTGGACGGAGCTGCCGGAGGCGGATTTCCGGCCGTGGGGATAGAGCCGGCCGTCGTGCATGAAGGCGGTGGGGTGGGCGTCGATCAGTTGGGTGTACGTCATGTGGGTGAGCATCTCAAGCCCTTTGCTGCTCAGAGCGAGGTCGTCCGGAACGGTGAAGGACCACCTTTTTCTGGGGTCCCGGTTTCCCTTTGAGCGGCTGTCAATATCGGCTTTCTGCCGATCGCTTTCCTTCAGCAGTTTCGTATAGCTGACAGTGCGGTCAGAGACTAAGTCCATGTACTCTGCGCCATTTTTGATGCGCAGTCTTTCGTGATCGCTGCAAATGAGCTCGGTGGGTGTAAATTTGACATCGACGTACAAAATTCTGTCGCCGTTGGACTCTCTCGTTTTTCTTCCTCCAAGACCAATGCCGAGCACAGCGCTACCCACATCTCCATCCCAGTTGTAATAGCGATAAAATTCTTTCCCACACTCCACTGCAAGCGCCTGGATCATGGAGGCCGGGAGCTTTTCAATGGCGGGGCCCCACTGAAAGCTCGGCTTCGAGCGCAGGGGGCCGCCCGGCCGGTATAGGTCCAGATCGTTTCTCAGCGTGCCGCTGTTGTGCTGGAACCGGTGCTTGCACTTGGGGCAGGTGATCTTGAGGGAACCCTTGCCCTTGGGCACCCGGAGCTTGGCGTGGCACTTGGGACAGGAGATAAAGGTGTCCGTGGCCAATGCGGCGTCTTTGACCTTTTGCTTGACCTCTGAGGTGGCCTGTTTGGCCTTGTTGATGAGCTTCATCCCCTGATAGATCAGGAAAAGGGTCAATACAAAGCAGGCGGCGAAAAACAGAAAAAGAAGCGCTTGATTCATTGACATCACCTCGCAGATACGAGCTTAAGGTTAGTATACCTTAAAATTTCGAACAGCGCAAGATTATTTTTCCCATTTTTTATCCATCTGATTTTTCCCATCTAACGCCCTCCGGCGGGGATGGATAAAAACAGAAAAAGAATACAGGTTCTTGCATTGATAGAATCGAACATATGTGCTATACTATCTACAGGAGAAACAGCACACGCTGAAAGGAGCGAAAAACGATGAACAGAAACTATGTGGCCCTCCCCTATGAATATCTGGAGGAGATGGAGGCCCTGTCCGACGAGGAGTTTGGCCTGCTGTGCCGGGGACTGCTCCAGTACAGCATGGAGGGCACGCCTATCCAGCCCGAGGGCAACCTGCGGTTTTTCACCCGACGGGTCATGAGCCGGGAGGACCGGTTCCAGGAGGGCTTTGCGGACCAGCAGCGCAAGCGCTCCCAGGCGGGGAAGAAGGGGGCCGAGGCCCGGTGGGGCGCCTCTGCGTCTCCGGAGAGTGATGGCAATACCATGGCACCGGATAGCGACGCCATGCCAGCGGATAGCACCGCTATGGCGCCGGATGACAAAAATGGCCAAACCGAAACCAAAGCCAAAGCCAAAACCAAAACCAAAACCGAAACCGAAACCGATACCAAAGCCGAAGCCGAAACCAAAACCAAAACCGATACCGAGGCCGGGGAGGAAGCCAAAGCCGACCCCAAACTCAAAAACAAACTCGAACTCGAAGACGAGGGGGAGCCCAAGGCTCTCCCTGCTGCCGCAGGAGAGAGAAACGGCCCTGCCGTGTCGGCCCCCACCGGGGCCGACCACCCTCCCACCCGAGAGGAGGTGTTGGATTTTCTTCAGGACAGGGGGCTGAGGATAGACGGAGAGCGGTTCTGGGACTATTACCAGGCCAGAAACTGGCGCACCCGCAACGGAAAACCGATGGACTGGCGCAGACGGGCGGAGCACTGGGCGGAGACCCAGTGGGGCCCCGGCGGACAGGTGGTCCCTCTCCGCCCCACCGAGGCCCAGCGCCGGGCGGAGAACCGGGCCAACATCGAGGAGATGCGCCGGGCGCTGGAGCGGATGAAGGCCAGCGGGTGAGTCGCTGCGGGCCAGGCGTCCGCCGCTGCAGAGAGCAAAAAACCGCCCTCCGAAGAAGGCGGTTTATATACATCATAGCCTGAAATTTGGTGGAGATAAGCGGGATCGAACCGCTGACCTCTTGAATGCCATTCAAGCGCTCTCCCAGCTGAGCTATACCCCCAGATGGGCTATGACGATATATCGAATTGTAATGCAGGGGAGCAAAGCGGCTCTGCCTGGGCCCCGGCTGCGGGATGCTCCATGGGCCTGTCATCCGAACGACCCGGACAACAAAAGCTATTATAACGGCAGTTTCCCGGTTTGTCAACTATTTTTTGCCGAATGCCGATCGAAATCGGCCCGGCGTGTCAGACGGTTTTTCGGACACGCAAAAAAGCCTGCGCCCCTCTTCCAAAGAACGCAGGCTTTTGGAACAAAATGGAGAGAGTTGGTTTCCCCTGTGTCGTCGGCTCAGGGCTTCACGGCCTGACTGCTCTCTGCACCGATGAAGTAGGTGAAGCTCATCTGGCTGGCGGCCACCTCGGCCAGGTTGACGCAGCTGTTGCCCATGCGGTCGATGCAGTGCAAAATCTACATGAAGGGGACGGACAGCTTCTTCTTGCAGGTGCCCTTGTTCACCCGCTGCATATGCTCCTTCCGCATCTTGATGTCCAGGTCCAGCACCGTCTCCTTCTGCTCCAAGCTCCGCTGCAGCGGTTCCAGAGAGCCGCTGGCCAGGGCGGTCATGGCGTCGGCGTACATCCCCTCGATATAGGTCAGGCTCTCCTCCAGGTCGCTCATGGCCTCTTTGGAGTAGTGGTATTTCTTCTCCTTCCGCTCCCGCATGGCGTCTCCCAGCTCCACGGCCAGGCCGCCCATCCGCTCCACGTCGCTGAGAACGTACAGCAGCTGGGCCGTCTGGGACGCCTGCTGCTCGGTCAGCACACCGGCGGAGAACAGCTCCGCCAGGTACTCGTGGATCTCCACGTGGAGAGAGTCCAGCGCCTCGCCATAGGTCCGGACTTGCTGGAGAGGGGCGGTGTCGCCGCTGATGGACGCCTTCACGTCCAGCAGCATGGTCTTTACCATCTCGCTGCAGTGGAGCACCTCCTGGGCCACCAGGCGGAGGGCCGCCGCAGGCTGGGTCATGACGTTTTTATCCAGGAAGCAGGGCTTGGACAGATCCGCCAGCCCCTCCTTGCCGTCGGGGATGATTTTTGTGACGATCTTCACCATCACCCCCAGCAGGAAGATCCAGATGACCGTCATGGTCAGGTTGAAGAGGGTGTGGGCGTTGGCGATCTGGCGGGAGATGACCTCCACCTCGATCCCCTGGGGGGAGATGTACTGGATAAATGCCGCATAGGGCTTTACGAACCAGATGAACAGCAGGGCGCCGGAGATGTTGAAGATGCTGTGAGCCACTGCCGTCCGCTTGGCGTCTCTGGACTGGCCCACGCTGGCCAGCAGGGCGGTGATGGTGGTGCCGATGTTG
>JAJQEM010000043.1:0-16314 GCA_021201635.1 Clostridiales bacterium | reverse complement strand
GGGCGGTGATGGTGGTGCCGATGTTGGCGCCGAAGATGATGGAGATGGCCTGGGGCAGGGTCATCAGCCCCGCGCTGACAAAGCCGATGGCCATAACGGTGGTGGCGCTGCTGCTCTGCAGCACCGCCGTCACCAGGGCGCCGGCCACCACGCCCATGAGCCGGTTCCGGGTCAGCAGGCCCAAAATCTGCTTCATCCGCTCCCCGGCGGCCTTCTGGAGACATTCACTCATCAGGTTCATGCCATAGATGAAGATGGCCAGCCCGCCGAACAGGCCAAAGATAATTTGCAGTGTGTCGTTCATCTCAGTTTTCCCTTTCTGTATTGATGGTGTTCCAGTCTGCGATGGCCCCGGTAAAGAGGCCGTACAGCTCCTCCAGGGTGACGGCGTCCAGGGGGTTCTCATCGTTGACGATGACGGCGATGCCGTCCTCTGCGACGACCTCGTAGTCCAGCAGCTCCGCCTCGTAGTCCTTCAGCTCCCGGGAGGCCATGCCAAAGTCGCATTTGCCCTGCATGGCGTCATTCAGGCCGGTGGTGGAGTCGGAGGCCGTCACCTCAACCGTGGCGTTGGGATTCAGCGTCATGTACTCCTCTGCCAGCGCCTCCAGCAGCGGGGCGGCGGAGGTGGAGCCGTGGATGGTGATGGCGCCGGACGGCTTCCCGGAGAGGAAGCTGGTGGCGTCCGCCACCGTCACATAGCTCTGGCCCACAATGGCCTGCCCCTTACCCAGCACATAGGTCAGGAAATCCTGCTCCAGCTCGCTGAGGCTGCCGCTCCAGGCCAAGCAGAAGGGACGGCTCAGGGGGTAGCTGCCCTTTTTCACGTTGTCCAGGGTGGCCTCCACGCCGTCCACCGCCAGGGCCTTCGCCCCGTCCAGAGCGTCCAGCGACCCCATAGAGACATAGCCCACCGCTGACGGGTCGGACGCTACGGCGTCCATGACCGCCGAGCCATCCGTGACCACCAGGGCCGTCTCTGTGGTGGCGTCGGTGTGCTCACCGTCTGTGCTCTCGTCAAAGCCCACCAGCTCCGCAAAGGCGCTCCGGGTGCCGGAGCCCTCCTCTCTGGACACCACCTGGACCTCGCCCAGGGCGTCCAGACCGTCCACCGCTGCGAGACCTTGCCCCGCCGCCCCGCAGCCGCTCAGCGTCAGCGCCACGGCCAGGAGCAGGGAAAGGATTCGTTTCCGTTTCCGCATAAAGTACGCTACCTCTCTTTTTCGACCGATTGCAGTCGTTGTGTTCACGGCAGAAAACCGTACAGTTTTATTGTATCGGCCCTTTGTAAGATGTGAAATCAGACATCGGTAAAGTTCCGGTAAAATGCGGCAGGATTCGGGGGATATAGCGGTTTTTCACCGGGGCGGGAGGGGGGAAAAGGCGCAGCAAAAGGGCCTGTCATGAGGGAGATCATTACAGGCCGGGAGCACGACAGAATATGAAAGCAGGAGGCCGGGAAAACCCGGCCTCCTGCCTGCGTTCTGTTGTAATCTATAAAACGGTAAAATTGAGTAGGCGGAGAGGGCCGGAGCTCACTCCTTACACCCGGCGTCCTCGGGGATGGTGTCGTCCTGGTCCACCCAGTCCTGTACCGGGATGACCGTGTAGTCGGTGGGGGAGTTGCGCACCACCACCTGCTGGATGCCCGCATTGATGACCAGACGGCGGCACATGGAGCAGCAGGTGGTGTCCTGGAGCAGCCGCCCGGTCTGGGCGTCCCGGCCCACCAGGTAGAGGGTGGCCCCCAGCGTCTCGCTCCGGGCGGCGGAGATGATGGCGTTGGCCTCGGCGTGGACGCTGCGGCACAGCTCGTACCGCTGGCCAGAGGGGATTTGAAGCTCCTCCCGGGTGCAGCGGCCCAGGTCGATGCAGTTTTTCCGGCCCCGGGGTGCGCCGTTGTAGCCGGTGGCGATCACCTCGTCCGCCTGGACGATGATGGCCCCGTAGTTCCGGCGGAGACAGGTGGAGCGCTCCAGCACCGTCTCGGCGATATTCAGATAGTAATTGACCTTGTCCACCCGGCGTACTGCCATGGAAATCCCTCCCAGTTACGGCAAATGCTCCCTTTTCAGGAGACGGGCCGCAGATGTTGCCAAAGGGAGAAAAATGAACTCCCTCCTGTGGCAACAGTATAAGGGATTTCCCCCTCTGGGGCAAGTGTATTCACAATTATTTTACGACTTGAAGCGTTGACCTTTTTCCCCCGGTGCGGTATCATATACACAGAAAATCTGCCCGTTTTCGGGCCTGTGAGGAGTCCTTCCTTTGATTCGTAATTTCTTTGACCGGGTCGGCAATTTCTTCAGCCGGATCATGTATGGGCGCTACGGTTCCGATCAGCTGAACCTGGTGCTGGTGATCGCCAGCCTGGTGGTGTGGCTCATCAGCTGCTTTGTCCAGGTGACGGTGGTCTCCACCGTGCTGTGGATCGTCAGCTATGCCGGGCTGATCTACGCCATTTTCCGGATGCTCTCCCGGAACTACACCAAGCGCCGGGCGGAGAACGACTGGTTCGTCGCCAAGGTGAACCCCATCGTCCAGGGCTTCCAGCGCAAGCGTGCCCAGATGCGGGACAAGGACCATGTCTATTTCAAGTGCCCCAGCTGCGGCCAGGTGCTCCGGGTGCCCAAGGGGAAAAACAAAATTTCCATCACCTGCCGCAACTGCGGAACGGTGTTCCAGAAAAAAACCTGAATCAAATCACTGTACCGCAAAACCGCCCCGCTCCTGTGAGAGCGAGGCGGCTTTTTCTGTTCATTCCAATGTCAGAGCATCGCAGACGCTCTCCCACACGGCCTCGTCCGTCCAGTCCGGCGTCCCGTCCAGGCAGATGACCCGGTTTCCGTCTCTGACCCATCGCTGATACCAGCTGCCGGAGTCCAGGGACAGGGTCTCCTCCGTCCCGGAGAGGGTGGCGGGGAGCAGGTCTTCCAGGACGATGCCCGCCAGGCCCGGGGCGCAGGTGTACACCGTGACCTCGATGACGGTGCCGTCCGACCATGACTCAGAATAGCGCTCCTGCCGCACCAGCAGAGAGGCGGATTGGTCATAGTAGGCGGTGACCGTCTCTCCCTCTGGGACCTCCTCCAGATCCTCCCGGAGGAGACAGGTGTAGGAGCTGTCGCTCCGCCAGCCGCTGCCGTCGGAGACGGTGTTCAGAGAGAGCTCCGGTACCGTCCAGCCCAGCACCATGGCAGCCAGAAAGCAGACCAGTACGCCGCCGCCCAGGACGAGCAGCCGCCGCTGTCGATCCTCCCGGCCCACCAGGGCGGAGAGCACCGGCATGGCGAAGAAGCAGAGCGTGATGACCACCCGTATCCACAGCCGGGGAATCTGGCTCACCCACAGGACGATGAGCAGCGCCGCCACCAGGAACACGGCGAAGATTTGCAAAAAGCATCGGACGCCCATGGCCAGGCTCCCGGAGGGGGCGTGGGGGCGGCACCGCCGGAGAAGACACCAGAGCAGCCACCCCAGCCAGGCCAAGGCCAGCGCCCCCGCCAGAGGCAGGAACAGGCACAGCATGGTCTGGCTGTCGGAGAGATACCACTGCCGGGTGAGCTGAAGCCAGGAGAGGCCGAAGTACCAGGCCAGCAGGCCCAGGGCCGCCGCCGTCACCAGCAGGAAGGCCCCGCTCCACAGCAGCCAGTTGCGGAAAACGCCCCGCCAGCGGCGGTAGTCCTCTTCGGTCCGGCGCACCTCCGGCCCCTCGCAGGGGAGAGAGCGGTAGATGTCCATGCCCCAGAGGGTGTCCACCGGCTCCCAGCCGTCCTCCCTGCGCTGCCTGACCTGGGCTTCCAGGTCGGCCTCCGTCCGCCGGGGGTCGGCGGGGACCACGTCATAGGTCAGCTCTGTGCGGCGGGTGGGCTCGAACAGGCCGCAGAACAGCCCCGCCCGCCGGGTCAGCGACCAGCCCTTTTGGGCCAGGCCGTCCAGATAGCGCCGCACGCCCTCGTAGTCCCCGAAGGGAAAGGCGAGAGGGCGGATGAGTCGTTGTTTCATAGCTTGCCTCCGCAGGGAAAGAGAATTGCAGCGAATGAAAAACAGGGACGAAGAGAGAATGCCTCACGCCTTCTTCATGTGCTGAGCGGCGGACCGGAGCATCAGCCGCTTGGTGCCCACGTTGTCAAAGGCGATCTCCACCAGGGCGTCCCCTCCCATGGGGGTGATAGAGACGATCATGCCCCAGCCAAAGGCGGTGTGCTCCACCATCTCTCCCTTTTTGTACTGGGAGAGCAGGTTCACCGACTGGATGAGGTCAGATTTGGAGACCTTGTTCCCCACCCGGGTCTGGCCGATGGAGCTGCCGCCTCCCATGCGGCCCTCCCGGAGCTGATAGGCGGGGGTGCGCCGGGCACGGCCGTAGCCGTAGCCGCCCTGAGTGCGGGCGGGCCGCTCGCCGGAGGGCTGTCCGTCGCTGTCTCCCCACTGGCCGCCGTACTCCCGGTGGTCCTCGTCGTAGCTGCGACCGCTCTTTTCCAGCAGCTCGCCGGGAATTTCCCCGGTGAACCGGGAGGGGCGGTTGCTGCTGGTGCGTCCGTAGAGCATCCGGTGGGAGGCGCAGGTCAGGTAGAGCCGCTCCTTCGCCCGGGTCATGGCCACGTAACACAGGCGGCGCTCCTCCTCCATCTCCTCCGGCTCGCCGATCACCCGCATGCCGGGGAACAGCCCTTCCTCCATGCCCACCACGAACACCCAGGGGAACTCCAGCCCCTTGGCGGCGTGCATGGTCATCATTACGGCGCAGTTGTCGGAATCCTGGGCGCTGTCCAGGTCGGTGTACAGGGCCACCTCGTCCAAAAAGCCCGCCAGAGACGGCTCCTCGGCGTTGTCCACATAGCTCTGCACCGAGCTGCCCAGCTCCCGGACGTTCTCCAGCTTGCTCTCGCTCTCAATGGTGCCCTTGGCCTCCAGAGCGATGGCGTAGCCGGTGGCGGAGAGCACCTCCTCATAGAACTCCGGCAGCTCCATGGTGTCCGCCTTTTTCCGCAGCTCCTCCATCATGGAGAGGAAGCTGTCCAGCTTGCCCGCCGATTTTGCCAGCTCCGGCCAGCTCCGGGCGTTGCGCAGAACCTCGTAGATGGGGCAGCCCTGACTGGCGGCGATGTCTGCGGCGGTGTCCACCGTCTTGGCCCCGATGCCCCGGGGCGGATTGTTGATGATGCGCCGCAGCCGCAGGTCGTCGGCGGGGTTGTGGAGGACGCAGAGATAGGCCAGCATATCCTTCACCTCCGCCCGGTCAAAGAAGCGGATGCCGCCATAGACCTTGTAGGGGATGCCATTGCGCTTGAAGGCGTACTCCAGGGCGTTGGACTGGGCGTTCATCCGGTAGAGGACGGCGAAGTCCCGCCAGTTCATCCCCTGGCTGTAGCCGGTGAGGATTTGGGCGGCCACATACTGGGCCTCGTCGCTCTCGCTGGAGGCGGTGTAGAGGCGGAGCTTCTCCCCAGCCCCGGCGTCCGTCCACAGCTCCTTCCCCTTGCGGCCCCGGTTGTTGTGGATAACGGCGTTGGCGGCGCTGAGGATGTTCTGGGTGGAGCGGTAGTTCTGCTCCAGGCGGATGACCCGGGCGCCGCTGTACTGCTCCTCAAAGGAGAGGATGTTCTCGATGGTGGCCCCCCGGAAGCGGTAGATGGACTGGTCATCGTCACCCACCACGCAGATATTCTCCCATTTTCCCGCCAGGGTGGAGGCCAGGAGATATTGCAGGTGGTTGGTGTCCTGGTATTCGTCGATGAGGACGTAGCGGAACTTGTTCTGCCAGTAGCTGCGCACCTCCCCCTGGGTCAGCAGGAGGCGGACGGTATGGAAGATCAGGTCGTCAAAGTCCAGGGCGTCGGCGTCCTTCAAACGCTTTTCATAGTCCACGTAAATTTTCGCCATCTGGATGAGCCGGAGGTCGCCGTCCTGCTGGCACTCCCGGAGCCAGTCCTCCGCCAGCAGCATCCGGTCCTTGGCCTTGGAGATGTAGTTCATCACCGTCCGGGGAGAGTAGCTCTTCTCGTCCAGGTTCCGGTCCTTCAAAATCCCCTTGATGACCCGCTTGACGTCGTCCGTGTCGTAGATGGTGAAGGAGCGGGAGAAGCCCAACGGCTCGATGTCCCGCCGGAGGATACGGACGCAGGCGGAGTGGAAGGTGGCAGCCCAGATGTCGTTGGCGGAGGAGCCCAGCTTCCGCTCCAGCCGCTCCTTTAACTCCCCGGCGGCCTTGTTGGTGAAGGTGATGGCCAAAATCGACCAGGGGGCGGCGGGGTCGAGCCTGCACAGCTGCTCCATCCGGGGGCGCTCGCTCTCCACCGGGGTGATCAGAAAGCCCTCCAGCGCCGCCAGGTCCTCCGGCGTCACCCAGTCGGGCACGTCGTTCTCCTGGGGGTCGGAGCCCCGACCATACTTGATGAGATTTGCCACCCGGTTGATGAGGACGGTGGTCTTGCCGCTACCCGCCCCGGCCAGGAGCAGGAGGGGCCCTTCAGTGGCCATGACGCCCTTTTGCTGCTCCGGGTTCAGGTGCTGAAACTCTCCGGCGATGAACGCCCTGCGGACCTGGCAAAAGCGGGCGGCTTGCGCTTCGTTCAACATAGCGTTTTCTGTCTCTCCTTATCGTTTGATTCTGTCTCTATTTTACGATATTTCCGGGTCAGGGTCAAATAAATTTGCGGGGGAGGGCAACACAAGCGCCCCGCCCGTCAGACCGCTCTGACAGGCGGGGCAGGACCCTGTAAAACGTGTGCAGTTACTTGGTGGCCCACTCGCCGGTGGCCTCGCAGGTCAGGTAGGCGTTGATGAAGCCGTCCAGGTCGCCGTCCATGACGGCGTTGACGTTGCTGGTCTCGTAGGCGGTGCGGGTGTCCTTGACCAGGGTGTAGGGCATAAAGACATAGGAGCGGATTTGACTGCCCCACTCGATCTTCATCTGCACGCCCTTCAGGTCGGAGACCTTTTCTGCGTGCTGCTGCATCTTCATCTCCACCAGCTTGGCCCGGAGCATCCGCATACAGTTCTCCCGGTTCTGGAGCTGGCTTCGCTCGGTCTGGCAGGAGACCACTACTCCCGTGGGCTTGTGGGTCAGCCGGACGGCGGAGGAGGTCTTGTTGATGTGCTGCCCGCCGGCCCCGGAGGAGCGGAACACCTGCATCTCAATGTCCTCCTGGCGAATCTCCACATCCATGTCGTCGTCCAGCTCCGGCATGACCTCGATGGCGGCGAAGGAGGTCTGCCGCCGGGCGTTGGCGTCAAAGGGAGACACCCGCACCAGCCGGTGGACGCCATGCTCCGAGCGGAGATAGCCGTAGGCGTTCTCTCCCTCAATGGAGAGACAGGCGGATTTGATGCCCGCCTCGTCCCCGTCCTGATAGTCCATGGTCTTGACCGTAAAGCCGTGGCGCTCCCCCCAGCGGACGTACATCCGGAAGAGCATCTGGGCCCAGTCCTGGGCCTCGGTGCCGCCGGCCCCGGCGTGGAAGGTGATGATGGCGTTGGAGGCGTCATACTCCCCGGTGAACAGGGTCTGCATCCGGGCGGACTCCAGATTCTGCTCCAGCTGGGCAAAGCCCTCCTCCAGCTCCTCCACCATGGAGTCGTCGTCCTCCTCCTGGCCCATCTCACAGAGGACCAGCAGGTCCTCCAGCTGGCTCTGGCGGCGGCGCTGATCCTCCAGCTTGTCCTGGAGGACTTTAATGCGGGCGCTGACCTTCTGGGCCTTGGCCATATCATCCCAGAACCCGTCGGAGGTGGCCTGGGCCTGGAGCATCTCCAGCTCCTCTGCGGCGGACTCCAGATTCAGACTTTTCCCCAGCTTGTCCAGCACGGGCTGGAGATTGTTCAGTTTTACCTTGTAT
This sequence comes from Clostridiales bacterium, assembly GCA_021201635.1. Taxonomy (GTDB): domain Bacteria; phylum Bacillota; class Clostridia; order Oscillospirales; family Oscillospiraceae; genus Onthomonas. Next base: position 8,473 of record JAJQEM010000043.1, on the reverse strand, counting down.
TCATCAAACTTGATGGACGCCATACGATTCCTCTCGCTTTCATTCCATTTCAACGTACATTATACTGAAACTTGGGGCGGCTGTAAAGAGCGGGACGGCGGAAATTTCCCCGTTCGTTCTTTCGCCGTATTTCTCCTTTTGTGGGTTTCTCTTTCCCGTCGTCTGTGTTATACTGATTCTATTCCAAAGGAAGGAAGTGCATTTCTATGAATTACGGATCCGTCAACCGTGTTGCTCTGAAGGGCAATTCCAAGGATATGATGCGCCGGGCGGTCCCCACCGCCTGGCTGGTGGCGCTGGTCTACCAGCTGGTCACCGATTGGGTCTCCACCGTCATCAATCTGGTGAGCCCGTGGATGCAGGAATTTTCCGAGCTGTACGCCGATTTCTACGTCGCCACCTACGGGGAGGATGTGAACGCCATCTATCAGACCTCCGCCGCCATCCTCACCTGGCTCCGGAGCACCGCCGGTTATATCTTCATCTTCGTCACCATCATTCTGGCCCTGTACACCACGGTGATGAGCTATGGCTACACCAGCTACGCCCTGGGGGTGGTCCGGGGCGAGCAGCCGGGGTATGGGGAGCTGTTCTCCCGGTTCTATATGGCGGGGAAGATCATCCTGGCCACCGTGCTGGAGTTCTGCTTCATCTTCCTGTGGACGCTACTGCTGGTGGTTCCCGGTATCATCGCCGCCTACCGCTATCGCCTGGTGCCCTATTTCCTGCTGGACGACCCGGACATCTCCGTGCTGGAGGCCTTCCGCCGGAGCAAGGCCTCCATGCACGGCCGGAAGTGGGAGCTGTTCAATCTGGACCTCTCCTTCCTCCTGTGGGTGATGGGAGCCAGTCTGCTGGTAGAGATCGTGGGGACCGTGCTCCTCGACAGCAGCGACGCCGTCTACACCATCGCCACCACCGCCGTCACCACCCTCTGCTATCTGTTCCTCCTGCCCTATCAGGAGCTCACCTACGCCCAGTGGTATCTGGCCGTCCGCCCCGCAGAGCAGGCAAACCAGAACGAACAGCAGCCACCCCGGTGGTAAACACCTTGACTTTCACACAGGAATGGGGTAAAGTGTAGCAAACGAGAGGCCGCAGAGGAGGCGTCTGATATGCAGCGGGAAAAGATCATTGCAGTGGTGGGCCTGGGGCTGATCGGCGGCTCCCTGGCCGCCGCCCTCCGGGGGTTTGAGGACTATACCGTGGTGGGGGTGGTGCGCCGTCAGGCGACGGCGGACTACGCCATGAGCCACGGGGTCTGTGACCGGGTGACATTAGACCCTATGGAGGTGCTGCCGGAGGCGGACGTGGTCTGGCTGTGCATGAATCCCCAGGGCATCGTGGACTATATGGCCCAGTATCAGGACATGTTCCGGGCGGGAGCCCTGGTCACCGACGTGGGCGGCATCAAGACCGCCATCATGGAGGGGGCCAGCGTCCTGCCGGAGACGGTGGACTTCATCGGCTGTCACCCCATGGCAGGCACGGAGTTCTCCGGTATCGAGCACTCCTTTCCTACCATGTTCCAGCGGGCCCACTTTATCCTGACTCCCAGAGCGAACAGCACCCAGGAGCACATCGCTATGATGCGCCGCATCTCTGCATACATCGGCTGTTCCGACGTGGTGACCACCACTCCCGAGCGGCACGACGCCATCATCGCCTACACCAGCCAGCTCATGCACATCATCGCCGTCTCCGTTTGCGACGATGAGGAGCTGTTCCAGTGCCGGGGCTTTGAGGGCGGCTCCTTCCGGGACTGTACCCGTGTGGCAGCGCTGGACGTAGACCTGTGGACCCAGCTGTTCTCCATGAACGCCCCGGCCCTCACCCGGGAGATCGACCGCCTGGTGCAGAACCTCTCCGCCTATCGGGACGTCATCGCCGGGGGCGACGTTTGCGCCCTGTCGGACAAGCTGACCTGGTCCGCCAACCGGAAACGACAGATGAACCTGCCCGGACCCGGACAGATCATGCTGTAATAAAATTACCCTTGAAAATTCCGGGGAGACCCGGTATAATGTGACCGTTCCGGGGTTGTGGCGTGCCGCCGCCTCCGGGACGGCAATCTGTCCGGGTATAGCGCAGTTGGTAGCGCGGGTGCTTTGGGAGCATCAGGCCGTGCGTTCGAGTCGCACTACTCGGATGATGACGAAAAGCCCTCTGAGATGTCTGTATCTCAGAGAGCTTTTCTTTTTTTGACAGGCTCACAAGCCCATCAAAGGTATTTGATGGGCTGCGCTTTTTTCTTCCTGCTGTATGCTTCCCTCGAAATCCGGCCAAAATAGGCGTATCCTGATGCGGCTTTCCGGCAAAAAACGCCAAAGCGTTCCAGCGGAGAGCCGGAGAGAAAGAGAAAGGACAGCGTCTATGAAAGCGATCCTGTTGGCCGGGGGCGAGGGGACCCGGCTGCGGCCCGTCACTGCCGGGCTGCCCAAACCCATGGTCCCGCTGTTTGGAAAGCCGGTGCTGGAGCATCTGCTGCTGCTCCTCCGTCGCCACCACATCACCAGAGCCGCCATGGCCCTGGGCTATCTCCCCCAGGCCGTCCGGGACTACTTCGGGGACGGCAGCGCCTGGGGGATGGAGCTGACCTATTTCACGGAAAACCTCCCCCGGGGCACCGCCGGAGCGGTCCGGGCCTGCGAGCCGTTCCTGGAGGGGGAGGACTGCATCGTCCTCTCCGGAGACTGCGTGTGCGACTTCGACCTGACCGACTGCATCCGCCGCCACCGGGACCGGCGGGCGGACGCCACCCTTCTGCTTCAGCGGCGGGAGGAGCCGCTGGCGTTTGGACTGGTGCAGACGGACGACACAGGGCGTATCCTCCGGTTCCTGGAAAAGCCCGGCTGGAGCCAGGTGTTTACCGACCAGGTGAACACCGGCATCTATCTGCTCAGCCATCGGGTGCTGGAGCGCATCCCGCCCCACGCCGCCTGCGATTTCAGCCGGGACCTGTTCCCCCGGCTGCTGGAGGAGGGCTTTCGTCTGTACGGAGATCTCCCGGCAGGCTACTGGCAGGACATGGGGACCTGCGAGACCTATTTGCAGACCCTCCGGGACGGGCTGGAGGGGCGTGTCCGGCTGGAGCTGGGACTACCCCGACGGAACCCCTGTCTCTACGCCGACCAGCCCATCCCGCCGGATGTGACCGTCCTGCCCCCCTGCTGGATCGGGCCGGACGTGCGGCTGGGGCGGCACTGTCTCATCGGACCCAACACGGTGCTGGAGTCCGGCTCTCAGGTAGGGGAGGGGGCTGTCGTCCGGGGCGCTGTGCTGCTGGGCAGCCGGGTGGGCGATCACAGCTCTGTCAGCCGGGCCGTCCTCTGCCAGGGGGCCCAGACCGGGGCGGAGGTCACGCTGGACCCGTTCTCCGTCCTGGGGGCGGAGGCCACGGCGGGAGACGGGGCATTGCTGGAGGAGGGGGTGAAGGTCTGGCCCCGGCTGGTGGTCCCCGCCGGGTGCCGCCTGCGCACATCCCTCACCGCTCCCATGAGAGGGCGCACATTGTTCATCGAGGAGGGTGGCCAGCTCTCCGGTCTGCCAGGGCGGGAGCTGACCCCGGAGCTGCTTCTCCGGCTGGGCGGGCTGCTGGCGGCAGAGGGAAAATGCGGCCTGGGCTGGGAGGCGGATAGCGCCCTCCGGCCTCTGGCCCTGGCGGCCCAGGCGGGGATGCTCTCCGGTGGCGGAGAGGTCACTGTGCTGGAGGCTCCACTCCCCGCTCCGGCGGCCTGGATGGCGGGGAAGCTGGGGCTTTCGGCCACCCTGTTCCTCCGCAGACAGGGGGAGCGGGCGGTGATGTCTCTGTTCGGGCCGTCTGGCCTCCCCCTCACCCCCGCCCAGCGGCGCAGGCTGGAGACAGAGCTGCCCGGACGGGAGCCGCTGCCCTCCGGCAGAGAAGGGGCGGGACAGCTCCAAACATCCAAAATCGGCCTTGAAGATTATGTCAACTGTGTCACCTCCTGGGCACAGCCCCCCATCTCCCGGCTCTCCGTGTCCGTGGCCCGGCGGGACGACCCCTCCGGCCTGCTGACCGAGTGTCTGGAGCAGCTGGGGGTGGAGGTGAGCCGGGAACGCAGACCGGGGGACATCTCCCTCCGGCTTTCCGGGGATGGCCGAGGACTGACCCTCCGGACAGAGGAGGGTCGGCTGCTGGCGGAGGAGCAGGGATTGCTGCTCAGTTGCCTGGTGCTGCTGGAACAGGGGGGAGGGGACGCTGGCCCTCCCTCCGGCGGCTCCCTCCGCCGTGGACCGCCTGGCGGAGACGTACGGGGGGCAGAGCCCTCCGTCTGGGCCGGGACGGGGCAGAAGCGGAGCGGCAGGCCCAACGGCTGCTCCCTCTCTGGGACGGCTGCGCCGCCGCCTGTCTGGTGCTGGGGCATCTGGCCCGGACAGGCCAGAGCCTGACCCGGCTGGCCGCCCGGCTGCCCCGGTTTGCCCTGCGCACCCGGGAGATCCCTGTGGAGAGGGGCCGGGGCAGGGCCATGGACGGGCTGACCCGGGACTTCCCCCAGGCCCGGAGCGTGGGAGAGGGACTCCGCATCCCGGTAGGGGAGGGGAGCGTCTGGGTGGCCCCGGTCTCCGGACGACCCGCCCTGTCCCTCCGGGCGGAGGGCCCCAGCGATGAGTTTGCCGCTGAATTGTGTGATGTTATCACCGAAAAGGCAAAACAACAGAAGCATTTGTGAAAACTGGCGCATATACTTTTGGCGGACAGTATGCTATACTGAGTGCAGCGAAAAGGCGTTGTGACCCTTCGGAAGCGTTTCCGGCGGTCAGGCAATGCAGGTAAGGACAGGACACAGACCGTGAGACAGGGGCGGCGAATACAGGGCCGTCTCTGTCCTGCGGCAAACCGTTCCCAGGAGGCTTTTCCGGCCTCCCTTACATTCCCATTCAAAAACAGTTCCATACAACCCGATACCAAATCAGAAGAAAGGAATTTTTATGGCAGAAAAACTGAAAATCATCCCCCTGGGCGGTCTCAACGAGATCGGCAAGAATATGACTGTGGTGGAGTACAAGGACGACATCATCGTGATCGACTGCGGCATGGGCTTTCCCAGCGACGATATGTACGGCATCGATGTGGTCATCCCCGACTACAGCTATCTCATCCAGAACCAGTCCAAGATCCGGGGCATCTTCCTGACCCACGGACACGAGGACCACATCGGCTCCCTCCCCTACGTCCTCCGGGACATCGACGCACCTATCTACGCCACCCGGATGACCGCCGGACTGGTGGAGCTGAAGCTGGCGGAGCACAATCTGCTCTCCACCACCGACATCATCACCTGCGAGGCAGGGAGCGTGGTCAAGGCTGGCGTCTTCCAGGTGGAGTTCATCCACATCAATCACTCCATTGCCGACGCCGTGGCCTTCGCCATCAAGACCCCCATTGGCACCATCCTGTTCACCGGCGACTGGAAGATCGACCCCACCCCGGTCTCCGGCGGCATGATCGACCTGACCCGGCTGGGCGAGCTGGGGAAGGAGGGGGTGCTGTGCCTACTGTGCGACTCCACCAATGTGGAGCGCCCTGGCTTCACCAAGAGCGAGGCCGCCGTGGGGGCCAGCTTCGACGCCCTGTTCAAGGGCTGTGACGAGCGGATCATCGTCACCACCTTTGCCTCCAACGTGGACCGTATCCAGCAGATCATCAACGTGGCCAGCCGGTATGGCCGCAAGGTGGCGGTCTCCGGCCGGAGCATGGAGAACGCCATGAAGGTCTCCACCCGTCTGGGCTATATGAACATCCCGGAGGGGGTGCTGGTGGACCTGAACCAGATCAAGGGCCTGCCCAAGGACAAGGTCTGCATCATCACCACCGGCAGCCAGGGGGAGACCATGTCCGCCCTGACCCGCATCGCCTTCTCCACCCACCGGCAGATCGAAATTCAGCCGGGAGACCATATCATCCTCTCCGCCTCTGCCATCCCCGGCAACGAGCACGCCATCGGCAACGTCATCAACGAGCTGTACCGGAAGGGGGCCGTGGTCATCAACGAGCGCAGCCGGGACCTCCACGTCTCCGGCCACGCCTGCCAGCAGGAGCTGAAAATCCTCCACGCCCTGGTGAAGCCGAAATTCTTCATCCCCGTCCACGGGGAGCAGCGGCACCTCCGTCTCCATGCCCAGCTGGCCCAGGACATGGGGATGAAGCCCGACCATATCGTCATCACCGACATCGGCCATGTGGTGGAGCTGACCCCCAACTCCATCCGGCAGAACGGCACCGTCACCGCCGGGCGTATTCTGGTGGACGGCTACGGCGTGGGCGACGTGGGCAGCGTGGTGCTCCGTGACCGGAAGCGGCTGGCGGAGGACGGCATGATCGTGGTGGTGGTCACTATGTCCGGCATCGACCACACCGTCCTCTCCGGCCCGGAGATCATCACCCGGGGCTTCGTCTATGTGAAGGAGTCCGAGGAGCTGATGGACGAGGTGCGGCAGCTGGCTGCCCAGGTCCTGGCCGAGGTGCAGCCCGGCGACGACTGGGCCACCATCAAGGGGGACATCAAGCGGGAGCTGTCCAGCTACCTGTTCCGCAAGGCCAAGCGCAGCCCCATGATACTCCCGGTCATTATGGAGGTCTAATACAACTAACCGTCTACGGACAAACGACAAGGCGGACGCATGGAGTTCATGCGTCCGCCTTTTGACGGTTTCATATGGTTTCTCTTACTGGCACAGCACCTTCAATGCGGCCCGGGCGGCGGCCTGCTCGGCGTCCTTTTTGCTCCGGCCCTTTCCGGCGCCCACCGGTTTCCCGTTTAACCGGACCTCCATCTCGAAGGTCTTGGCGTGGTCCGGCCCGGACTGACTGAGCAGGTGATAGGTCAGCGCCTGGCCGCTCTTGCGCTGCACCAGCTCCTGGAGGGCGGTCTTGTAATCCTGGACCGCCGGGTCCGCCTGGGACATATTGTCCAGAATGAGCCTTTGCACCAGCCGTCTGGCCTGGACGATGCCGCCGTCCAGATAGACCGCCGCCAGCACCGCCTCCACGGCGTCTGCCCGGATGGAGGGCCGCTCCCGGCCCCCGCAGCTCTCCTCCCCCTTGCCCAGGCGGAGATAGGTCCCCAGATCCCACAGGGCGGCCACGTTGACCAGATTGCCCTCACAGACCAGGCTGGCCCGCATCCGGGTCAGGTCCCCCTCCGGCAGAGCGGGAAAGTTGCGGTAGAGGTAATCCGCCACCACCATGCCCAGCACGGAGTCGCCCAGGAACTCCAGCCGCTCGTTGCTCTGGACGTGGGCGGCGTGGTGCTCGTTGGCGTAGGAGCTGTGGGTCAGGGCGTTTTCCAGCAGGGAGCGGTCCTGAAACTGGTAGCCCAGCTTTTCTTCCAGCGTCTTCATGGCGGTCACTTCTCCTCGGTGGAGAGCTGGAAGCTGTCCACGTGCTCTGCGATGGCGTCCACAAATCCGGCGTTGACAAATTCCACCGCCTTGCCGATGGCATGGCTGATGGCGTAGGCGTCGGAGGAGCCATGGGCCTTGAACACCGGCTTGCGCAGGCCCAGCATGGCGGTGCCGCCGGTCTCCCGGCTGTCGATCATCTTTTTAAAGCCGCCCATGTTGCCCTGGATCATCAGATAGCCCAGCTTGGTCTTCAGGTTGGTGGTGAATACCTCTTTCAGCCCCTTGACCAGGAAATTGGCGGTGCCCTCCATGGCCTTGAGCAGGATGTTGCCCACAAAGCCGTCGGCCACGATGACGTCCACGGCGTCCTCGCTGGCAATAGAGGTGGGTTCCACGTTGCCCACGAAATTCAGCTTGCCCGACTCGCTGGCACGGGTGAGCATCTGATGGACCTGCTTATACAGCTCGCTGCCCTTGCTGGGCTCGGAGCCGATGTTGAGCAGTCCCACCTTGGGGTTTTCCCGGCCCAGCACCATCTCTGCATAGAAGGAGCCCATCAGGGCGAACTGACACATATACTCCGGGGTACACTCGCTGTTGGCTCCGGCGTCGATGAGAACGGCGTGTCCCGCCCCGGTGGGGACGATGGGGGCCACGGCGGCCCGGCGGATGCCGGGGATGCGCTTGACGATCAGCGTACCGGCGGAGAGCAGGGCGCCGGTGCTGCCGGCGGAGATGAAAGCGTCTCCCTTGCCGTCCTTGAGCATTTTCAGGCCTACCGTCATGGAGGAGTCCTTCTTGTCGTGCCAGGCGGTAGAGGGGTTGTCGCAGATCTCGATGACCTGGGTGGCGCTCACGACGTCGATGCCAGGAGGGAGTTGGCCAATGCCGTCCTGCTCCAAAACCTTTTGGATGGCCGCCTCCTGGCCTACCAGGGTGATGTCACAGCCGAACTCGTTCCGGGCCATAATGGCCCCCCGGACCGGCTCTCTGGGGGCCAGGTCGCCCCCCATTGCGTCAAGGATGATTCTCATATTTATTGGTTACCTCCTGAGAAGGTCGATTGTAAAATGAAGTTGAACACCTAAAAAATCCATAGCGATTGAAT
>JAJQEM010000008.1 GCA_021201635.1 Clostridiales bacterium | reverse complement strand
ATTCAATCGCTATGGATTTTTTAGGTGTTCAACTTCATTTTACAATCGACCGAAAGATTTTAAGCACTACTTACTATATAATACGAGGTGAATCATAACTATGAAAATACAGGATCTATTGCCGATCGGCTCCGTCGTTCTTCTGAAAAACGGCGAAAAGAAATTGATGATTATAGGTATTATGCAAAGCGACGGCAAGGGCCGCAAGAAGAAGAACTATGATTATTTAGGCGAGCTTTACCCGGAGGGACATCTTGGGGAGGGCGTTCACCAATACCTGTTCAACCACGAAGATATAGATGAAATCATTTTCCGAGGTTATGAGGATGCCGAGAGAACGATATTCCTAAAAGGGCTCTCGGGCGAATATGAAAACGGAAACGCCCATTGATTCTGCTGCTCCACATCGGGAAACACTCCAACCAAGTTCTGGTTTACCATGCCAATCACAAGCCTATCCGACCACCATCGCTCAAAAAGCGGTGCTCTGCCCACAGTTCAACAGGAGCCTCACCCCCGCTCCGGGGATGAGGCTCCTGCTCTGTCCTAGTCCTATTTCTTTTTCGCTCTCCGGTAGGGGGTGTCCTCCAGCGGGAGGGACTGCCGGAATTTGCCGTCATAGCGGTAATAGGCGTGGGCGCAGGCGGGGGCGGTGGGGATCATGCACAGCTCCCCGCAGCCCTTGGCTCCCAGAGAGTAGGGCAGCTTATCCTCCTCCTTTGGCTGACAGAGGATGACCTCCAGCTCCGGGGCGTCGGTGGCCCGCATGAGACCGATGGTGCCCAGCTTGCTTTTAGGGTAGCCGTCGATGCACTCGAATTTCTCGGTGACGCCGTAGCCGATGCCCATGACCATGCCGCCCTCGATCTGTCCCTCCACCGACTGGATGTTCACGGGAGTACCCACGTCAAAGGCGGAGACCGCCCTGGTGATTCTCCCCTGCTTGTTGAGGATAATGACCTGTGCGCCGTAGGAGTAAGAGACATGGCTCACCGGGTTGTCCTTGATGGCCCCCAGGGGGCCGGTCTTGGCGGAGTACTCCCCTAAAAACTCCTTCCCCTCCAGGGCCTCCAGGGAGCCGTACTGCTCCAGAGCAGCTTTCAGCTGCTCCCCTGCCCGCCGGGCGGCCTCGCCTGTAACCACTGTCTGCCGGGAGGCGGTGGAGGTGCCGGAGTCCGGGGTGCGAACCGTGTCCGCCGTCTCAAAGACGAACAGGGCGGGATCCAGCTCGGTGACGTGGCAGATCTCCGTCAGCGTCATCTGCCCGATGCCCTGACCCATGCAGGAGGCGGAGGTGCGGATGTGTATCCTCCCCTCCTCCACCGACAGGAGCACCCGGCCGATGTCCTTCTTTCCCATACCGGTGCCGGAGTTCTTAAAGCCGATGGCAATGCCCGCATAGGGGTTGGAATAGTAAATGTCCTTCACCGCCTCCAGACAGGCCACCATATTGGTGTCCGGCTCGGCAACCTGGCCGTTGGGGAGGCGATCCCCCGGCTGGATGGCATTCCGGCGGCGGAACTCCCATGGGTCGATGCCGGACATCTCCGCCAGGAGGTTGATGTTCATCTCTGTGGCAAAGCAGCTCTGACTGACGCCAAAGCCCCGGAAGGCCCCGGAGACCACGTTGTTGGTATAGACCGACATGCCCAGGATGTCCAGATTCTGATAATTGTACGGCCCCGCCGCATGGGTGCAGGCCCGCTGGAGCACCGGCCCGCCCAGGGAGGCATAGGCCCCGGTGTCGGCGATAATGATGCCCTTCATGGCGGTAAGTCGGCCGTTTTCGTCGCAGGCGGTGGTGAACTCCATCTCCATTGGGTGACGCTTGACGTGGTAGTCCAAGGACTCCTGACGGCTGTACTTCACCTTCACCGGCCGCTTCGTCACCCAGGCCATCAGGGCGGCGTAGGGCTGGACGGTCATGTCCTCCTTGCCGCCGAAGCCGCCCCCCACCAGTGCCGCCCGGACGTGTACCTTCTCCGGGGGCAGCTGGAGCATGGTGGAGCACTCCCGCTGCACATCATAGATGGACTGACTGGTGGTGTAGAGGAGCAGTCCGTCCTCCCCCTCCGGCATGGCCACGCAGCACTCCGGCTCCATAAAGCCGTGCTCCTGCCAGGAGGTCTTATACTTTCGGGTGACCACATATTTAGATTTGCGGATGGCGGCGTCGGCGTCTCCCCGGGACAGGTGAGCCTTGCCCATCACGTTGCCGTCCGGGTGGATAAGAGGTGCGTCTCCCCGGAGTGCGTCGAAGGGATTGGTCACCGGCTCCAGCTCGGTGTAATCCACCTCCACCAGGGCGGCAATCTCCTCCAGCTTCTCCTTTTTGTCGGTGGCCACCACGGCGATGACGTTGCCCACATATTTGGTGATGTCCCCCACTCCCATCATCACGTCCCAATCCTGCTTGATGTGGCCAATGATGTTGTAGGGTACATCCTCCTTGGTCAAGACTCGCACGCAGTCCGGATGAGCCTGGGCCTTGCTGATGTTGATTTGGTCGATCCTGGCACGAGGATATTTGGAGTAGACCCCCTTGGCGTAGAGCATCCCTTCCAGCTCGATGTCGTCGGTATAGATGCCGGTGCCGTTTACCTTCTCTTTGGCGTCGATGCGTCTGGCCCGCTCGTTCATGTGGAGGGTCTTGGGGGCAGCCGGGATGGGCTTGCCCTCCCGGAAGAACTCCGCCGCCATGAGGATGGCGTCCTCGATCTTCTGGTAGCCGGTACAGCGGCACAGGTTGCCCCGGATGGCCTTTTTCACGTCCGCCCGGGTGGGGTACAGGTTCCCGTCCAGCAGGCTCTTGGCAGAGATGACCATGCCCGGGATGCAGAAGCCGCACTGTACCGCCCCGGCCTCGGCGAAACAGTGCTCATAGACCTTCATCTCCTCCGGGTCGATGCCCTCCACCGTCAGCACCTTTTTCCCTGCCAGGCGGCTCAGGAGGGGGACGCAGGCCTTGGTCTTGACCCCGTCCACCAGCACGGTGCAGGTGCCGCAGGCTCCTTCGCTGCACCCGTCCTTGGCGGCGGTGAGATGGAGGTCGTCCCGGAGGAACCTCAATAGCTTCTTATCTACAGGAGACTGGTAGTCCCTGCCGTTGACGTTCACTGTAAACATGGCGCACCTGCCCTTCCGTTTGCGTGTTCATGGGAGGAGGGACATCAAATCCCCATCTCCTCCAAAAAGGCCCCCAGCAGCTGGAGACAAACCGCCTTGCGGTACTCGGCAGAGACCCGGCCCCGGGTGAGCCGCATCCGCCCCTCATAGGCAGCCAGGAAATCCGGTTTCAGGCTCTTTGCCTCCTCCACCGTCTTGCCCACCAGCATGGCCTCCAGGTCGGGATACCGGAGGACGGTGGCGGCCACCGCTCCAAAGCCCGCCGCCAGGCGGACAATGCGGCCGTCCCGCTCCTCGTACACCCCGGCGAAGGACACCCGGGAGATGGCCAGGGCGTTCCGGCCCCCCACCTTCTCATAGTGCCAGCGCTCTCCGGCGGTGGGCTTCGGCAGCAAAATCTCTACGATCAGCTCATCGGGGGCCAGGTCCAGCTGCTTCCGGCCCTGATAGAAGTCGGCCACGTTGACCAGCCGCTCCCCCCGGACGGAGGCGATGCGCAGCTTTGCATCGGTGACAAACTCGATGAGCACCGAGTCCGCCTTGGCCGAGCCGTTGCCCAGGTTGCCCCCGAAGGTGCCCGCATTGCGGATGGCGGGGGCGGCGATCTGAGCCACCGCCGCCTTCATCAGCGGCGGAACCAGAGGGGACTCCAGGGCCTGGGTATAGGTGACTGCTGCGCCGATGCGGATGTAAGTCTCATCCTCGCTGATGCCGCACAGCTCCGGCACCCGAGCCAGGAACAGGTAGGTGGAATTCGGGCGATTTTCCACCATCAGGTCGGTCCCCCCGGCGTAGGGGATCACCGAATAGGCCGCCCTGATCTCCAGCGCCTCCGCCAGAGAGTGGGCCGTATATCCGTTTACCATAGTCCATTCCCCTCCTCTGCGGCCAGCGAGACGGCCTTGACGATGGCGTTATATCCGGTGCAGCGGCACAGGTTGCCGGAGAGCCCCTCCCGGATCTCCTCCTCGCTGGGGTGGGGATTCCGGGACAGCAGGGCCTCGCTGGCCAGTATCATGCCGGGAGTGCAGAAGCCGCACTGGACAGCGGACAGCTCTCCGTAGGCCCGGCTGAGCACGGCGAACCGCTCCGTCTCCCGGTAGCCCTCCAGCGTGACCACGCTCCGGCCCTCTACGGCTCCCATGGCGACACAGCAGGAGTTCACCAGTACCCCGTCCAGGAGCACGGAGCAGGCCCCGCACTCCCCTTCCTTGCAGCCGCACTTGACGCTGGTGGTGCGGTAGGTATCCCGCAGCACCTCCAGCAGACGGTCCGCTGCGCTGCCCTCATAGGTCACAGGAGCGCCGTTTAACGTAAAGCAGATACCGTTCATCTCACAGGCCCTCCTTCAAAATCACGTTCATGGTGTCCTCGTTGGTGAAGGGAGCGTGATGCAGCTTCACGCCGCCCAGTGCCTGCTCCAGTGCCTCCACATAGGCCCCGGGGCCGCCCACCAGGGGCAGTTCCCCCGCACCCTTGGCCCCGTATGGGCCGTCCGGATACTCCTCCACATGGAGGATGCAGTTCAGATTGGGCACGTCTCTGGTGGTGGGGATGAGATAGTCGGAGAAGGAGTTGTTCCGAATACGGCCCTTGTTGTCGTAATTCATATGCTCCATGGAGGCGTAGCCGATGCCCTGGAGGAAGCCGCCCTCCATCTGGCCCATGACCACGTTGTAGTCGATGGGCGTGCCCACATCGAAGGAGCCGGTAGCCCCCAGCACCTGGCTCCTGCCGGTGCAGGTATCCACCTCCACCTCGATGGCGTGGACGCCCCAGGCATAGGTGGGATAGGCGTCTCCGTGGAAGTCCTCCAGGGAGAAGGGGATCATAAAGTTGGGCTCCTTGTAGTGCTCCTCCACCATCTGGTCCTCGCCGTCCACCCATTTGTCCCGGAGCTGAATAGCGGCCCGGCGGAGCAGCTCGCCCACGATCATCAGGGAGCGGGAGGCCACCGTCGGCCCGGAGTCCGGCACCCGGGCGGTGTCCGGCTGGTCGTAGTAGACCTTCTCCAGGGGCAGATTCAGCTCCCGGGCCACGATCTTGGGGAAGGTGGTTCGCACGCCCTGGCCGATCTCGCCGTTGGAGGCCAGAATCTCCACTGTGCCGTCCGGGTACTTGTGGAGCTTGCACACTGCCTTGATGGTGTCCCGCTCTCCGGCCCCGGTGAAGCCAGCCCCGTGGAAATAGACCGCCATGCCGATACCCCGGCGATACCGCCCAGTCTGGGGCTTTGCGTACTCCCGGTGCTTCCGGCGGAAGTTACAGGCCTGGTCTACCTCGTCGATCATGGCGGGGAGGGGCACCGGGAAATGGTACCTTCCGGAGATGGAGGTAACGTCCCCCTGCTTTGCCATGTGGGCCTCCTTGAACTCCAGGGAGTCCACCCCAAGGTCCCGGGCGATGTGGTCCATCATCAGCTCCACGGCGAAGAAGGTCTGTGGCGCACCGAAGCCCCGGTAGGCCCCGGTAGGGGTGGTGTTGGTCTTGAGGGCCTCGCCAACGACGTGGAGGTTTTCAATGTTGTACACCCCGTCGGCGCAGATCAGTCCCCGCTGGAGCACCACGGCAGACAGGGTGGTATACGCTCCGCCGTTGAACTTCACGTCGATGTCCATCGCAGTGACCCTTCCGTTTTTAACCGCTACCTTATAGGTGCACAGGGAGGGGTGGCGCTTGGAGGTGTATTCCAGATCCTCCCGCCGGTCAAAGACGCAGCGAACCGGGGCCTGGGCCTTGTGAGCGGCCACCGCCACCTGACAGGCCAGGATGGAGGGGAACGCCTCCTTGCCGCCAAAGCCGCCGCCGGTGGGGTCCTGGAGGATATGCACTCCGTCCGGCCCACAGCCCAGGGCCCGCATGACCGCCCCCTTGACGTAGTAGATGCACTGCATGGAGCCGTGGACGAACATCCGTCCGTCCGCCTCCGGCACGGCCATCATGCCCTGGGTCTCCAGATAGGCCTGCTCCTGATAGCCCGTCTCGAACTCTTCCTCATAGACCTTGTCGGCCTGGGCAAAGGCGGTGTCCAGATTTCCCTTGCCATACTCATAGTGGAAAAAGACCTCGCTGGCCTTGCGCAGATCCAGCACCGGCTCCAGTTCCTCATAGGTCACCTGAATCTCTGAGAGCAGCCGTTCCACCTCTTTGGGGGTCGGGGCCCACCACCATGCCGATAGGCTCGCCGATGTACTCCACCGTCTCCCGGGCGTAGACCGGGGTGTCGTCCTTGACGATGTTGACGTTGTTGTCCCCCGGCACGTCGTTCCGGTCAACATACAGGTAGCCCTGGGGCAGCTCCGGCAGAATGACCTCCACGATTTTGGCGTGGGCCACCTTCGCATGGAGCAGCTTTCCGGTGAGGACGCCCTCGCCGTCATAGTCCCCCACATACAGGGAGCGGCCGGATACCTTATCCCCGTGATCCTTTTTGATTACCGGGCAGCTGATTTCCTTCATCGGGGTTCCCTCCAGTCATGTTGTTTCAAATCAGTATCAGAAGATGCGTTTTGCCTCCGTCGACCCTCCAGCAGGGCCAGGCAGGTTCGGTAGTCCTCCGGGGTGTCCAAGTCAAGCCCGGTGCCCGGATCCTCTGCCGGGACGGTGCGCAGTCGCCCGTCCAGCTTTCCCCAAAACGCCCGGAGCCCGCCCTCACCACAGAAGGACAGAATTTCAGGGATGAGCGTCGCTGGGATAAGAGGCGGATGCTTTCGCCGTCCGTTCAAGGTGGGAAAGACGACCCTGTCCGGCGTCTCTCTCCAGGCGTCCGCCAGCAGACGGAAGGTCTCTTCCCCCGCGGCAGGCATATCCCCCGGCAGGAGGAAAAAGGCATCGCAGAGAGGCAGTGCCTCACAGCCCAGCCGCACAGATTGGAGCATATCGGTGGAGGCATAGTCCCCGTTGCGGACAAAGTCCACCTGTTCGCCGAAGTGCTGGGAGAGGACTACTTCCACCTCGTCTCCCCGGTAGCCGGTGACCACCGTCACCGACCCCGCACCGCTGGTGAGCAGACTGTCCACCGTCGCCTCAATGACGGTATGCTCCCCTAAGGGAAGCAGGGGCTTAAACGCCCCCATCCGGGAGGACATCCCTGCTGCTGTCACCAGTCCCGCCAGCCTGGACACAGACATCGCCCCCCTTTTAAAAAGACACCGCATTAATAGTTCTATTATACCTGATTTGACTGCAATAGCAAATGCTTTCCGAAAGTCACTCGGCCTGTTGGCTGCAAAATTTTCTCAAGGCATTACCGCACAAATCGGCAAGAGCGGATGGTGAGATATTTTTCGTCAGAAAAAGGTGCAAAAGTGCAGGCGTACTGGATGTACGTCAAACTTTTGCTAACGCATTTCTGAAGCGCTGACCGAATGGCCAAATCCTCTTTAGCGCAAATGCAGGGAGCGATGGCCGCAAGGCCATGCGAGTCGCAGGCGGAAGATAGCCGCCAGACGCCGCAGACGCATTTGTGCGGTGATGCCTTAGATCATCCCACGCTTCAGGAAATCCGAGCGAAACCGCTGCTGGGCAAACTGAATCACCGCCTCCTCATATCGCTGGGCCGCCAGGAGGAAGTCTCTCCCCGCTGCCGTGAGCACCGTCCGCCCACCGTTTTTGCCGCCCCGCCGTCGCTCTACGACAGGGTAGCCCAGCTCCTCCTCCAGGTGGTTTATCATGTTCCACGCCTTGCTCACCGACAGAGCCATCTGGTCACAGGCGTGGCGGAGGTTTTCCGTGTCCGACGGGAGGAACAGCAGCAGCTTGAGCCGGTCATTGAAGAAAGGGTTCTCCCGCTCAAAGCGAATCTGGATATAGGGGTGGAGGATGGCCCGGCTGTGCCGGGAGAGCTGGGCGTCCAGCTGGCCCTGATCGTGGGCGCTGGCCAGAATGCCCTCGTCGTCAACGCTTACCCGGACCCGCCGCTCTTCCATGGTTCGCAGCGCCCCACGAAGGCCGTTTTCTCCCCGCCAGGCGCAGATCTCCGGGATAACGGCGACGGAGAGCAGCACCGGATGGCCTCCCCTGCCCTGATAGACCGGGGTGACGATCTCTCCCGGAGTCTCCCGGAGACGAAGCAGGGTCTCCGGGACAAACATGGGGGCAGTCACTGGGGTATAGGCCACCCGGACACACTTGTCGGCCAGGCAGGTCAACCCGGTGCGGACAGCATCCATTGACCCCTGTGCCTCACTGTGGAGGAAGATGACGCCGTAATCCGAGAGCTGATAGCGCACCAGCTCCTCCTCTGCCCCGGTGAGGACGACGATTGGAAAGATGCCCGCCTGCTGGAAGGTCAGGACGATGCGCTTGAGCACGGTGATAGAACCTGCCTGCCGCTGGAAGAGGGCTCCGCTGGGACTGGCCGCCTCAACGAGCCCTGCTGCCTGACTGATTTGCATCATCGCAGCCTCCTTCCTTCATTTTTCTCTATTGTATCACAGTTCTCCTGGTCGGGCAACAGGCCGACTTTCTTCCTCAGCATAAAAAGCCCAGACCTCCAAAGGGAGATCTGGGCATACATCATTTGGAATGACTTGTCTATGCGTCAGTCCGCAGTGTCGTCGGCAGCAGGGGCCTCGTCGGCAGGAGCTTCCTCAGGGGCAGCAGTTGCCTCGGTCTCGACCTCAGCATCAGCCTCCGGCTCCACCTCTACCTCTACCTCGGCCTCCGGGGCCACCTTCGTTTCGGCGATCTTGGCGTTGTTGGCGGCGATAGCGGCCTGGATATTGGCGATCTGGGTGCAGACGGCGGCATAGGCCTCCTCCGGCTCCGCTCCGTGGTCGTCGAAGTACATCTTGCCCAGCTCCGCATAGGCGGCCCGGAGATTGCTGTCCTCCTTGACGTTGGCAGCCCTCAGCTTGGCCACATTGGCCAGCTGGATGCCCTGATCCACGCCAGCCTGAACGAGGTTCATCCCGCTCTGGCCCAGGGCCGCAGCCTTCTTCATCAGTTCGTCTACGTTTACATTGAATGCCATCATATTTTCCTCCTCCGCTTCCGGGGTCTGCCCGGATTTATTCCGGTATACTGTTATTCTAACGGCTCTGGCCTAAAATTGCAAGCTATTTGAGGCACTTTTCAAATTATTTTCATCCTTTGTTCACGCATTTTCCGTCTCAGCCGTCTCATCTCCATCTGCTTTTCCCCGGAAATAGTTACACCAGGGCCGCAGAGGGCATTTTTCGCACCAGGCCCGCCGGGCGGTACACACCTCCCGGCCAAAGAGCACCAGCCGATGGCAGAAGTTGTTGGACTCCTCTGGAGGCAGCACCGCCCGGAGCTGGTCCTCCACCCGTTTCGGGTCCTTTGTCCCGTCGGTAAGCCCCAGCCGTCCGGCAATCCGGATACAGTGGGTATCCGCCACCACCACTCCCGGCGTGTGGTACACGTCCCCCTGAATTAGGTTGGCGGTCTTGCGTCCCACTCCCGGCAGGCGGAGCAGATCCTCCATCTCTCCGGGCACCTTGCCGTCATAGTCAGACAGCAGCATCCGGGCGCAGTTCACCAGGTCCCGGCTCTTACCCCGGAAAAAGCCGCAGGAGTGAATGTACTGCCCCACCTCCTCTGGGTCCGCCTGGGCAAAGGCCTCCAGGGTTGGGAAGCGGGCAAAGAGGGCCGGTGTCACCTGGTTTACCCTGGCGTCGGTACACTGGGCGGAGAGCCGCACTGCGAAGAGCAGCTCATAGTCTTTTTCGTATTGTAGGGAGCAAAGGGAGTCGGGGTAACGCTCCTTCAATGTCTCTACGATGGCCCATACCTGCTGCTCTGTTTTCATAAAGAGCCCCTTTCCCGCTGTCTCATCGGCGGCATTTTATCTCGTCTGCCATTTTATCACAAATTACTCCTTATTTCGACCCTCACAAACAGGAAATTCCCACTATTGTCTTTTTTCTCAACTCTGATATAATAGTTTGGTAAACAATCGTGCGTCATCTGCGGACGTTTAGCTCTGGGAAGCGCACAGTACAGGAGGAGCAGTCATGGTAGAGGAGACCCTTTCCTTTTTGAATCAGGCAGACCCCCAGGTGGGAGCTGCCGTTGCCCAGGAGCTAACCCGTCAGCGGCGGAACATCGAGCTGATTGCCTCGGAGAACGTGGTCTCGGAGGCGGTGCTGGCCGCCGCCGGTTCCGTCTTGACCAACAAGTATGCCGAGGGCTATCCCGGACGCCGGTACTACGGCGGCTGCCAGTGCGTGGACATTGTGGAGGACATTGCCCGTGACCGGGCCAAGGAGCTGTTTGGAGCGAAGTTCGCCAATGTCCAGCCCCACTCCGGCGCACAGGCCAACTACGCCGCATATCGCGCCCTTTGCAACGTGGGAGACACCGTGCTGGGTATGCGCCTGGATCAGGGCGGACACCTGACCCACGGCTCGCCGGTGAATTTCTCCGGCAAGGATTACAAGATGGTCTCCTATGGGGTGGACGTCAAGACCGGCCTCATCGACTATGACCAGGTGCGGGATCTCGCCAGAGAGTATCGGCCCAAAATGATTATCGCCGGGGCCTCCGCCTATCCCCGGGCCATTGACTTCAAGCTGTTTGCCGACATCGCCCACGAGGTAGGCGCCTATCTCATGGTGGACATAGCTCACATCGCCGGTCTGGTGGCAGGCGGTCAGCATATGTCTCCGGTACCCTATGCCGACATCGTCACCACCACCACCCACAAGACCCTTCGTGGGCCCCGGGGCGGCATGATCCTCACCAATGACGAGACCATCGCCAAGAAGGTGAACTCCGCCGTCTTCCCTGGCTCTCAGGGCGGCCCGCTGATGCACATTATCGCCGCCAAGGCGGTGGCCCTGGGCGAGGCGCTCCAACCGGAGTTCAAGGTCTATGCGGAGAACATCGTTAAGAACGCCCAGGCCATGGCCAAGGCCATTCTGGACGGCGGTCTGGATCTGGTCTCCGGCGGCACGGACAACCACCTGATGCTGGTGGACCTCCGCCCCGCCGGGCTCACCGGCAAGGAGATGGAGCGCCGCCTGGATGAGGTGTTCATCACCGCCAACAAGAACGCTATCCCCGGCGACCCGGAGAAGCCCTTTGTCACCTCCGGTCTCCGTCTGGGCACCCCCGCCGTCACCACCCGTGGCTTCAACGAGGCGGACTGCGCTCTGGTGGGCGACTTGATCTGCCAGACCGCCACCGCTTACGACACCAAGGCCGACGACATCCGGGACGCCGTGGTGGCCCTCACTGATCGATATCCCCTCTATCGGTAAATTCCCGTCTGACAACGACACAAGCGCCGCCGGGAGGTCTTGAGCCTCCCGGCGGCGCTTCTCTGTCCATATGGCCTGTAACGCTTATAGATTGCGGAAATAGTCTCCCAGCCGGGCCACCGTTACCAGGTCTGCCACACCGTCGATCACCAGGCAGACGCCTGCGAACACCATCAGAGTGACGACGGAGCTCCAGGGATTGAGCAGAACCACGATGGCCACGATCAGGGTCAGGATGCCCGTCACCAGGGCAGTCACCCACCCGGCAGCCCCCGCACGATGGGCACTAAATGCGAACTGCAAATTCTGGATGGCGTGAACCAGCACCCAAATACCGGCGATGGTGGTGATAAAAGAGACCATCCCTCCAGGGTTCCGGACGATCCACAGGCCCAGAATCAGCTCCACCACGCCAAAGATCAGCTGTCCATAGCTGACGGCAACACTGCGGTTCGAGAGAAAGGTCACAATGGAGCATACGCCCAAAATGACCAACACCCAGCCCAGGATGCCCAAGACGAGAGCCAATGTACTGTCCGGCAGGAAGATCAGCAGTAATCCCAGCAGAATGGTCACCACTGCGCTCAATACGCTTTGATGTCTTAATCCTTTAAAAAAATTTCCCATCTCATTTCACCCTTTCTGACTCGATTCGGACAGTCGCCCGTATTTTGTTATCTATAATTATTATAGCCCCTTTCCCGGAGAGAGGATGAACGAATTGTGAAGGGTCGGTGGAATTTCGGTTAAGAAATGTTGTGGGCCGAAAAACCTTGGGAGGAGTGCGGACATTGCTGTGGTTAGCTCTAGCTAACCAAAAAGTAACGGAATATGCCACAAATTACATGAATTGGGAACAAATCTGCCGGGAAGTCTTGATTTTATCCGGGCAAGCTGGTATACTGTTTAACACATGAGGGAGTAGTTTACGCCACCCGGCGTTGCAAGTCAACATACTGGTTCCTCCGAGCCTGGCTTGTATAAGGGATGATATACACAGACAGAGGGCGGCAAAACCGCCGCTGTTCTCCGCATCCCCATAACGAGACTCATGTATGGCGGTGTGCCGTACATGGGTGTATTGTAGGGCAGCCGTCGTATACACGGCCGCCCCTGTTTTTTGCCCGGGGCAGGCACAGGAGGAATCTCTATGGCATTGTTTATTCAGATCCTGTTCACCATGTTCATCGCCGAGATGGGCGACAAGACCCAACTGCTGATGATCGCCATGACCTCCCGCTACAAGCTGCGGGACATCATCATCGGCTCCGCCCTGTCCATTCTGACGCTGAATGCCATGGCGGTGGTGCTGGGCTCCCTCATCAGCCAGCTCATCCCCACCTGGCTGATTAAAATCATCGCATCCTTGGCCTTTTTCTACTTTGCCTGGTCTACCCTGCGGAGTGAGAGCGACGAAGAGGAAGCTGGAAACGAAAAGACCTCCGGCCACCCCATTCTCTCTGTGTTCGGCACCTTCTTCCTGGCGGAGCTGGGGGACAAGACCCAGCTCACCGCTATCACCTTTGCCGCCAACGGCGGTCCGGATCAGGCCCTGACCGTCTGGCTGGCCTGCTCCATCGGCCTGTTTGCCGCCGACCTGGTGGGTATGCTGGTAGGCCATCTGCTGAAAAGCAATATGCCGGAAGGCTTCCTGGACAAGCTGGCCTTCGTCATCTTCGCCGTCTTTGGCGCAGTCACCATGGCGGAGGGCGCCGGACTGCTGCTGGGAGAGGACGCCTGGCAGCGATGGCTCGTCGCCGGGCTCGTCACCCTGGTCTTTGCTCTGATCTGTCTCTGGACGTGGCGGATAGCGAAAAAACAGAACTCTTAACATTTTGTCGGTTGTTTCCCCGGCGGTTCCGTGCTACAGTTACGCTGTCAGGCCGACGGTCTCTCCTCTCGGTCTGCGGAGCCGGACGCTGTAACTGCGCCCCCTCTCCCCTATTTTTACCAAGGAGCTGAAACCAGTGTCCCATACAGAAAGAGGAACCCGACCCGAGGCCGACGGCAGCCCTACCCGGCGGTGGGAGCCGGTGCAGGAGACGCCCTCACATCGGGATCGTTCCCGAAAGCGTCTCCGCAAAAGGCGCCGGACGCCGGAGGAGCCGGTACGCCGCCCGGACATTCCGGTGGCCTACGCCGACCCGGCTGTAGGCCTCCACGCCGACCAGGTGCGGGAGCGGAGCAAGGGCGGCTATCGCAATGAGGAGGTGGAGCCCAGCTCCAAATCCCTGAAGGACATTGTCCGCTCCAATGTTTGCACCTATTTTAACCTGATCTTCTTTCTCCTGTCCATTGCCATTATCGCCGTGGGGGCATGGAGCGAGCTGACCTTTATGGTGGTGGTGCTGGCCAACATCGTCATCGGCATCGTCCAGGAGTGGCGGAGCAAAAAGACCCTGGACGGTCTGAACCTGCTGACCAACCCCAAGGCCAACGTCATGCGGGACGGCATCCTCATCACCACCTCGGTCTACAACACCGTCCGGGACGACATTGTGGTGTTCCGGGCCGGAGATCAGATCTACGCCGACGCCCAGGTGGTGGAGGGAGAGTGTCTGGTCAACGAGTCCCTGCTCACCGGCGAGCCGGATGAGCTGCACAAGGGGCGGGGAGGCCGGCTGCTCTCCGGCTCCTTCCTGGTCTCCGGGGAGTGCTACGCCCGGCTGACCGCCGTGGGCCGGGACTCCTATATGTCCAAGCTCACCCTCCAGGCCAGACAGACCAAGCAGCAGCCCCGCTCGGAAATGATGCGCTCCCTGAACCGGCTGGTCATGGCCATCGGCATCGTCATCATCCCTCTGGGCATCGCCATGGCGGTCAAGGAGATCGTCCTTTTGGATAATCCCGTCCGGGACGGGGTGGTGTCCACCGTAGCCAGTCTGATCGGCATGATCCCCGAGGGACTGTATCTGCTGACCTCTGTGGCGCTCATGGCGGGCGTTCTCCGTCTGGCCCAGCGCAAGACACTGGTCCACGAGATGGGCTGCATCGAGACCCTGGCCCGGGTGGACGTGCTCTGTGTGGACAAGACGGGCACCATCACCGAGCCGAAAATGGTGGTCAAGGATCTGGTGACGCTGAACGAGTCCGTTGCCAGCGAGGACGAGCTGCGGGACATCCTGGCAGACTATGTCTTCGCCATGCAGAACGACAACGAAACCATGGCCGCCCTGAAGCGCTATTTCAACGGCAGACACTCCCGGAGGGTCGTGACCAAAGCCCTCCCCTTCACCTCCGCCCGGAAGTACGGCGGTGTGTCCTTTGCCCGGGGCGGCTCCTATCTGCTGGGCGCACCGGAGAACCTGCTGGGCGACCTGTACGACGACTACCGCAAGGACATTGAGGAATACTCCCGGCTGGGCTGCCGGGTGCTGCTGCTGGCAGGCTATGAGGGCCCTCTGGACGGGGGCGAGCTGACCGGAGCGGTCACGCCTCTGGGCCTGGTGCTGCTGACCAACAAGATCCGGGAGCAGGCCCCGGCCACCTTCCGGTATTTCCGGGAGCAGGGAGTGGCGGTCAAGGTCATCTCCGGGGACAGCCCAGTGACCGTCTCCGAGGTGGCCCTCCGGGCGGAGATCCCCAACGCAGAGCAGTATGTGGACGCCCGGACGCTGCGCACCGATGAGGAGCTGGCCCAAGCGGCGGAGACCTACACCGTCTTTGGCCGGGTGACCCCGGAGCAGAAGCGAAAGCTGGTCCAGGCCATGCACCAGGCCGGGCATACCGTCGCCATGACAGGAGACGGAGTCAACGACGTGCTGGCCCTGAAGGAGGCGGACTGCTCCGTGGCGATGGCCTCCGGCAGTCAGGTGGCCTGTCAGGTCAGCCACATCGTCCTGATGGACTCGGATTTCTCCGCCATGCCCTCCGTGGTGGCGGAGGGCCGACGGGTCATCAACAACATCGAGCGCTCCGCCAGCCTGTATCTGGTGAAGAACATCTTCTCCCTGTGTCTGGCGGCCATCTCCCTCATTTTCACCTTCACCTACCCCTTCTCCGCCTCTCAGATGAGCCTGGTCAGCGCCATCACCATCGGTCTGCCCTCCTTCGTCCTGGCGCTGGAGCCAAACCACAGCCGCATCCAGGGCCGGTTCCTGCCCAACGTGATCTATCGGGCCCTGCCGTCGGCCATCAGCGATCTGACCCTGAGCATCGGCGTTGTGCTGTTTTACACCGTCTTTGGCCTGAGCGACGCCGAGCTGAGCACCATCTGTACTCTGGTGGTGGCGGTGGTGGGACTGCTCATGGTACACCGGACCTGTCGGCCCTATAATCCATTGCGTAAGGCGCTGATGGTCTTCTGTGTCGTGGCCTTTGCCTTCTGCGTTCTCTTCCTCCGGCCCATCTTCTCCCTGGACCTGTCCATCATGAGCGACGGAGCCTGGCTGGTGCTGGTGGTCTTTGTCCTGCTGGCCTTCGAGGTATCCCTTTCCGCCAACGTCATGGTAGACGGCATCCTGACGGCAGTGTACTGGGTGCGGGACAAGGTTCTCTGGCTGCTCCGGAGCGCAGGGTTCCTCTCAGAGGAATAAAAGGCTGTCCCCTCGCCAAATAGAAAAGGCTCCGCTTCCGGTCTTGCCGGAGGCGGGGCCTCTGTTATGTTCCCAGCAATTGCACGTGCTGGAATGGGAAAAAGACGCAGACTGCTTTTCCGACGATATACCCCTCGTCCACCAGGCCCAGGGCCTGGGTGAAGCGGCTGTCGGTGGAGTGGTTCCGGTTGTCTCCCATAACAAAGACGGAGCCCTCCGGGACGACGACGGTGGTCACGTCCCCCTTCTCCTCCATGATGTCCTCATCCTCCTGGTTTAGATAGTCCTCCACCAGCAGCACGCCGTCCACATAGACCTTGTTTTCAGCGTAGTCGATCTCCACCGTCTGGCCCCCTGTGGCGATGATGCGCTTGACGATGGTCTCCTGGATGGCCTCCGTCTCCTTGTGTATGATGACCACGTCCCCCGCCTGGGGCTCATAGTTCAGCCGCCAGGCCAGGAGGAGATCCCCGTCATGGAGGGTGGGGTACATGGAGCTGCCCACCACCACAATGAGCTGGGTCATAAAGTGAAAGACGATAATCACCACCGCCAGCACCACGGTCAGGATTTTCAGCTCACCGTAAATGTCCTGCTGCCAGGTGGTTTTTTTCGTCTCCGGCGTGCTGCTCTCCGGCTGTATCCCCTCTGTGGAAACAGGCTCGTCCTCGGGAAGCGGCTTTTTTTCCTCGTCTGCCATGCTTTCTATCTCCTCACTTGCGTCGGTTGCCGTCCAGCAGAAGCTGTTTGACGCCAGCGCATTTCCCGCTGGCGGTATCCAGGGTGAACACCGCCGCCTCCAGCGTGGTGGGACCCTCCGCCGCCTCGTACTTCTGGGGCAGACCGCCAAGGAACTTGTTGATGGACTGCTCCGGTTTGACGCCCAGCACCGAATGGGCGGGGCCGGTCATGCCCAGGTCGGTGATATACCCGGTGCCTCCGGGAAGCACCTGTCCGTCCGCCGTGGGGACGTGGGTGTGGGTACCCCACAGGGCGGAGACCCGCCCGTCCAGATACCAGCCCATGGCCAGCTTCTCGCTGGTGGCCTCGGCGTGGAAGTCCACCAGAATGACGTCCGCCTCCATCTGCTTCAAAATGGCGTCCGCCGTGGTGAAGGGGTTCTCCACATTGGGGTCCATGGAGACCCGGCCAATCAGGTTGACAACCCCGATGCGCAGTCCCCTGGGCCCGTCGTAGACGTACCAGCCCCGGCCGGGGGAGCGGGGGGCGAAGTTGGCGGGCCGGAGCAGGCAGGGGTTGGCGTCCAGGGTGTCGGCAATGCGGAGCTTTCCCCAGGTATGGTTGCCCAGGGTGATGACGTCCGCCCCGGCATCCAAAATCTCCTCCGCCTGATGGGGGAGCAGACCGTTGCCGGCGGCGTTCTCCCCATTGACCACGGCGAAGTCGATGCCCTCCTCCCGCCGGATGCGGCGCAGGTTGCGGCTGAGGCAGTCCAGCCCGGACTGGGCCACCACGTCTCCCACCGCCAGAATGTTGACCGTCATATGGTGCTCTCTCCCTCTTACGGAATCCGCTTTTTCGGCTTGATGTACCGCTCCTCTTCCGAGAAGATACAGCCGCAGTACTTTTGCATATAGAAGCCCAGTTCTCTCGCCCGGTCCTGCCCCTGGCGGAACAGGGGGCGGAAATCCCGGTAGAGAAACTCCACGTGATACGTCTCTCCGGCGGTCTGGGCCACCTGGCGGAGGAGGTCGTGCTTCTGATAGGGACTGATGAACAGGCTGGAGGTGAAGCTGTCAAAGCCGTTTTCTGCGGCGTACTCCGCCGCCCGGTACAGCCGCATCTCGTAGCACTTGACGCAGCGGTTCTCGATGTCCTCCGCCACCGCCCGGATGAAGGGCCGGAGGGCGTACTCGTTGACAACCACCAGAGGCAGGTCGATGGTCTTGGCATACGCCTCCAGGGTGTTCCGTCTGGCCCGGTATTCCGTCACCGGGTGGATGTTGGGATTGTACCAGAAGCCGGTAACCTCCCGGCCCTCCTCCCGGAGGGTGTCAATGCACATATTGGCGCAGGGGGCGCAGCAGCAATGCAGCAGGGTCTTCATAGAGAGCCGTCCTTTTTTCGTTCATATGCCAGTGAGGTGGATTTGGTTATCAGTATAACACATTCTGTTGCGGATGAGAAGCGGTATTTTGGCAGACTGAAACGCCCCCGGAGCGATGTCCGGGGGCGTTTGACAGGTCAACGATGACGGAGAGCGTCTCAGCGCTCGCCACGCATTCTGGCGAAGCACTCGCTGCAATAGACGGGGCGGTCACTCTTGGGCTCGAAGGGAACCCTGGCCTCCTTGCCGCAGCTGGCGCAGATGGCAGTGAAGAACTGACGGGGAGCACGAGTGGCGTTCTTGCGGGCGTCACGGCAGCTCTTGCAGCGCTGAGGCTCATTCTGGAAGCCCCGCTCGGCATAGAACTCCTGCTCGCCGGCAGTGAAGACGAACTCCTTGCCGCAATCCTTGCAGATCAAAACCTTATCTTCGTACATAATTGAGATCCTCTCTTCTCAAAAATTGCCCAATTGGGCGTTATGATATAGATACAGCTGATTACGGCCGAATCTAACGGGGGGATTGCAGCTTCCTTCTGATCCGCTGCACGGCGTTGTCCACCGACTTAACGCTTCGCTCCAGATGTTGGGCGATCTCCTGATAGGACAGGCCCTGCAGATACAAGGTCAACACCTGTTCCTCCAGAGGGGTGAGCTGCTGGCGATACTGCCGCAATCGTTCCTGAAAGGTCTCCCGGTTCAGCACCAGGGTCTCCGGGTCGTCCTGATAGGACAACCAGACCGGGTCGTCCGGCTCCAGAGGTACTGCCTCGTTCAACGGGGCGTGGGTGGTGCTGGAGGCGTCCCGGATGGCGGTGTACAGCCGGGTACGGATGCACCGCTCTGCGTAAGTACGGAAGGAGGCGTTTTGGCTCTCGTCGTAGCTCCGGATCGCTACCGTCAGCCCCAGCATACCCTCCTGAATGAGATCCTCCTGGTCGCCCCCCATGAGAAACAGAGGACGGCAGCAGCACCGGACCAGGCGGTTGTATCGCCGAACCAGCAGTTCTCCGGCGGTGCTGTCCTCCTTCATGGCCAGGCGGCACAGCTCCTCGTCGGTGGAAGCGGTTTCAGCCTCAATGAAAACATTACGCATCAAGAACAATCTCCTTGTATATTAAAGCGAAAGCCGCCGGATGTCAAGGTTCTTTTCAGGTTTTTTTCCGTTTCCCGTAAAAGACCAGTCTATTCCAACGGTTTTCGGGAGAGCCGGGGCAAAAACTAAAGACTGAGCTGCTGACCGGGGTAGGAGATGTGGAGATGGTCATAGGCGGCCTGAGTGACGCAGCGGCCCCGGGGAGTGCGGGTGAGGAATCCGTTTTGCAGCAGGTACGGCTCGTACATATCCTCCAGGGTGACAGCGTCCTCGTTGATGGTGGCGGCCAGGGTCTCCAGACCCACCGGGCCGCCGCCGTACTGCTCGATGATGGCCCGGAGCATCCGGCGGTCGATCTGATCCATGCCCAGCTCGTCCACCTCCAGGGCGGTGAGGGCGGCGTCCGCCACCTCCCGGGTGATGACGCCTCCCGCCCGCACCTGGGCGAAGTCCCGGACACGGCGAAGCATCCGGTTGGCGATCCGGGGGGTGCCCCGAGAGCGCTTGGCGATCTCCATGGCTCCGGACTCCTCGATGGGCACGTTGAGCAGCCCGGCAGACCGCCGGACGATAAGACACAACTCCTCCGGGGTATACAGCTCCAGCCGGAGATTGACCCCGAACCGATCCCGCAGGGGAGCGGACAGGGAGCCTGCCCGGGTGGTGGCCCCGATGAGGGTGAATTTGGGCAGATCGAGGCGGATGGAGTTGGCGGAGGGCCCCTTGCCAATGATGATGTCGATGGCGTAGTCCTCCATGGCGGGGTAGAGGATCTCCTCCACCGCCCGGTTCATCCGGTGAATCTCGTCCACAAAGAGGATGTCGTTCTCTCCCAGATTGGTCAGCAGAGCGGCCAGATCCCCCGGCTTTTCGATGGCGGGGCCGGAGGTGATGCGGATCTGGACCCCCATCTCGTTGGCGATGATGCCCGCCAGGGTGGTCTTGCCCAGACCCGGGGGGCCGTGGAGCAGAACGTGGTCCAGCGGCTCCTCCCGGAGCTTGGCCGCCTGGATGAAGATGTCCAGGTTGCCCTTGGCCTTCTGCTGTCCGATGTACTCGGACAGTCGCTGGGGCCGGAGGCTCAGCTCCGCCTCGTCCCCGGGGGACAGGGTGGAGGTCACCAGCGGCTCCGGACGGTATTCGCTATCTGCGTAGTCAATGCTCATGCCCACACCCTCACTTCATCATTTTTTTCAGCGCTTCCTTGATGATCTGCTCCAGGGTCAGCTGCTCCAGGTCGATGCCCTTGAGGGCTTGGCTGATCTCCCCCTGGCTGTAGCCCAGCACCGCCAGGGCTGCGGCGGACTCGCCCCGTTTGTCCTCTCCCAAGGCCAGACCGTTCTGAGGCGGCGTATACTGCTCCAGGGCCTCTCCCTGCTCCTTGGCCAGCTTGTCCTTCAATTCCAGGACGATCCGCTGGGCGATGCGCTTGCCCACCCCCGGAGCGGCCACCAGGGGCTTGGTGTCCCCGGTAATGATGGAGAGGGCCAGGGAGGACGGGTTGGAGGCGGAGAGGATGGACAGGGCCGCCTTGGGCCCCACTCCGGAAACAGACAGCAACAGCCGGAACAGGTTCAGCTCCTCCCGGCTGGCAAAGCCGTACAGGGTCATGTCGTCCTCCTTCACCGACAGGTGGGTGTAGAGAGTGGCCCGCTTCCCTTGGTTCAGGGCGGAGAGGGTATAGGCGGAGGTGTTGCAGGCAAAGCCCACCCCGCCGCAGTCGATGACGGCCAGCTTCGGCTCCACATGGGCCACCGTGCCGGAGAGATAGTAGAACATGGAGGTCTCCTTATCTTGCTGTAAATGCACTGACGAATGAGGAAAGCATCTCTTGGCTCCCTCTCTGAGGCAGGGAGCGAAGCGGAAGTGCCGCTTGATGGCGGAGCTGGCTGCCCGAAGGGCAGACTGAGGGAGTGTAGCAGGGGGTATCGAAATGCTGAAAACTTACGGCGAATTCGTACTGACTCTATGCGAATTCGCCCGGGTGTCTATCTTGCCGAGGGTGCGTGCTGCTCTCCCTCCGTCACGGCTTACGCCGTGCCACCTCTACCGCTTTGCGGCACTTCGCCTCAAGGAGGGAGGCAAGGGTCTGCGCACCCCCTCTTGGCTCCCTCTCTGAGGGAGCTGTCGCCGTTAGGCGACTGAGGGAGAGCAGCAGGCACTATCGATTCGCTGAAATCTTACGGCGAATCCGCATCGATAAAACTCCTTACCGGGTATCATACCTTTTCGGGTCAAACTCCCGGTCCCGGTTGAGCAGGCTGGTGGCCGAACGCCCATGGCAGATGGCCAGGGCCAGGGCGTCGGCGGCGTCGTCCGGGCGGGGGATGCGGTCCATCCCCAGCAGCCGCTGGGTCATAAGCATGACCTGCTTTTTGTCCGCCTTGCCGTAGCCCGCCACCGCCTGCTTCACCTGCATGGGGGTGTACTCATAGATGGGAACGCCCAGCTGCTCCGCCGCCAGGAGGATGACCCCCCGTCCGTGGGCCACGGCGATGCCGGTGGTCAGGTTGGTGTTGAAGAACAGCTCCTCCACCGCCATCTCCTCCGGCTGGAGGGTGTGGATCAGCTCCACCATGTCGGCGTAGATCTGGGTCAGACGCTTGGAGAGGGGCAGTCCCGCCGGGGTGGTGATGACGCCGTAGCGCAGGAGGGTGGACTTCTGCCGCTGGGCTTCGATTGCCCCAAAGCCGATGGTGGCCACGCCGGGGTCGATCCCCAAAATCCGCATACCCTTCTCCCCTCTCTCGTCCCTATTTCGGAGCCTATTATAACACATTTGTTCGGGTCTGGCAATCGGTTTATGTGGAAGAAGATGCGCACAGCAAAGGGCAAAAGAAGTGGAAAAAGGCCAATCGGTCCTCTGGCAAAAGCTCCCACGGTATGGTACAATAGTCACAGGTGAAGTTGACCTTCATAGGAGGGAATATTATGTCAATCGGTTTCATCAAGTCGCCCCTGGAGATCATGGAGCTGCTCCTCTACATTCTGGCTCGGATCGACGGCCCGGTGGGGATGGGAGATCTCACCGACCTGGCCCTGTGTGACGAAGGAGTGGATTATTTCCAATTCGCCGATGCCCTGGGCAAGCTGAAAGAGACGGGCCACGTCACTGTGGACGGGGACGGGCTGATCTCCATCACTCCCAAGGGCCGGAGCAACGGTGCAACCACCGAGGAGGAGCTGCCCTACTCCGTCCGGGTGAAGTGTGACCGGAATGTGACTGCTCTGAATCGTCGGCTCCAGCGGGCCCGGCAGGTGCGGACCCAGGTGACACCTAGGCCGGACGGCTCCGGCTACACCGCCCGGATGGTACTGGATGACGAGCAGGGGAACGTCATGACCCTGGAGATGATGGCCCCTGACCGCACCCAGGCAGAACTGCTCTGCCGCAGTTACTCCGCCCAGCCGGAGCGGCTGTACAACCGCCTGCTGTCCCAATTGCTGGAGCAGGGAGAGGGCTGAAGTGACCCTGCTTCTTTCTATAGCTGAAAGGCATAGATGGGGTTGCTTTCCAGGTATTTGTCATTTGCAGCCGGGTGTGCTATGATATAGTGGACCCTAAAAGACACCGCTGCCATTTCGGTGGAGCTCGCATACCAGGAGGGCATTTGTATGGAAAAAATCGTACAGGCCGCAGGGCGGAACACCCTGGGCGACTTTGCGCCGGACTTCGCCCACTTCAACGACGACGTGCTCTTCGGCGAGAACTGGAACAACCGGGATATTGACCACAAGACCCGTTGTATCATTACGGTGGTGGCCCTGATGTCCTCCGGCGTCACCGATTCCTCTCTGAAATACCATCTGGAGAACGCTAAAAAGGCCGGGGTGACCAAGGCGGAGATCGCTGAAATCATCACCCATGTCGCCTTCTATGTGGGCTGGCCCAAGGGCTGGGCGGTGTTCTATATGGCAAAGGAGGTCTGGGCTGAGGAGGAGGCTCCCACAGACGCCAAGGCCGCTCACGCTGCCCAGATGGTGTTCCCCATCGGTGCGCCCAACGACGCCTTTGCCCAATATTTCATCGGTCAGAGCTACCTCGCCCCGGTATCCACCGACCAGGTGGGCATCTTCAACGTGACCTTTGAGCCGGGGTGCCGGAACAACTGGCACGTCCACCACGCCGATCAGGGCGGCGGACAGATTTTGGTCTGCGTGGCCGGTCGGGGCTACTATCAGGAGTGGGGCAAAGAGGCGGTGGAGCTGAATCCCGGCGACTGCGTCAACATTCCCGTGGGGGTCAAGCACTGGCATGGGGCCGCCCCGGACAGCTGGTTCTCCCATCTGGCGGTGGAGGTGCCCGGCGAAAACACCTCCAATGAGTGGCTGGAGCCGGTGGACGACGACCAGTACGGCGTTTTGAAGTGAAGAAGTAAAAGATAAAGAAGTAAAAAACGACCCGGCAGGCTGTCCATGGCGCTTCCATGACGGTCTGCCGGGTCTGTTATTTTGCTCACTCAGCTTCGCTTCAGCTTTCCCTCTCGCTGATCTCTCTCTGCCTGGGCCTTCATGACGTTGTGCTGCTTCTTCCCTGTGGCGGTGTGGGGCAGCTTGTCCACAATGCGGTAGTACCGGGGCTTTTTGTAGGCGGAGAGCATATCGTTCTCTGCGGCAAACTCCATCAGGTTCCGGACGGTGAGCTCCGGATCGGAGGCCTTCACATAGGCCACCACCGCCTGACCACGGACGGGGTCGGGGACTGCCGTGACCACCGTGTCCTCCACCCCGGGGCAGCCGCTGAATACCTCCTCCACCTGGGAGGGATAGATGTTCTCACCAGAGGAGATGATCATGTCGTCCTTCCGTCCGCTGACGGTGACAAAGCTGTCCCTGTCCCAGGTGCCCAAGTCGCCGGTGTACATCCAGCCCCGGTAGAACTTCTCCCGCTCCATATCCGGGTTGTTGTAATAGCTGTAGGTGCTCTTGGCCGGTGACCAGAGGATGATCTCCCCAACCGTCTCCCCGTCCTGGGGCACCGTGTCCTCCGGCTCCGCCCGACCGTTCTCCACCAGACGCACCACCCGCACCTCGTCGTCGATGCAGCTCCGTCCCGCCGTCCCCGCATGGTCCGGCAGGTCATAGGGCCGGAGGAAGGTGTTCCACAGGGTCTCGGTGGTGCCGTAGCCGTTGAAGATGTTGGGGGTCAGGATCTTCAAATATTCCATACAGGCGTCCTTTTCAAATGGCGCTCCCATGGTGACCAGGCCCTTCACGTGGCTCAGGTCTACCGGGCTCTTCTCCTGGATGCGGGCCAGCATCTCCAGGGAGGAGGGCGCACCCATCAGGAAGGTGACATGATACCGCTCGGCCCACTGGAGGCTCTGCTTGGGCATGAACACCCGCATGGTCAGCACGGTGGCCCCCACGTAAAAGGCCGGGCAGGGCCCTCCCACATGACAGCCGCCCCGGTGGAACCAGGGAGTCATGTTCAGGCACACGTCGTAGGCGTTCAGGGGATAGTGCATAATGATGTCGTGGGCGGAGAGCACCTCGTTGATGTCGTTCACCGGCACACACTTGGGCAGGGCCGTGGTGCCGGAGGTGCACAGCCGCAGCACCTCGTCATAGATATGGGGCCGCACCGCCATCACCGGGTCGGTCTCCGACTGCCCGTCCAGATAGTCCCGGTAGTCCACATGGCCGGGAGGAGGCGTCTCGTCTTTCAGGTTGTCCGCCATAATGAACCGAGCAGGCTTCCAGGAGGACAACTCCTCCGCCTTTTCCACCGTCCGGCGCACCTCGGCGGAGTAGATCACCGCCTTGGGCTGATTGTGCTCCAGCAGCAGGGCGATCTCCCCCGGGGACAGGTTGTAGTTCACCGGGTTGAGGATGGCCCCCACCTTCCGGGGCGCCACATAGCTCACCCCAAACTCCGGGGAGTTGAGCAGCACGCACATGACCACGTCGTTCTTCCCCACCCCGTCCGACGCCAGAGCGTGGGCGAAACGGTTGGCCTCCCGGTTCAGCTCGTCATACGTCCAACTGCGCCGGGTCAGGGGGTCGATCATGGCCTCCTTGCCGCCATAGCGCCGCACATTGCGGAGAAAGCCGTTGAGCCAGGTATATTCGTGCTCAAAGGTGTCGATAAACATCTCGTCATTGTAGGTTCGCTGTGCAGACATGGTTGATCCCTTCTCACTTTATTTGTACTCATTTTACCCACAAACGGTACGGCTCCATCCCTTATTCTCAGCGATAAGCGTAATTATACTCCCATTTTCTCTGCTGTCAAGGGGAGCTGCGTCGGCTTTTGTCTTTTTGCTCTCCCTATTATCTCGTTTTCAATATTATATTATCACGTTTCTGCATTTGTGTCAAGCGCCTTGCAGGAATATATGAAAGGCTCCCCCGAACCATGAAACGGTTCAGGGGAGCCTCTTTTCGGGTATCGTTGTCTCAGAGCAAAACGTCCACCGCTACGCTGGCGCAGGACATCTCGCCCATGTACTTTTTCACCACTCCGGCGTGATAGGGGTCGTTCTGGTACTCGTCCAGCACCTCCGGGCCGTCCAGCAAGACCTCCAGGATGATGTCATAGGAGCGGGGAGAGTGGAGAAAGCCCACCCCCACCGAGATGCCCCGGATGGTGGGCACCTTATCCTCCATGGAGAGGATCAGCTCCTTTGCCCGCTCCACATTCTCCGAGCGGTTGTCTGTCAGCTTAAAACAGACGACGTGCTTCATCATGGCGATGCAGTCTCCTTTGCTCCTCAGTAGTTCTCCGCACGGACTTCAAAATAGCTCTGGGGATGTCCGCAGACCGGGCAGATCTTGGGGGCCTTTTTGCCCACCACCAGATGGCCGCAGTTGCGGCACTCCCACATGGTCAGCTCGCCCTTTTCAAAGACCTGCTGCATCTCCACATTGTGCAGCAGCGCCAGATAGCGCTCCTCATGGGTCTTCTCGATGGCGGCCACCATGCGGAACTTGGCGGCCAGCTGCTTGAAGCCCTCCTCCTCCGCTACCTGTGCAAACTCGGCGTACATGGTCGTCCACTCGTAGTTCTCGCCCTCGGCGGCGCTTTTCAGGTTCTCCGCTGTGTTGCCGATGCCGCCCAGCTCCTTGAACCACATCTTGGCGTGCTCCTTCTCGTTGTCCGCCGTCTTCTGGAAGATGGCCGCCAACTGCTCATAGCCCTCTTTCTTCGCCACGGATGCGAAATAGGTGTACTTGTTCCGTGCCTCGCTCTCGCCGGCAAAGGCGGTTTTCAGGTTCTGTTCCGTTCTGCTGCCCTTCAATTCCATAGCAGGTACCTCCCTGGCAGATGATAAAATGGGGTTCCGTTATGCCGCATCTGCTACCACATATAGATTATCACTATCTCCGTTTTTTGTCAATGTCCCTTCCTTTGGCAAGCAGGGCAACAGCATTTACTTTTATTTATTCATAATGGGTTGCAATTGTGAATTTTTATTCGCTACAGCGGAGGAAACCTATCACAACTATTCGGTATTCGCATGTTTGTATCAGGTTAATTTGGACTATAGCCGCACTTTTTGTAAACTCAAAAAGTAAATGCTGTCGCCCTGCTTTGGCAAGACAAACTGAACGGCCTGACCAATCGGTCAGGCCGTTCAGCCAGCACTCCCATGGAACAGCGCCTATGCAGTTGGGCAGTCAGGTGCTGTGAATGCCGCCCCGAAGGGTAAATCTTCCGGTGGTTTCATCGCTGCGCCGCCGAGCCGCCTGTGCGGAAGGTAGGCTGAAGCAGGATATGTTGATGCGCTCCGACGCCCTCGATCACCTGGGCCAGGATACGAACGCTGGTTCGGCCCAGCTCCTCCTGGGGCTGTACCAGGGTGGTCAGGGGCGGGAGGGTGTATTCCGTCGTCTCCAGGCCGTCCAGACCCATGACGGAGCAGTCCTCCGGCACGCTTCGCCCGCCGTCGTGGAGAGCCTTGATCGCCGTCAGGGCCAGCATATCCGAGATGGCAAGCACTGCCGTACACGGCTCCCCGCTGTCCAGTAGCTCCCGGACGGCGGCATAGCCAAAGTTCAGGTCATACCCGGCGCACACAAGCACCAACCGCTCCCGCAGAGGGATACCCAGCTGCTCCAACGCCCGGCAGTAGCCCCGGTAACGAAGCTCCCCCACCGAACGATCATGGGTGTCCGGAAGGAGCAGGGCAATGTCCCTGTGGCCCATCTGATGGAGATACTCCACCGCCTGGAATGCGGCCTCCTCGTCGTCAATGGTCACGGAGGAGTATTTGCTCTCCGGCAGGTCGCCAAAACAGTTTTCATACGTACAGCAGACAAAGGGCACCGTCACCGCCGCCGCCTGCTCCACTGTGAAGTCTGATCGACCTCCCAGCAGAATGATGCCCTTCAGCTTCTCCGAGCGCTCCAGGGCCGCTGCGTAAGCCAGCTCGTCCTGTTCCCGCTTGACCTGCCGGAGACAGACGCCATAGCCCTGCTCCTCCAATTCTCCCTCGATCGCCTCCAAAATCGGCGCATGGAATGGATTCCCGTTCCCACAGGTAATCACACCGATGGTGTTGCGCTGGGGCCGCACCAGATTTCTCGCTGCGCTGTTGGGGATAAAGTGATGCTCCTCCACCACAGCCAGAACCTGTGCCCGGATCGGCGCACTGACATCGGGGTGATTATTCAGGACACGGGATACCGTGCTGACGGAGACGCCCGCCATCCGCGCAATATCCTTGATCGTCATGTCACCTCATCCTTCCCGGTCAGTCTGTTTGCTTGGGGATCGCCAACCCAAATTTTGTATTCCTTCTTCGCCGGTCAAATATCCGCCGGTGCGAGCGCTGCGGTGCGCACACCTCCCGGAGTCCTTCCCCGGGAACCGCAGTCCCCTTCCGGTGCACTTCCTTCTTTACTTTTATCTAGTTTAGCGTATAACGATACAAAAGTCAATCCCATTTTTGGCAAT
>JAJQEM010000112.1 GCA_021201635.1 Clostridiales bacterium | reverse complement strand
GTTTACATAATTGTACAACAGCCTGAGAGAAAAGTAAATGCTGTTGCCCTGGGGCATTTTGGGAAAAAATCGCAGCTCCGCCAGCCATACCCCCGCCCCTCCCCGAGGGCCTGTCGCATTGCGGCAGGCACGTCCTCCGGCGAATCTGCATGATACGCATAAAACCGGCGGTCACGAGACCGCCGGTTTTACAAAAAGAAAGGAGGAAGAATGAAAAGCGAAGTATCCCTGCTTGCAAGTATAGGATACCCCGAAGATGTTACGAATCCAAGAAAGATTTTATTACAATTATGTGAAATTCGGAGGTTACGCCAGTTTTTTCGGGGACGATTTGGCAGCGGCTTTTGAACAGGCGAAAACGGCAGCCGGGGGGAGGCTGCCGTTTTCAAAAAAGAAGAAAGGAGGATGAAATGAAAAGAAGCTGCTATCACTTGCTGAGGATAGAATAGCACCGGGATATTACAAAAGTAAGCGAGAAAACGTTACAAAATTGTTAACCGTCCACTTTTTTTGAATATCGAAGTCCCTGGAAGAAGTCCTGCAGGAGCGCAGTGCAGGCGTCCGCCTCCACGCCTCCCACGATCTCTGGCTCCGGAGTCAGACCCTCCAGACCGAGATGGAGCAGGGAGCCGCAGCACCCCGCCCGGGGGTCCGCCGCTCCAAAGACCACCCGGCCTATCCGGGCGTTCCACACCGCCCCGGCGCACATGGGGCAGGGCTCCAGAGTGACGTACAGGGTGCAGTCCTCCAGATGCCAGCGTTTCAGGGCCTGGGAGGCCATGCGGATAGCCTCCATCTCAGCGTGGGCGGTGGCGTCGTGGGTCTCCTCCCGGCGGTTCCGGCCACGGCCCACGATTTGATCTCCCCGGACAATGACGCAGCCCACCGGCACATCTCCCGCCGCCCCGGCGACCCGGGCCAACGCCAGGGCTTGGCCCATCCATTTTCTGTCATCCATGACCGTTCCTCCGTCTTATCTCCGCCTCTGTTCGCATAGGATGTTACACAACGTCTGGGAGGGGTTATTGTATGCTTTCTGTCCTGTTTCTGGCCCTGAGCCTGGCCATCGACGCCTTTGCCGCCGCCGTCTGCTGCGGGGCCAACGGAGGAAGGCACGGTCTCCGGCTCCGGGACAGCCTGGCGGTGGGGCTGTGGTTCGGGGGCTTCCAGACGGGGATGACCCTCATCGGCGGGGCCTTTGGAGATCAGCTCAGCCAATATCTGTGGCGGGCAGGCCAGCTGGCCGCCTTTGGTCTGCTGGTCTTTCTGGGCCTGGGGATGGTCTGGGAGGCTCTCTCCCCTGAGCGGGAGACCTCTGCCCGCCGCTACGAGCTGCGGCCCCTCTCCCTTGCCACCCTGGCCCTGGCCACCAGCCTGGACGCTCTGGCCGCCGGTGTCTCCCTGGCCTATCTGGGTCAGGAGCTGCTCTCCTCCGCCCTGGTCATCGGGGCGGTGGCTTTCATCCTCTCCGCCGTTGGAGGACTGCTGGGCCAGAGCGTGGGCAGCCGCCTCCACCGGTGGGCCGACCTGGCGGGCGGGTTGGTGCTCATCGGCCTGGGGGGTCAAGGTTATATTGACATAACATAAAATTATGACAACCTCGCCAGGAAGGAGATCCACCCGCCGGACTCCCGCCGCTCCAGAATGGTGAAGCCGTGCTCTTTGAGCACCCGGGCCACGTCCTCCTCCCGGTGGTCGATGATGCCGGAGGTGAGGAACACCCCGTCCTCCGCCAGATAATCCGGAACATGGGGGATCAAAGGGATGATGACGTCGGCGATGATGTTTGCCATGACCAGCCGATATTGGCCGGAGAGACGCTGCCGCAAGCCCTCGTCCCGGGTCAGGTCGCCGGTCTCCACCCGGAAGGACTGCTCCACACCGTTGCAGGCGGCGTTTTCCAGGGCTACCCGGGCGGCCTTGGGGTCGATGTCGCAGCCCACTGCCTCCGACGCCCCCAACCGGAGGGCGGCGATGGAGAGGATGCCGCTGCCTGTGCCCAGGTCCAGCGCCCGGTCGCCGGGTCTGACCTGCCACTCCACCGCCTCCAGACACAGCCGGGCGGTGTCGTGGGAGCCGGTGCCGAAGATCAGACCGGGGTTCAGATACAGTGGCACCCGGCCCAGTGGCACCTCCTCCTGGCGCATCCAGTCCGGGACGATGTAGAGCCGCTCGCCCACGGGAAAGGGCTGGTAGTACTTCCGCCAGCTCTGGGACCAGTCCTCCTCCTGGAGGGAGCGGGTGGACACCGCCAGAGTACCGGCCTCCATCCCCACCCGGCTGCGGAAGCCCTCCAGCCCGGCGGTCACCTCGGACAGGCGGGCGTGGCCGTCCTCATCGTCGGCGACGTAGAACTTCACCCGGGAGACCCCCGGTAGGCGGCCTTGAGGGACTCGCTGACATCCGACCAGCAGGCCTCGTTTTCGTCCTCGAACTGCTCCAGATCCGCCTCGTCCTCCAGCACCAGGCCCACAACGCCCCGGCCGGTGAGATAGGCCGCCAGCTCCTCCAGACAGGGGGAGACAGTGTCGATGCTGACCTCCAGCCAAATCTGCTCCATGTGCGTTCTCCTCTCTCATCAAAATTTTCCTGTCTCAAAGCATACCCGAAATTCGCATGAATTGCAACCGCCCGGACAAAATATCCGGGAGGCGAAATCCGGACTCGCTTCCATACCAATCAGAGGAGGACGATTCCATGGAATTTTCCAACGAGTGCGCACTGCTCCAGGAGGCCTATCAGGGCTCCGCCATGGGGACGGAGGCCATCCGGCTGCTGCTGCCCAAGGTGAAAAACGCCCGCTTCCGCTCTGACCTCAAGACCCAGTGCCAGCAATACCAGGACACCGGGGCAAAGGCGGAGCAGGAGCTGGGCAGACTGGGCCAGTGTCCCCGGGAACTGACAGGGGAGCAGCAGGCCATGCTGTGGCTCTGTCTCCAGGGAAAGACCCTGATGAACCGGGAGACTCCGTATCTGGCCAAGCTAATGATCCAGGGGAGCAATATGGGTATCCTCAACCTGACCGGGGTGCTCAACAGCTACGGGGACAGCCGGGACGACCCGGCCCAGAGCCAGACCGAAGCACAGCTGGCCCAACAGGCCAAAAATCCCGCCGCCGACCTGGCTCGGCAGGCCATCGTGCAGGAACAGAACAACATTGATCGCTTGAAGGTCTATCTCCAATAGGCCGCCTCGCCCGTCTCTCCCCACCAGGGAGGGACGGGTAGCTTTTTTGCCGGATACCAAAATTTAAGAAAAGTTTTACTGTTTGGGAGGTCGGTTTTTGGGGCGCTCTGTGTTATAATGGACAGAGCAGGGCTTTGGATTGCCCTCTGCGATACATCGTGCTATAATCATTTTATCAGACAAAACGTTTCCGAACCGGGAAAGGTGGCCTGCCTGTGAACAGGAAAAAATACCGCTATCTCATCCTCGCCGCCGTCATCGCCTTTTTTGTGGGGCTGGCGATCCTCTTCTGGCAGCCCATCCTCTCCTTCGTCTCCGACCCGGAGAGCCTGAAGGTATACATCCAGGAAAATGGCTTTGTGGGGGTGCTGGTGTTCTGTCTGCTGAACATCGTCCAGGTCATCTTCGCCGTCATTCCCGGCGGGCCCTTCGAGCTGGCCGCAGGATATGTCTTCGGCGTGCTGCCGGGCACCATCATCTGCGACATCAGCATGACTATCGCCAGTGTGCTGGTGTTTCTGCTGGTGCGCAAGTTCGGGATGCAGTTCGTGGAGCTGTTTATCGACCCGGAGGAGATCAGCAAGATCCATTTTCTCGACAACAACCAGAGAGTCCAGTCCATCCTCTTTATCGTCTTTCTCATCCCCGCTGCACCCAAGGATGTCATCACCTACCTGGTGGGCCTGACCAAAATCTCCGTCTGGTCGTGGATCCTCATCTGCTTTGTGGGCCGGTTCCCCGCCATCCTGCTCACCGCCCTCAGTGGCAGCGCCCTGGGCGACCAGAGGTATGGGATCGTGGCCGTCGTCGTCGTGGTCTTTCTGGTCTGCTATCTGGTGGGGATGAAGATTTATCAGAAATTCAAT
>JAJQEM010000072.1 GCA_021201635.1 Clostridiales bacterium | reverse complement strand
CTCTATTAAAAATTTTTCGCGGATGTGTTCAACTTGCACTTGCAATTTTCGAACGAGATTTGAGATAAATCAAGGGGAAAACGATGACAAAGCGGGGTCAATTTTGAAACTGCGTGCGGATCTTCTCATCCTTGGCGGCTACCGAGGCGGCCATCTCCTCCTTGAAGGCGGCGAGCTTGGCGGTAAGCGCCTCGTCCCCCACGGCCAGGAGCTGGGCGGCCAGAATACCGGCGTTGGCCCCGGCGTTGACGCCCACGGTGGCCACAGGGATCCCGCTGGGCATCTGAACCACAGAGAGCAGGCTGTCCAGCCCGCCCATCATGCTGGTCTTGATGGGGACGCCGATCACCGGCAGGGTGGTGTAGGCGGCGAGAACGCCCCCCAGATGGGCGGCCTTTCCCGCTCCGGCAATGATGACGCCGAAGCCGTTTTCTGCCGCATGGGAGGCAAATTCCTCCGCTGCCCGGGGCGTCCGGTGGGCGGAGATGACCCGCACCTCCACCGGGATGTCGAAGGAGCGGAGCTTGTCCACCGCCTCCTGCATGACGGGCAGATCGCTGTCCGAGCCCATAATGACGGCGACTTTCTTGTTCATGTCAGACACCTCCCAGTACTGGACAGAAATGGAGCAGGGGACAAAAATGCGGACAGATAGCGACTATCTGCCTGCATGGTGAGCCCGGCTCTTCGGAGGAAGAACCTGCAACGGTATCCACGGTGCCGGAAACGTGCTGCAAAATGAGCCGCTGCGCCATTGCGGATCCCTCCTACCCTTTATTCAAGTGTATTTTAGCCCATATTATGGGGAGTTTCAAGGGGAAATGGACGGGAAAAAGTTTTTTGTAACGCTTGTACAACGGAATCGGTTTTTTTGAGCGGGGAATTGGTTTTTCTGCGGACAGAGGAGAAAGAAGGCGGGTCACAGCAGACTGTTGCTCTCCAGAATACGCTCCGCCTCACCCGCCCGGGCAGACCAGTCTGCCTGCTGACCGTAGCGTCTCCGGGTGGCGGGGGCCCAGGCGCTGTTCTCCATCAGGGCCTGATAGCAGGCGTCCACAAACTCCTTGGGGTCACGCCCGGAGTAGATCACGTCGGAGTACACCGGGATGAACCGAAGGGGATACATGGCGGCGATGGGCTTGCCGATGACCAGGTATTCATAGATCCGGCTGGGCACTACGTCCTCGTCTGGGTCGTCTGTCTCCAGCAGATCGATGAGCACGTCGAACTGGGCACCATAGGCGGGCAGCTCCGACGGGTCGATCTTTCCCAGAAAATGGACGTTGGGCAGAGCGGACATCCTCTCATAGAGCGGGTTGACCCGACTGCACCGCCCGGCAAAGACGAAGCTCCAGGCGGCGTGCTGTCGGGCGGCACGATAGGCGGGGCGGAGATCCAGCCGTCCGCTCACATCCCCCAGAAAACCGAAGATAGGCCCCCGAATTTTCAGAAGCGGCGGGGGAACCTGCAGGGTCAGGTCGTCCGCCCTGGAGAACAGCTTCACATCACAGCCGTTGGGCAACAGGGCGATGTTGGAGTTACAGGGGGCCAGGTGCTCCAC
Organism: Clostridiales bacterium; assembly: GCA_021201635.1. Classification (GTDB taxonomy): domain Bacteria; phylum Bacillota; class Clostridia; order Oscillospirales; family Oscillospiraceae; genus Onthomonas. Next base: position 27,018 of record JAJQEM010000072.1, on the reverse strand, counting down.
CAGCCCGGGAGAGGCGGCAAAAAGCACGTCCGCCCGGTTGGCCAGAATGCTCTCCCAGCGGATGTCGAACTGGGGCCAGTCCTGATAGCAGTCGTAGACGATCCCCCGGCAGTCCAGCTCGTCCAGCAGGGTGGCGTACAGAGGGGAGCAGACCCAGAGCAGGGGGTTTTGTACCCGGGCCTCAGAGACCTTTTCCCCGATATATTTGGTCAGTCGCTTTACGTTGGAGCGGAGCATTCGGGGGTGGTCGTAGTCCACCAGATGGTAGATCGGAGGCAGGGTGTAGACGGTGATGTTGGGCTGAGGATGCCAGCCCTTCTTTTTATAGTCGTTCCGCCGGGGGTCCCGGGTGAATCTGGCCGGGGCAGGCTGGAAATAGAGGACCTGATGACGATGGTTCAGATGTGTCAGCAGCCACTGGGTACGGGTGGGCTGTTTCAGCCAACGGGAGCTGCTCAGACAGAGGATGTAAGACATATTGCTCCCTCCTTTCCCGAAAAAAAGACAAATGACCTGAGACGGATCCGGCGAGACGCCGACTTCGTAAGATCATCTCACACAATGCTATTGTATCCGCTTTTCCACCGGAACGCAAGCAGAGATGGGAGAAGTTTATACAGTTTTTAGAAATGGCGGCGGTCAAGCCTGAGCAGAGAAAAGCGGGCGGTGCCCCCGGACAGAAAAACTGCCGGAGGACGACCTCCGGCAGGCGGAAAACAGACTCAGACTGTTTTGACATATCGGCGCTCGTATTTGTAGATCAGACTGACGCCGATGGCGGTGAGGACAAGGCTGATGCCTACCCAGGTAAAAAACCAGGGCAGGTCGAGCCCTTCCCCATAGAGAAGAACGTGGCGGGACTGGGCGATGATAAAGGCCATGGGGTTAAACCGCTCCACCAGAACGCCGAGAGCACCCTCCAGTTTGCCCTCCAGATCGTAGAAGATGCCGGAGATGAAGAACATCAGTCGCAGGACGATGGGGACGATGCTGGCCATATCGTCCACAAAGACACCGGCGTGCATCAGGATACAGGAGATGCCAAAGGTAAGCAGAAACAGCAGGAGCAGCAACGGAATAAACCACAGCATCGTCCAGGACGGGGGGACCTGATAGACGATCATGGAGATAAAAATCAGTGCGACAGATACCAGCAGCTTAAAACCGTTGACCAGCATATTAGAGAGCGTGAAGACAAATTTGGGCACATATACCTTGGAGATAATGCCCTCATACCGCTTAATCGTCCGAACGCTGCCGGAGACGCAGGCATTGAAGAAATTCCAGTTCGCCATGCCGATGAAGACAAAGGCAGCCAGGTACTGTGTAGTGCCCCCGAATACGATGATCTGAACGAAGGCATAGACCAGCATGAACATGACCGGGTTCAGGATGAGCCAGGCCCAGTTCAGGAAGGAGTCGGCCACCTCGTCCTTCAGGGAACACTTGGCAGAGTAGAAAATGTAATTTTTGTAACGCCGGACATCCGACAGAAAACGGCTGATAGACAGGTTCCCACCTTTTTTGGGCTGCGGGGACTCCACCCGCCAGTAGATGGCGAAGGCGAGCGCCACCAACAGCCCCAGAAGTATAATGCCTATGGAATCCATCGACAGATCTCCTTTCCGGGTGTTTAGATGGCAGTAACATCTAGTATACGACGCAGATGGACAATTGTCAATGAAAAGTGGAACAGGGAAAGCGGACCCAGGGTTCGATTGCAGACGCTACACAAAGACCCCGGCAGAAACGGTCTGCCGGGGGATGTCTCATGGGACTTATCTCTGATATTCAAATTGCAGCCCGTACAGGTCGACGGTGTCCCCGTCTTTGATGCCCTGGGCCTCCATCTGGTCGAACAGGCCGGAGGCGCGGAGCTTGCCGTCGAACCAGTTGCGGCTCTCGTAGTCGCTGAAATTGACCGACTCCATGAGCTGATCCAGCCAGGGAGCCTGGGCGTACCACACGCCGTCCTCCTGCCAGATCTCGGCGGGGACGGAGGTGTCTACCGTGACCTCCTTTGACCGCTCCACATACTCCGGCTCATAGTACTTTACAGGCGGCAGCTCCCGGAGCCGGGCGGCGACGTTCCACACCAGCTCCTGCACTCCCTGGTGGGCGGCGGCGGAGATCTCGAAGCAGGGGAGGCCCTTGCTCTCCACATAGGCCCGGAAGGCGTCCACCTGAGCCCGGTCATAGCACAGGTCGCACTTGTTGGCCGCTACGATCATGGGTCGGCTGGCCAGCTCCGGGGAGTACTGGGCCAGCTCGGCGCAGATAGCGTCAAAGTCCTGGATAGGGTCCCGGCCCTCGCTGCCGGAGACGTCTACCAGATGGACCAGCAGGCGGCACCGGTCAATGTGCCGGAGAAAATCGTGACCCAGACCTGCGCCCTCGCTGGCTCCCTCGATGATGCCGGGAATGTCGGCCATGACGAAGCTGACCCCCTCCTCCACATAGACCACCCCCAGATTGGGCATCAGGGTGGTGAAGTGGTAGTTGGCGATTTTGGGATGGGCCTTGGAGACAACAGAGAGCAGAGTGGATTTGCCCACATTGGGGAAGCCCACCAGCCCCACGTCGGCCAGCAGCTTCAGCTCCAGCAGGACCTCCTTCGTCTCGCCGGGGCTGCCCGGCTTGGCGAACCGGGGGGCCTGGCGGGTGGGGGTGGCAAAGTGCTGGTTGCCCCAGCCGCCCCGGCCGCCCCGGGCCAGGACAAAGGGTTTGCCGTCGGACATGTCCCGGATGATCTCCCGGGTCTCGGCGTCCCGGACGACGGTGCCGGTGGGGACCTTGATAACCAGATCCTCCCCATCCTTTCCGGAGCATCGTGCCCCGGAGCCGTCCGAGCCGTTGGAGGCGGCATACTTCCGGCGATAGCGGAAATCCATCAGGGTGGTGAGATGGCTGTCCGCAACCAGGATCACGTCGCCGCCTCTGCCGCCGTCGCCCCCGTCCGGGCCGCCGGCGGCCACATATTTCTCCCGGTGAAAGGCCACGGCGCCGTTGCCGCCTTTGCCCGCCTTTACCGTGATTTTTGCAGTATCCACAAAGGTAGAAGCCATTTCGTTTGTACCTCACAGCAGCGCCGGAAGGGGAGCGCCCTTCCGGTAAAAAAGGCGTGCTGGAAAGCTCTCAGCACGCCTTTTCGGTGGTTTTACTTACTGAGCGATCTCGACGATGGAGACCTGCTTGCGGTCCTTGCCCTTGCGCTCAAACTTGACGGTGCCGTCCTTGAGAGCGAACAGGGTGTCGTCCTTCCCCTTGGCCACGTTGGTGCCGGGATGGATCTTAGTGCCGCGCTGACGAACCAGAATGTTGCCGGCCAGGACGAACTGCCCGTCGGCACGCTTGACGCCCAGACGCTTGGACTCGGAGTCACGGCCGTTCTTGGTGGAACCGCCGCCCTTCTTGTGAGCGAAGAACTGGAGAGAAATATTCAGCATGGGTGTTACACCTCCGTTACAGTGATATAGTCGGGAAATTGCTGGCGAAGGCCGGTGAGATAGACCATCATGCCGGTCAGCAGATTCTGACAGGTATGCTCGTCCTCCTCGGACAGTCCGCCAGGGAGATGGAGGGAGATGTGGGGCTCCTCTGGCTCCACCTTTACCGCCGCAGCCAGGCCAAGCACATCATTGACAGTGCACTCTACCAGCTGAATGGCAGCGACGACGGTGTTGCAGATTAGGTCGGCCCCTTCTTCGGCGTAGCCGCTGTGACCACGGATGTCCACGCTGACGATCCGGGCGCCCTCCAGATGAAAGGTGACGGCGGTCATCAGGCGACGACGATCTTGCCGATGGTCACCTTGGTGTAGGGCTGACGGTGACCCTGAGTACGCTTATAGCCACTCTTGGGCTTATACTTGAGCACACGGATCTTCTTGCCCTTGCCGTTCTTCACGACAGAGGCCTCGACCTTAGCACCCTCCACAGTGGGAGTGCCGAAGGTGGTGTTCTCTCCGTCGATGACGGCCAGCACCTGGTCAAAGGTCACGTTGTCTCCGGCTTCCACAGGCAGCTTCTCAATGAAGAGGGTATCGCCCTCAGCCACCTTGTACTGCTTGCCACCGGTCACGATAATAGCGGTCATGCAAAATGCACCTCTTTCCTTGATTACGGACTCGCTCTCCCGGGCGCAGAGTATCCCCTGACTTAAACCCTTTCAAAGCGGCTTTTATATTTTATCAGCCCATACGCTCCTTGTCAACGGGAAAATAACGAAAAATTTCAATATCCGTTGAAACGCCGACAAGGCAACGTTGCCAAACCGCCCAAATTTCAAAATAATGGGTTTTGAAATTTGTGCAACAGGGAAAAGACGATGGAAATACGGGAAAAATCGTAGAAAACGGTGGATTTTCCCGATTGATTTGTTATAATGATGCCTGTCGGCCAAGCCGACGGCGCCGGACGCCGACGTATTTTCCTGTGAGAGAGATTTTGCGGGAAATCCTTGCGGCTTTCGTCTGAATGCGCTATAATGCTGGTGAAAAGGGAAGTGCGCCTCCCGACCCATCGTGTCCATCGCTTCAGCTTCTTTTCTTTTTGGCGCAGTGCAGGGAGTCATCCAACGACAGCAGAGGAGAGTAGAGATATGATTTCACATGGCAAGGACATCAAGATTTTTGCGGGCAGCTCCAATATCCCCCTGGCAAAGGAGATTTGCCGCACGCTGGACGTGCCGCTGGGGAATGCCGAGTGCGGGCGCTTTTCCGACGGAGAGAGCTATGTCTCCTTTTATGAGACCGTCCGTGGCAGCGACGTTTTCCTAATCCAATCCACCTGCGCCACTGGCATTCGGGGTACCGCCGACTACCGTTCCGTCAACGACCATCTGATGGAGCTGTGCGTCATGATCGACGCCTGCAAGCGGGCCTCCGCTGGACGGATCACCGCCGTCATTCCTTATTATGGCTATGCCCGCCAGGACCGCAAGACCAAGCCCCGTGACCCCATCTCCGCCAAGCTCACCGCCAATCTGCTGGTCAGCGCCGGGGTGAACCATGTGCTGACCATGGACATCCACTGTGCCCAGATCCAGGGCTTCTTCGACATCCCCATGGACAACATTCCAGGCTCCCCCCTCTTTATCAACTACTTCCAGGAGCGGTTCCGTGGTCATGAGGACGAGACCGTGGTGGTCTCTCCCGATGTGGGCTCTGTGGCCCGGGCGAGAGCCTTTGCCCAGAAGATGAATCTGCCTCTGGCCATCGTGGACAAGCGCCGCCAGAAGGCGAACCAGTCTGAGGTGAAAAACATCATCGGCGATGTCCGGGGAAAGGACGTCATCCTGCTGGACGACATGGTGGATACCGCCGGCTCCCTCTGCGGGGCGGCCCGTGCCCTGGTGGAGGAGGGCGGCGCCAGAAGCGTGTCCGCCTGTGCCACCCACGGCGTGCTCTCCGGCCCCGCTCTGGAGCGGATCGAGAACTCTGTCCTGGACGAGCTGATCTTCCTGGACACCATCCCCGCTCCGGAGAAGGCCCTCAAGAGCAGCAAGATCAAGTATCTCTCCACAGCCAATATGTTCGCCGAGGCGGTGGGACGCATCTACAATGAGGTGTCCATCTCCTCCATCTACGCATAAACGACTGACGAATCGAGGAAAAACGGCCCAAATGGGGCCGAAACAGGGGGTGCCGTGTCGGCATCCCCTGTCAGTCGTGTCAAGGAGGCACTCAAGATGTTTTTTTCAGACCGAAAAAGCGGCGGAGTCGAGTGGATCGTCTGCTTTCTGGGCAACCCCGGCCGGGAGTATGAGAACACCCGGCACAACGTGGGCTTTCTCACGGGGGATACCATGGCTCGCCGCCTGGGTGTGGACATCCGCCGCATCCGGTTCAAGGCCTTGACCACCGCCGCTGACATTGGGGGGCACAAGGTGCTGCTGATGAAGCCTAACACCTTCATGAATCTCTCCGGCACTGCCCTCCAGGAGGCGGCCTCCTTCTACAAGGTGCCGCCGGAGCGGTGCCTGGTGGTGTCCGACGACGTGAGCCTGGAGCCAGGACGGCTCCGCCTGCGGAGAAACGGCTCTGCCGGAGGCCACAACGGGCTGAAATCCATCATCAATATGCTGGACAGCGAGAACTTCCCTCGGGTGAAGATCGGCGTGGGCAAGAAACCCCATCCGGACTACGACCTGGCGGACTGGGTGCTGGGAAAGTTCTCTCCCCAGGACAGAAAGCTCATCGAGCAGGCGGCGGAGAAGGCCTGCGACGCCATCGAATGTATCATCACCCAGGGCATGGATCGGGCAATGAACCTGTATAATGGAAAGCAGGGGGACTGACCTGCCCGACACCGTCCCCAAGGAGACCCGAATATGAAGCAGCTCATTCAAATCCTTTCCCGTCTGCCGGAATATCAGGAGCTGATCGCTCAGCTGGACGCCGGACGCTCTCCCATCGGAGTGTCCGGCCTTTCTGCCATCCACCGGGCGCAGATGGCCGCCGCACTACAGGCTCAGCTGGACTGCCCGGTGGTGCTCCTGTGCCCGGATGAGAACGAGGGGCAGAAGCTGGCGGGAGACCTGCGGGCCTTTACCGGAGAGGAGCCGCTGTTTCTTGTGGGCCGGGAATTCACCTTCCACGACGCCACCACCTCCCACCAGTGGGAGCAGCGGCGGCTGGGAACGTTCCAGCGGCTCCGCTCCGGGGAGTGGAGGTTCCTCATCGCCACGGTGGAGGGGCTGATGCAGCGCACTCTGCCTCCGGAGGCGCTGGAGCGGGCCTCCCTCCGGCTGGAGACGGGGCGGGAGGTGGAGCTGCAACAGCTGCCCGGACGGCTGACTGCCGCCGGATACAGCCGGTGTGAACGGGTGGAGGGGCCGGGACAGTTCGCCCTCCGGGGCGGCATCCTGGACATCTACCCCCCTAACCTGGAGGCCCCCGCCCGGGCGGAGTTTTGGGGGGACGAGGTGGACACCATCGGCCTGTTCGACCCGTCCACCCAGCGCCGGGTGGAAAATGTCAACTCCGTTCTGGTGCTCCCCGCCGCCGAGACTCTGCCTCAGCTGGCCCCGAGCGGCCTGGAGGGGCTGACGGCAGAGCTGCAAAAGGCGGTCCGCCGCCTGGAGCGGGACAAAAAGCGGGACACCTCCACGCTGAGGGGGACCCTCCTCCGGGACGCCGAGGCCCTGGAGCAGGGACACACCTTTGCCGCCGCCGACCGGTATTTGGATTTAATTTACCCGGAATTTGCCTGCGGAGCGGACTATCTGCCGGAGTTTGCCGCCGTCCTCTGGGCGGACAGCCCCCGGTGCAAATCCGCCGGGGAGCACTATCTCTGGCGGCTCACCGAGGACCAGACTGCCCTGACCCAGGCGGGCGTCCTCCGGGAGGGCCTGTCCTATGGGGCGGACTGGGACGGCTTTGTCCGGCTCCTGACCCGGCAGTATCCCGCCGCCTTTTTGGACAGCTTCGCCACCTCCACCTGTCCCAGTGACCCGGTGGCGCTGGTGTCCTTCCCCTGCAAGCAGCTGCCCTCCTTTGGGGCCAGCCTGGAGACCGCACTCTCCGACCTCCAGCACTACCAGCGGGGGGCGGCCACGGTGGTGCTCTGCGCCACTCAGGGGCGTGTGAAGGCCCTGTGGACGATGCTCCAGGAGAACGGCGTCCCCGCCGCCATCGACCTGGATTTGAAGACCCTCCCCAAGCCGGGGGAGACCTTCCTGACGGTGGGAGGACTGTCGGCGGGGATGGAGTATCCCGGCTTTGCTGTCCTCACCGAGGGGGCCGCACCGCCGCCCCACAGCGGCAAGGCGGCGGCCAGGCAGAAGGACAGCAACCGCCAGAAGCTCCAGAGCTTCACCGACCTGTCCCCTGGCGACCTGGTAGTACATGAGACCCACGGCATTGGCCGGTTCGTAGAACTGGTCAAGATGCGTGTGGACGGGGTGGAGAAGGACTATATCAAGCTGGCCTATGCCGGGTCAGACACCCTCTATGTCCCGGCCACCCAGCTGGACCTGGTGAGCAAGTATATCGGCAGGGGAGAGGAGGCCGGGGAACGCACCCGGCTGTTTAAGCTGGGAGGCACCGATTGGGCCAAGGCCAAAAGCCGGGCCAGAAAAGCCACAAAGGAGTTGGCAAAAGGGCTGATTCAGCTCTACGCCCAGCGTCAGCGTCAGCCGGGATACGCCTTCCATTCGGACGACCCCTGGCAGAAGGAGTTTGAGGACAAATTCGAGTACCAGGAGACGGAGGACCAGCTCCGCTGCGTCCAGGAGATCAAGGGCGACATGGAGAAACCCATCCCCATGGACCGTCTTCTCTGCGGAGATGTGGGCTACGGCAAGACGGAGGTGGCCCTCCGGGCGGTGATGAAGTGCGTTCTGGAGGGGAAGCAGGCGGCGATTTTGGTGCCCACCACCGTTCTGGCCAATCAGCACTACCAGACTGCCGTTCAGCGGTTCCAGGGGTTCCCGGTGAAAATCGCCGTCATCAGCCGGTTCCAGACCCCCACCCAGGTCAAACGCATCCTGCGGGAGCTGGAGAGCGGACTGGTGGACGTGCTCATCGGCACCCATCGGCTGTTTTCTAAGGACATCCGGTTTAAGGATTTGGGTCTGCTGGTGGTGGACGAGGAGCAGCGCTTCGGCGTGAGCCAGAAGGAAAAGCTTAAGGAGCGGTTCAAGCAGGTGGATGTGCTCACCCTCTCCGCCACCCCCATTCCCCGCACCATGAATATGGCCCTCTCCGGGCTGCGGGATATGTCCACCCTGGAGGAGCCGCCTCTGGACCGGCAGCCGGTGCAGACTTATGTGCTGGAGCATGACTGGTCCATGCTGGCGGACGCCATGGGCCGGGAGATCGGCCGGGGCGGGCAGGTGTACTATCTCCACAACCGGGTGGAGACCATTGATCGTACCGCCCACCGGATTCAGGAGATGCTGGGCCCGGAGGTTCGTGTGGCCTGCGCCCACGGGCAGATGACCGAGGACCAGCTCAACGCCGTCATGGCCCGGGTGGTGGACGGGGAGATACAGGTGCTGGTCTGCACCACCATCATCGAGACGGGCATCGACATCCCCAACGTAAACACCCTCATCATTGAGGACGCTGACCGGATGGGCCTGGCCCAGCTCCACCAGATAAGGGGCCGGGTGGGCCGCTCCAGCCGACGGGCCTTTGCCTATCTCACCTACCGACGGGGGAAAATCCTCTCCGACGTGGCGGCCAAGCGGCTGTCCGCCGTGCGGGAATTTGCCGAGTTCGGGGCGGGCTTCAAGATCGCCATGCGGGATCTGGAGATACGTGGGGCGGGCAACCTCCTGGGGGCGGAGCAGTCCGGCTTTATGATGTCTGTGGGCTATGATATGTACCTCAAGCTGCTGGAGGAGGCCGTCCTGGAGGAGCGGGGAGAGAACCCCACCCGCACCGAGGAGGTCACCGCCGACCTCACCGTCTCCGCCAACATCCCCGAGTCCTACATCTCCTCCACCGAGGAGCGGATGGACTTCTATCGCCGCATCGCCCGCATCCGCACAGAGGAGGACGCTGACGACATGGTGGATGAGCTGATCGACCGCTACGGAGAGCCGCCTAAGGCGGTGAACAATCTGATTTCCGTGGCCCTGCTCCGGGCCGCCGCATCCGAGGTGGGCTTTACCGACGTGAGCCAGAAAGGGAACGTGGTCAGCTTTACCCTCCGGGAGGCGGATCTTCCCGGAGTGGCCCGGCTGTGCGGCATCCCTCTGTTCAAGGGGAGACTGCTGTTCTCCCCTGGGGAGCGCATCGTCCTCTCTCTGCGGCTGCGGCCGGAGGAGAACGCCCTGGCCTGGTCTCAGCGACTGGTGAAGGAGTACGCCAAGGTGCGGGAGGCCGGACAGCCGACAAAATAAAAAACGAGCCGAGCCCATCTCATGAGGGAGGGGCTCGGCTCGTTTGCTTTGGTGCCGGTGACCGGACTCGAACCGGTACGCTGTCGCCAGCGGTGGATTTTGAGTCCACTACGTCTACCAATTCCATCACACCGGCAAATCTGCTTTTGACAGAGCTCATTATATCCAAATCCGCAGGAAAAAGCAATAGCCGGGGCCGGGGAAAATTGAAAATCAGGATAGGAATTTGCAGTGGTTTGTGTTAAAATACAGGATGAATGTAGGATTGACCGGAGGTGACGGCATGAGGCGAAGAATGGGATTGACGGCGTTGCTGGCGGCTTTACTGGTGCTGCTGAGCGGGTGTAGCCTGAAATCCGGGGACGAGCTGTATTCTCTCCCCAAGATGTCCTCTGAATATGAGAGCCTTCAGCAGTCCATCCAGTCCCTGCTGGACAGCGGCCTGGAGTACGCCGCCCCTCTCTCCGGCTCCAACACCCAGGCGGTCCAGGACGTCGACCTGAACGGGGACGGGGTCAGCGAGGTGGTGGCCTTTCTCCGGGACACGGAGGAGTCCGCCCTGATGGTTTATCTCTTCCAGCAGAACGACGAGGGCGAGTATGAGGTCATGACCGCCATCACCGGTCAGGGCAGCGCCGTCAACTCCGTGACCTACGCCCAGATGGACGGGGAGGAGAACATGGAGATCGTCATCACCTGGCAGGTCTCTACGGGGGTCTACGCCCTGTCTGCTTATAGTGTCTGGGCAGGGGGGAATCTGGAGCTGATGGCTGCTCAGAGCTACACCCGCTATAGTTTGGTGGATCTGGACGAGGACGATACGGACGAGCTGCTGCTGCTCTACCTGGACACCTCGGACACCAGCCTGAACCGGGCGGAATATTACACTTACTCCGACGGGGGCCTGACCCTGACGGGCACGGCCCGGCTGTCCTACGACCTGGCCAGCATTGACCGGGTGCGCAGCGCAGACCTGTACGGCGGGGAGAGCGCCCTGTACGTGACCGGCTACGTGGTGGATGCAGAGACGGGCGCCGCCAGCGCCAGCATCCAGCTCACCGACATCCTGGCCCTGCGCAACGGGGATCTGGTCAACATCACTCTGGACGAGAGCGGCAGCACCAGCGCTACCACCCGCCGCCGCACCTACGTGGCCGACCAGGACTTAAACGACGACGGGATCTGGGAGATTCCCACCCTGTCCAGCATCTATGAGCGGCTGGACGACGGCTCCGTCACCGTGTCGGAGAATTTTTACCTGGTCTCTTGGGTGCAGTACGACATCAGCGGTGAGTCCCATGTAGCGTGCAGCACCTACTACAACAGCAGCGACGGATGGTATCTGGTGCTGCCGGAGGAGTGGAACGGGAACATCGCCCTGCGGCGCAGTGACTACAGCGTCGGGGAGACGGTGGAGCGGAGCATCCAGTTCTACGCCCTGACCAAAATTGACGAGGAGGCGGGGCTCTGGCTCCAGGAGGATGAGAGCACCGGGGTCTCCGTGCTGAACAATGTAAACGCAGAGCTCTTTATGACCATCTATAAAAACACCGGAGACGACCGGGAGGAGCGGGCGGTGCTAGGAGACCGGGTCCTACTGGACACGGGCAGCGAGGATGCCGCCTACTCGGTGGAGCCCTACGAGACGGAGAGCGATTTTTGCCACTGGACAGCGGAGGATGTGCTGGAGCAGCTCCACATCATCACCACCGACTGGTCCGGCGACTGACATTTTTGATCGGAGGCGCAGCATGAGAAAGGTACTGGTACTGGAGGATGAGGATAACATCCGCAGTTTTGTGGTCATCAATCTGAAACGGGCAGGTTATGATACGCTGGAGGCCTCCAGCGGGGAGGAGGCCCTGGAAGTGGTCAAGCGGAATCCGGACATCCGGGTGGCTCTGCTGGACGTGATGCTCCCGGGGATGGACGGGTTTGAGGTCTGCCGCCGTCTCCGGGCGGACAACGGAAAGATCGGCATTATTATGCTCACCGCCCGCACCCAGGAGATGGACAAGGTCACCGGCCTGATGACCGGGGCGGACGACTATGTGACCAAGCCCTTCTCCCCGGCGGAGCTCACCGCCCGGGTGGATGCCCTCTACCGCCGCACCGGGGGAGAACTCCCGGTGGACGACGGCGTGATCCGTCAGCCGCCTTTCCAGCTCAACACCCGGAACCGGACGCTGGAGAAAAACGGCCAGCGCATCAAGCTGACCCAGGTGGAGTACACCGTTATGAAGCTGTTGATGGAAAATCCAGGAAAGGCCCTGTCCCGGGACGAGATACTGGAGACGGTGTGGGGCAGCGACTACTTTGGAGACGTGAAGATCGTGGACGTGAACATCCGCCGTCTCCGGCTCAAGGTGGAGGACGACCCCCAAAATCCCACCTATATCACCACCGTCTGGGGCTTCGGCTATAAGTGGGGCTTCTGATGCCGGACGGAGAAAACAGGAAAAAGGGATTCCTCTGGTTCAAGCCGCCGGAGCAGCAGGAGGAAGAGCCCTCCGCCGCCGGAGAGCCGCCCAAGGGCGACAAACGGAGGCTCAGGGACAGGCTCAAGGATCTGATCCCCTCCGCCCAGCTGTTTCAGAGGGGCATCCGCCGCCGGTGGATGGTCAACAGCGTGGGTGTGGTGCTCAGCTTTGTGGTGCTGACCATCATCGCTGCCTCGGTTGGCCTGAGTAATTACTACTACAGCTCCATGCGCACCGGCATGGAGGCCCGGGTGAAAGAGGCCTGCGACTTCTTCTCCAGCTACGCCTCCACCGAGGACGAATACCTGGAGATGGCCAACTACTACATCACCGGCTTTGACGACCGGGATCGGCTGGAGCTTCAGTTCATCGACACGGAGGAACAGAGGCTCATCCTCTCATCCCTGGCCACCTATGGCCTGAGTGCCCAGGGCAGCGCCATGACCGAGGACGTGACCCAGGCGGTGGAGACCCAGGAGATCGGCTACTGGGTGGGCCGGGACGCCAGCACAGGGGAGCGCATTATGGCGGTCTCCGCCCCGGTGGTCAATAACGGGGAGGTCAAGGGCGTCATGCGCCTGGTCACCTCCCTGTCGGTGGTGGACGGGCAGATTATTAGCATTGTCCTGGTGGTCATGCTGGTGGGCCTGCTGTTGGTGGTGATGATGTACGCCGTCAGCATCTACTTTATCAAGTCCATCGTTGACCCCATCGCTGACATCACCGAGACCGCCAACCGCATCGCCTCCGGCAGCTACGGCGTACAGATCGAGAAGCAGAACGATGACGAGATCGGCGACCTGTCCGATGCCATCAACGATATGTCGCTGAAGATCAGCCAGAACGAGAAGATGCGCAGCGAGTTCATCTCCTCCGTCTCCCATGAGCTGCGGACGCCCCTAACCGCCATCAACGGCTGGGGAGAGACTCTCCTCTCCGGGGAGATCACCGATCAGGGAGAGTATCGGAAGGGCTTGGGCATCATCGTCAGCGAGGGAAAGCGGCTGACCCAGATGGTGGAGGAGCTGCTGGACTTCTCCCGGATGGAGGACGGCCGGTTCACCCTGAGCATGGAGCCGGTGGACATCAAGGCGGAGTTCGAGGACGCCGTGTTCACCTACGGACAGATCTTCCAGAAGCAGGGCATCACCCTCCACCACAACGACTGTGAGGAGGAGTTCGACCCCATCCCCGGCGACCCCCAGCGGCTGCGGCAGGTGTTCTGCAACCTGCTGGACAACGCTGCCAAGCACGGTGGTTCCGGCGGCGTCATTCAGACCGCCATCGCCCGGCTGGAGGACACGATCTGCATCTCCATCCGGGACTACGGCCCGGGTATCCCGGAGGACGAGCTGCCCTTTGTGAAGAAGAAGTTCTACAAGGGTTCCTCCAAGGCAAGGGGCAACGGCATCGGCCTGGCGGTGTGCGACGAGATCGTCACCCGCCATGGGGGCGTGCTGGACATCTCCAATGCACCGGGAGGCGGCTGTCTGGTGTGCATCATTCTGCCCCTGACTGCCCCATCTCCCGGAAAGTCCACTGGAACCACTGGCGCTCTGCCTCTGGAGGAGATCCGGGCGGAGATGGTCCAGCAGCAACAGCAGGAGCCGTAAATTGCTGCGAACAAATGTTCCAAAAAGACTTGCAATTAGAACGAACGTTTGATATAATGACGATGTCGATGAGATCGACTGGAAGGAGCCGTGCATGGCTGAGACAAACAAGGAGAGCTGTTTTCGCACCTCTATCGGCGGACAGGCCCTGATCGAGGGCATCCTGATGCGTGGCCCAGAGAAGCAGGCCATTGTCGTCCGGAGACCGGACGGGGAAATGGAGATCAAGGTGGAGGAGCTGAAGCTCATCAAGGAGCGGTATCCCGTCCTGGGCTGGCCGCTGATCCGGGGATGCGTGAACTTTCTGGACTCCATGATCCGGGGGGTCAAGGCCCTGATGTACTCCGCCGATTTCTACCCGGAGGAGGAAGAGGAGGAGCCATCCAAAGTCGAGCAATGGCTGGAGAAAAAGCTGGGCAGCGAGGCCTTTGGAAAGGTGGTCATCGACCTGGCGGTGGTCATGGCGGTTGGCCTGTCCGTGGGCCTGTTCTTCCTGCTGCCCACTCTTATCACCGGGCTGCTGGGGAGTTTCATCCCCATGAACAAGCTGGCAGTGAGCCTGGTGGAGGGGTTTGTCCGTATCCTCATCTTCCTGGCCTACCTAATCCTCTGCTCCCGGATGAAGGATATGCAGCGGGTGTTCTCCTACCACGGGGCAGAGCATAAGAGCATCTTCTGCTACGAGCGGGGCCTGGAGCTGACAGTGGACAATGTCCGCAAGATGCCCCGGCACCATCCCCGCTGCGGCACCAGCTTTCTGTTCATGGTCATTGCCATCGCCATCCTGGTCCATGCGGTCATGTTCTCTCTATACGACCCGCCCAATCTGTTGGTGCGTATCCTGCTCCAGCTGCTATCCCTGCCGGTCATCATGGCGGTGAGCTACGAGTTCAACCGCTACGCCGGAGGACATGACAACGTCGTGACCCGTATCCTCACGGCGCCGGGCCTGTGGATGCAGAACTTCACCACCTTTGAGCCGGACGACTCCATGATGGAGGTGGCCATCGAAGCCCTGAAGCAGGTGCTGCCCCGGGAGAAGGGACAGGACGCCTGGTAACAAACCAAAAGGAGCGAACACGCCATATGGCGATCACCTATAACAACCTTTACCTGGAGCTGCGGCAGTCCTTCCGGCTGGCGGGCATTGAGGCTGCCGCTCTGGAGGCCCGGGAGCTGGTCTGCCACGGAACTCACAAGACTGCCGAGCAGTTCTGGGCCTGTCTGAACTACTATGTCCCCGCCCCATCGGAGGCGGAGGTCCGTGATTTGGCCCGCCGTCGGCTGGAGGGAGAGCCCGCCGCCTACCTGCTGGGGGAGTGGAGCTTCTGCGGCCTGGATTTGGACGTAGACGACACCGTCCTCATCCCACGGACGGACACCGAGGCGGTGGCAGAGCTGGCAATCAGCCGGGCCAGAGAGGCGGGAGATCACGCCCGGGTGCTGGATCTCTGCGCCGGGAGCGGGTGCATCGGCCTGGCGGTGGCAACTTTCGCCAAAAACTGCCGGGTGGTGCTGGGAGACAGCTCCCTGGATGCCGTCCGGGTCTGTGACCAGAATATCCGCCGCTGCGGTCTCCGCTCCAGCGTCACCTGCTTTCCGATGGACGCCCTGGAGGAGCCGCCCCGGCAGCTCTGGGATTTCGACATCATCGTCTCCAATCCTCCTTACATTCCATCAGGAGACATCGACGTCCTGGACAGATCTGTCCGGGACTATGAGCCCCATCTGGCCCTGGACGGGGGAGCGGACGGGCTGGACTTCTACCGTGCCATCGCCCGGAATTGGAAAAGAGCCCTCCGGGAGAACGGCTGGCTCATCTTCGAGGTGGGCATCGGCCAGGCGGGGGACGTGGAGGACATCCTTACCGCCCAGGGCTTTGTCAATGTGACCAGCTACCCCGACACCCGGGAGATTCTCCGGGTGGTGGAGGGCCAGTGGCGGCCCGGAGCAGAGACGTAAAAAGCTCTCATAGTCCGGTTTATTGGACTGCCTATGAGATAAGATACAGTCAAACACATAGAGAGGAAGAAATAAGCTATGGCAACAAAGAAGCAACCGGTGATCCGCCCTGCGGCCCCCGCCAGCGACAAGAAAAAGGCACTGGAGACTGCCGTGGCCCAGATCGAGCGCACCTATGGCAAGGGCTCCATCATGCGCATGGGAGACAACACCTCAATCCAGGTGGAGAGCATCCCCACCGGCTCCCTGGGCCTGGACCTGGCCCTGGGCATCGGCGGCCTTCCCAGAGGCCGTATCGTGGAGATTTACGGCCCCGAGTCCTCCGGTAAGACCACCCTGGCCCTGCACGTCGTAGCCGAGGCCCAGAAGCTGGGCGGCGAGGTGGCCTACATCGACGCCGAGCACGCCATGGACCCTGCCTACGCCCGGGCGCTGGGCGTGGACATCGACTCTATGCTCATCTCCCAGCCGGACACCGGCGAGCAGGGCCTGGAGATCACCGACCAGCTGGTGCGCTCCGGAGCTATCGACGTGGTGGTGGTGGACTCTGTGGCCGCTCTGGTGCCCCGGGCAGAGATCGAGGGAGAGATGGGGGACAGCTATGTGGGCCTCCACGCCCGGCTTATGAGCCAGGCTTTGCGTAAGCTCACCGGCTCCATCGGCAAGACCAACTGTATCTGCATCTTTATTAACCAGCTCCGGGAAAAGGTGGGGGTCATCTACGGCAACCCGGAGGTCACCACCGGCGGACGGGCGCTGAAGTTCTACTCCTCTGTCCGCATCGAGGTGCGCCGGGTCCAGACCCTAAAGGTGGGAGACGACCTGATCGGCAACCACACCCGGGCGAAGATTGTGAAAAACAAGGTGGCCCCTCCCTTCCGTGAGGCGGAGTTCGACGTCATGTATGGCACCGGCATCTCCAAGGAGGGCGAGATCGTAGACCTGGCGGCCCAGCTGGGCCTGATCGAGAAGTCCGGCTCCTGGTACGCCATGGGGGAGACCCGTCTGGGCCAGGGCCGGGACGCCGCCAAGCAGTATATGACCGACCATCCCGATGTGGCCGCCGAGCTGGAGAAGCAGATCCGGGCCAACGCCTACAAGCTCATGAGCCGTCAGTCCATGGTAGCCGCCAGAGCCGCCGGACGTGTCCCCGCCGAGGAAAAAACGGCGGAGCCTGCCCCCGCTGCTCCGTCTGCCGACAGCCGGAAGTCGGTTGTGGACGAGCTGGACATCTCCGCCGAGGACTTTGAAGGCTGATGCCGAGGGTCGATCGGGTAGAGCCGTCCAAGCACGTGAAGGGCAGGTTCCTGGTGTTTCTGGACACCGGCTATCTCATCAAGGTGGGAGAGCAGGAGCTGCTGGACTTTGGACTCCGCCCCGGCCTGGAGCTGGAGGGGGAGACGCTGCAGCGGCTCATCGCCAGCAGCGAGGACACCTCTGCCCGGGAGCGGGCGGCCCGGATGATCGGGGCCAGGCCACTGTCCAAGGCGGAGCTGATCGATAAGCTGGTTGCCAAGGGAGAGGGCCGGGCCCAGGCGGAACGGGCCGCCGACCGTCTGGAGGAGCTGGGCGCCCTCAACGACGGGGAGTACGCCAAGACGGTGGTGCGTCACTATGACCGGATGGGCTATGGGCCCCAAAAGCTCCGGGAGGAGCTGTACCGCCGGAAAATTCCCCGGGACTGCTGGGCGGACGCCCTGGCGGAGGCCAGACCGGAAGAGGAGGCCGCAGCGGAATACCTGGCTGCCAAGGGCCGGGGAGCGGCCTCCGACGCACGCAGCTTCCAGCGCCAGACCAACGCCCTGCGCCGCCGGGGGTTCTCCTGGCAGGCCATCCGGAGGGTGATGGGAGCCTGTCCCACGAAGGAGAATGACTGGGACTGACTGTTAAGATGTATGAAGAAAAAGTAAATTTGGACAACCTTTGGGAGCTGAGGCTTTACCCCAGCTCCCAAATCTGCTATACTTGCGGGAGTGAAGGAGGGATTCCATTGGGTTATTCCATCGCCTTTATCAGCCTGGGCTGTGATAAAAACCGGGTCAACTGCGAGCAGATGGCCGCTCTGGTGCAGGATGCGGGCCATTTCGTAGTGGACGAGCCGGAGGGGGCCGACCTCTGCGTGGTCAACACCTGCGGCTTCATCGACGCTGCCAAGGAGGAGGCCATCGCCAACATCCTGGAGATGGCTGCATTGAAGGAGCGGGGGCTTCTGAAAAAGATCCTGGTCACCGGATGCCTCTCCCAGCGGTATCGGGAGGAGATCAAGGAGGAGCTGCCCGAGGTGGATGGCCTTCTGGGCACCGGGAGCTATACCGACATCGTGGCCGCCGTGGAGGAGGTCATGGACGGGGTCTATCCGGAGCATTTCGGCAACATCAACAACACCTTTGAGGACGGAGACCGGATGGTCTCCACCAACCCCTGGACGGCGTATCTGAAGATCGCCGAGGGGTGCTCCAACCGGTGCGCCTTCTGCGCCATCCCCAGTATCCGGGGTAAGTACCGCAGCCGCTCCATGGAGAGCATCCTGGCCGAGGCCCGGGCGCTGGCGGACGGCGGCGTACAGGAGCTGATCCTCATCGCCCAGGACGTGAGCCGCTACGGGAAGGAGCGGTATGGGCGCTATATGCTGCCCCAGCTGCTCACCGAGCTGTGCAAGCTGGACTTTCACTGGATACGCCTCCATTATCTCTACCCCGACGCCATTACGGAAGAGCTCATCGACGTCATGGCCCGGGAGGACAAGATCGTCAACTATATGGACATCCCCATCCAGCACGTCAGCGACCGGATTTTGACCGCTATGTGCCGCCGGGGGACGAAGGCCCAGATCACGGAGCTGTTCCACACCCTCCGCCGCCGTCTGCCGGGGGTGGTCATCCGCACCAGCCTGATCTGCGGTCTCCCCGGAGAGAGCGAGGAGGAATTTGACGAGCTGTGCCGGTTCCTCCGGGAGGAGCGGCTGGAGCGGGCGGGGGTATTCCAATTCTCCCCGGAGGAGGGCACCCCTGCCGCCGCCATGCCTGACCAGGTTCCGGCAGAGACCGCCCAGCGGCGGGTGGAGCTGCTCACCGACCTCCAGAGCCGGGTCATGGATGAGTGGAACGAGGCCCATCTGGGCCAGGTGGTAGAGGTCCTGTGCGAGGGCTTTGACGAGGATATGGGCTGCTGGGCGGGCCGTACCTACGCCGACTCCCCGGGCATCGACGGCACGGTGTACTTCACCGCCGCCGGAGAGGTCCCGCCAGGCACCTTCGTCCCGGTGCTGCTCACCGGCACAGAGGACGGGGAGCTGCTGGGAGAGATCGACCAGTGGGAGGAGACGCTATGAATACCGCCAACAAGATTACCCTCTTTCGGGTGGTCCTCATCCCCGTCTTTGTCATCGTCTGCTATTGGGAGGCTCCCGCCGCCCAGTGGGTGGCCCTGGGTCTGTTCATCGCCGCCAGTCTCAGCGATTTTGTAGACGGATACATCGCCCGGAATTTTAATCAGGTCACCGACTTCGGCAAATTCCTGGATCCCATTGCGGACAAGCTGCTGGTGACCGCCGCCATGCTCGTTTTCGTGGAGCAGGGCCGAATGCCCGCCTGGGTGCTGTTGTGCGTCATTGCCCGGGAGTTCGCCGTCTCGGCCCTCCGGCTGGTTGCGGTGGACAACGGACGGGTCATCGCCGCCGCCTGGCCGGGAAAGGTCAAGACCGCCTGTACCATGGTGGGCATCTGCCTGATGCTGGCCTTCCGTCAGTGGCCGGTGCTGGATGTGGTGGTGAACGCCGTTATCCTGGTGACTACCGTTTACTCCGGTGTGGAGTACTTCTGGAAGAACCGGGACGCCCTGAACCCTGAAAAATAACCAGGCTGACCGTTTGATGTCGTGAGACACTGCGGCGAGAGGTTGTATCAGATGCGATTTACTGTTGCAGAAAAGCGTACAAATAAAAGGATTAGTTAACTACTGCATAAGAGGCTGTCGGAGACAGAGAGGGGAGAAAAAGCCCCTTTCCCTCTTTGCTGAAAATTTTTCAGCTTTTCCGTGCCTGGCAGAATTGTACGAAAAGCAGGACTAAAAACAACCTGTAAATGCCAATATCTGCCAAATTGCCGTTGCCCGGAGGCAAAATTTTCCCCTGGATGGATTGACACTAACGGGGAGAGATGATAGTATAATACAAGTGATTAGACGTGATGAAGGGGAAGAGTAGCGCAGAATTGCCAGTCAGCGAGGACAGGTCAGCGGATGAGAGCCTGTCTCTGGTCATTTGCGTGAAGGTGCGCCCCGGAGCGAGAGGGCAATGCCTCCGGAGGCCGCCGTTACCGGTCATCGAGTGATAAACGAGAGTGGAACCGCGGTTTAACATCGCCTCTTGCCTTTGGGCAGGAGGCGTTTTTTGTGCCCGATTTGGCGGTATATCAGCAAATATGGAGCGTATGTAGATGAAATTATTTCAAAGACTGAGCGAGCTGCTTGGAGCGTATCAGGCCAGAGACCCCGCTGCCCGGAGCAAGCTGGAGATCTTTCTCCTCTACCCCGGCGTCCTGGCCACCATCTATTACCGGCTGGCCCATTTTCTCCACGTCCACGGCCTGCGGTTCCTGGCCCGATGTATCTCCCAGTGGGCCCGGTTCTGGACGGGCATCGAGATCCACCCGGGAGCTACCATCGGCCACCGCCTGGTCATCGACCACGGCATGGGCATCGTCATCGGCGAGACGGCGGAGCTGGGGGACGACGTGCTGCTCTACCAGGGGGTGACCCTGGGGGGCACCGGCAAGGACCAGGGCAAGCGCCACCCCACCATCGGCAACAACGTGCTCATCGGTACCGGAGCCAAGGTGCTGGGGCCCTTTAAGGTGGGGGACGGGGCCCGCATCGCTGCCAATGCGGTGGTCCTGCAGGAGGTCCCTCCGGACGCCACCGCCGTGGGCGTTCCCGCCCATGTGGTGAAGATCTCCGGCCAGCGGGTGGCCTACGCCAGCAACGTGGACCAGATCCACGTCACCGACCCCGTGGCCGAGACCATGAAGTCCCTGCTCTCCCGGGTGGAGTTCCTGGAGCAGCAGCTGGACGAACAATATTTACGCAATCAGCAGAAGCAGGAAGCGGAACAGGAGGAGCAGTAATGGAAATCTTTAATTCTATGACCCGCCGCAAGGAGGAGTTTGTCCCTATCGAGGAGGGCAAGGTGCGGATGTACGCCTGCGGCCCCACCGTCTATAATCTCATCCATGTAGGCAACGCCCGGCCCATCATTCTCTTTGACGTGCTCCGGCGGTATCTGGAGTACCGGGGCTATGATGTGACCTTCGTTCAGAACTTTACCGATGTAGACGATAAGATCATCAAACGGGCCAACGAGGAGGGCATTTCCAGCCAGGAGGTGGCGGAGAAGTATATTCAGGAGTACTTCACCGACGCCCAGGGCCTGGGGGTCCGCCCCGCCACCATCCACCCCAGGGCCACCGAGACGATGGACGAGATCATCGACCTGGTGCAGACCCTGGTGGACAAGGGCTACGCCTACCCGGTGCCCAGCGGGGATGTGTACTACCGCACCCTGAAGTTCAAGGGCTACGGCAAGCTGTCCCATCAGCCCATCGAGGACCTGATGTCCGGGGCCCGTATCGACGTCAACGATGAGAAGGAGAACCCCCTGGACTTCGCCCTGTGGAAGGCGGCCAAGCCCGGCGAGCCCGCCTGGGACTCTCCCTGGGGTAAGGGCCGCCCCGGTTGGCATATCGAGTGCTCCGCCATGAATCGGAAGTATCTGGGCAAGACCATCGACATCCACTGCGGCGGGGAGGATCTCCAGTTCCCCCACCATGAGAACGAGATCGCCCAGTCCGAGGCCGCCAACGACGCCCCCTTCGTCCACTACTGGATGCACAACGGTTTTTTGAACATCGACAACAAAAAGATGTCCAAGTCCCAGGGGAATTTTTTCACTGTCCGGGATGCTGCCCAGGTCTATGGCTATGAGCCCATCCGCCTGTTCATGCTCTCCGCCCATTACCGCACGCCGCTGAACTACTCCGCAGAGTCCCTCCAGCAGGCCCAGGCCGCTCTGGATCGGCTGTACTCCGCCCGGGATAACCTGACCTTCCTGGCGGAAAACGGCGGGGAGGACGGCCCCAACCAGGCGAAGCAGGCAGTCCTGGACGAGGCGGGGACCTATCGGGAACGGTTTGACGCCGCCATGGACGACGACTTCAACACTGCCGACGCCGTCTCTGTCCTCTTTGAGCTGGTCCGGGCGGCAAACCGGGCGGTGGCCCCGGAGCAGAAGCCTACCAAGGCGGGGGCAGCTGACCTGCTGAAGCTGATAGGAGAGTTTACCGACGTTCTGGGCCTGCTCTATGCCCGAAAGGAGGAGAGCCTGGACGACCAGGTGGAGGCCCTCATCGCCCAACGCCAGGCGGCCAGGGTGGCAAAGAACTGGGCGGAGGCCGACCGAATCCGGGACGAATTGAAGGGGATGGGAATAATCCTCAAAGATACCAAACAAGGTGTTCAGTGGAAAAAGGAATGACCTGACCGGACGTGAGCGGGGGAGAGGAGGACTCTTCCCCGTTCCCCTTTTGCCCTGCTCTTTTAGGGAGAAAAAAGTGTTCACTAAAATTTGAAAAAATTTCGCTCTGGGCTGTTGACATTGGTAAAATGATGAATTATAATAAATGTACTAACAAGTACAGGTTTGACGGTATGGCTGGGTTTGTGCGTTGGATTGGCTCTCCTGTGACAGGCTCAGCCATGAAAACGTTTGTCCGGTTAGAAATCGAGTTGAATCGACTTGGTAAAAGGAGTATGAGTAGCCCATGTTAAAGGAAAACGAAAGCAAGATCTTTGAGCTGCTGAATAACGACGAGCTGGCGGCCCAGGTGATGGAGATCATCCGGGCGGACGAAGCCGAGCGCCGTGCCGCTCTGGTGAGACGCCAGAGCGAGGGCCTGCGCAACGCCCGGGAGCGTGGCGTCCGTCTGGGCCGTCCCCCTGCGAAGCGCCCCAGAAAGTTCCAGAGCATCTACACCATGTACTGCGACGAGAAGGTCAGCGCCCGTGCTGCCTCTCAGATGCTGGGTGTCTCTCCCGGCACCTTCAAGCGCTGGGTGCTGGAGGAGCAGAAGCGGGAGCAGGAGGGCAAGGCTGCCGAGCAGCCCGCTGAGAGCGAGTCCACCGAGGCCTGAGAAAGATAGCTGTGTGCGCAACTGCGGCGGTTCCGAGAATTCGGAGCCGCCGTTTTTCGATTTCCCTTTTCTTTTCCCTCACAATCAGGTATACTGCTGGTAGCAAACAGACGAGGTGAGAACCATTGGAGCTGACGCCGTCACAATTCAATGAGCGGGAGATCCTCCGCTACCTGGGCTGCACCCGGGAGCCGCCAGAGGAGATGCTCCGCCTTGTCCGGGAGGGGATCGCCCAAATTGCGGAGACTGCCCGGCCCCGGCTTGTCTGGCGGCTGTTGGAGCTGGAAGGGACCCACCCTGTGGGCACCTCCGTCACCCTTCAGGGGGAGGACATCCGCCGCCATCTGGCGGACTGCGGCCAGGTCGTCCTGATGGCGGTCACATTAGGCCCCGACGTGGAGACCCTGCTTCTCCAAAAAGAGGTGCAGGACATGGCCCAGGCCCTGGTGCTGGACAGCTGTGCCTCCGCCGGGGTGGAGGCGGTCTGCGACCAATTGGAGGAGCAGCTCCGGGACGAGTGGCGGGAGCGGGGGAAATATCTGACTGACCGGTTCAGTCCGGGGTACGGGGACTTTCCCATCGGTCAGCAGCCGGAGCTGTGCCGCCTGCTGGACACCCAGCGACGGATTGGACTGTCTCTGACCGCCAGCGGCATTATGGTGCCCCGGAAATCGGTGACGGCGGTGCTGGGGATTGCGGACACCCCCCGGCACCGGCGGAGCCAGGGCTGTGCGGGCTGCGCCATGTACGAAAACTGCGCCATGAGAAAAGGAGGGACCCCCTGTGGAGGATAAAAAGCGGAGCGAAACGCCGTTCCTGCTGCTGGACGGGGCCACCGGCACCCAGCTACTGGCGGCGGGGATGCCCCTGGGGATGCGGCCGGAGCTGATGTGCTTTGAGGCTCCGGAGGTGGTGGAACGGGTCCACCGGGACTATATCCGGGCGGGCAGCGGCGTGATCTACGCCAACACCTTCGGGGCCAACGCCCACAAGCTGGCGGGGACGGGCTACCAGCCTGCCCAGGTGATACGCCGGGCGGTGGAGATCGCCCGCCGGGCCGCTGATGGGACGGACGTGAAGGTTGCCCTGGACATCGGCCCCATCGGGGAGCTGCTGGAGCCGCTGGGGACCCTGTCCTTCCAGGAGGCCTATGACCTCTATCGGGAGATGGTGGAGGCGGGAGCCGCCGCCGGAGCCGACTTGGTGGTGTTCGAGACGATGACCGATTTGGGAGAGGTCCGGGCGGCGGTGCTGGCGGCGAAGGAACATTCCCGCCTGCCGGTGTACGTCACCATGACCTTTGAGGAGAACCGCCGCACCTTCACTGGCTGCACCGTCCCGGCCATGGCCCTGACCCTGCAGGGGCTGGGGGTGGACGCAGTCGGGGTGAACTGCTCCCTGGGACCGAAGGAGATTTATCCCCTCATGGAGGAGATGGTCCAGTGGACCGACCTCCCTCTCATCGTCAAGCCAAACGCCGGGCTCCCCGACCCGGTGACCAACGCCTATGACCTGACCCCGGAGGAATTTGCCCGGCAGATGACCGCCTTTGCCGACCTGGGCATCACCATCCTGGGGGGCTGCTGCGGCACCACCCCGGCGTTTATCTGCACCCTGTCCGCCGCCCTGGAGGGCTGCGCCCCCGGAAAACGGCCCCCCAGGAGCCGCCACGGGGTTTGCTGCGCCTCGAAGGTGGTGGAGCTGAACGGCGTCCGGGTCATCGGGGAGCGCATCAACCCCACAGGGAAAAAGCGGTTCCAGCAGGCCCTCCGGGAGCATGACCTGAACTATATTCTGGAGCGGGGCATGGAGCAGCAGGAGGCAGGGGCGGACATCCTGGACGTGAACGTGGGCCTGCCCGGCCTGGACGAGCCCGCCATGATGGTGGATGTCGTCTCTGCCCTCCAGGCTATGGTGCCCCTGCCGCTGCAAATCGACTCCTCCGACCCACGGGCCATCGAGGCGGGCCTCCGGTGCTATACCGGCAAGGCCATCGTCAACTCGGTCAACGGAAAGGGGGAGGTGCTGGCCTCCGTCCTGCCCATCGTCAAAAAGTACGGCGCCGCCGTGGTGGGGCTGGCCATGGACGAAAACGGCATCCCCCAGACGGCGGAGGAGCGGATGACCATCGCCCGGCGCATCCTGAACGCCGCCCTGGAGGCGGGCATCCCCAGGGAGGACGTGTACATCGACTGCCTCACCCTCACCGTCTCCGCCCAGCAGAAGCAGGCGGCGGAGACCCTCTCCGCCGTGCGGCAGGTGAAGGAGGAGCTGGGGCTGCACAACGTGCTGGGGGTGTCCAACATCTCCTTCGGTCTGCCGGACCGCACCCGTATCACGGAGAGCTTTCTGGTCCAGGCCATGGGGTGCGGCCTTGACCTGCCCATCATCAATCCCAACCAGAAGCAGATGATGGACGCCGTGGCCACCTTCCGGGTGCTCTCCGGGGAGGACCGGGACGCCGCCGCCTATATCCAGCGGTTCGCCGCTGCCCCCGCTGCCCCCGCTGCGCCTGCTGCCCCCGCTGTATCCAACGGGGGAGGGGAAATGGACATGGCTACCGCCGTGGGCAAGGGATTGAAGGACGAGTGCCGCCGCCTGACGGTGGAGCTGCTGAAAACGAAAACCGAGCTGGAGATCGTCAACGAGGAGCTCATCCCCGCCCTGGATCTGGTGGGGGAGCGGTACGAGCGGCAGGAGATCTTCCTTCCCCAGCTCATCAACTCCGCCAACGCCTCCTGTGAGGCCTTCGAGGTCATCAAGCAGTCCATCCTCAACCGGGGCGGGGAGTCCGTCTCCAAGGGCAAGATCGTCATGGCGACAGTGGAGGGGGACATCCACGACATCGGCAAGAACATCGTCCGGGTCATTCTGGAGAACTACGGCTATCAGATCATCGACCTGGGCCGGGATGTGCCGGTGCAGAAGGTGGTGGACGCCGCCATCGCCCATGACGTGCGCCTGGTGGGCCTCTCCGCCCTGATGACCACCACGGTGGAGAGCATGCGCCGCACCATCGACGCCCTGCACGCATCCGGTCACCCGTGCAAGATCTGGGTAGGGGGAGCGGTGCTCACCCCGGAGTACGCCAAGGAGATCGGAGCGGACTTCTACGCCAAGGACGCCCGGGAGAGCGTGGAGATCGCCCGGAGGGTGCTGGGGTGACGAATACCGAAATTATTTTGAAAAATCCGGAAAAAACCCTTGCAAATGGGAACACTTTATAGTATAGTAACTCAGGATTACGCACACCAGGGGGATTTTGCGCCCTGTTGCCGCATGCGGTGGACGCAGAGGATGAACCCGGTGGAGGGATCAACAAATTTTTTAGGAGGAATCAATCCATGGCAGTCGTATCTATGAAACAGCTCCTGGAGGCCGGCGTTCACTTCGGCCACCAGACCCGTCGGTGGAACCCCAAGATGGCCGCTTACATTTACACCGAGCGCAACGGCATCTATATCATCGACCTGCAGAAGACGGTAAAGAAGCTGGAGGAGGCCTACTCCTTCGTGAAGGACATCGCCGCCGAGGGCAAGACCGTTCTCTTTGTGGGCACCAAGAAGCAGGCTCAGGACGCCATCCGTGAGGAGTCCGGCCGCTGCGGTATGTTCTATGTGAACTCCCGCTGGCTGGGCGGCATGCTGACCAACTTCAAGACCATGCGTACCCGTGTGGACCGTCTGGCTCAGCTGAAGAAGATGCAGGAGGACGGCACCTTTGATATGCTCCCCAAGAAGGAGGTCATCAAGCTGATTCACGAGATGGAGAAGCTGGAGAAGTACCTGGGCGGCGTCAAGGAGATGAAGAATCTGCCCGGTGCCATCTTCGTGGTGGATCCCCGGAAGGAGCACAACGCCATCGCCGAGGCCCGGAAGCTGGGCATCCCCGTGGTCGCCATCGTGGACACCAACTGTGACCCCGACGAGG
>JAJQEM010000088.1 GCA_021201635.1 Clostridiales bacterium | reverse complement strand
AATCGCTATGGATTTTTTAGGTGTTCAACTTCATTTTACAATCGACCTCTTTTTTTATTTTGAATCCCATCACAACAACCTCCCTTCACAAAAGCCGGTCACCCTGTCAAACAACCTCTGAAACCTCCGCAGCCCATCCGTTTTTCCGGGGATGGGCTGCCTTGGTTTCTGGCAGATCAATAGATCAGGTTGTCCAGCTCCACGATGTACTCCGGCTCGGTGCAGACCTTTTCCTTCGCCTTGTTGGCAAACTGGTTCACGGCGGTCTGGCTCTTGTGGATGGGCTGCATAGTGCCGGCACCGGCCACGCAGCCGCCGGGGCAGGCCATGCCCTCCAGCAGATAGCCGTTGTACTTTCCGGCCTTGGCCAGCATCATCATCTTCCGGCAGTCCCGCAGGCCCTCGGCGCTGGTGACCTTCACCTCTCTGTCCGGATACCGGGACTGGATGACGTTGACCACCGAGGCGGCCACGCCGCCGGAGACGGCGAAGTTCCGCCCGTCCCGGGTGGGCTCCAGCGTCTCGGAGGTGTCCTCCGGCATGGTCTCCGGGTCGATGCCCTTGGCGTCGAAGATGCCGTCCAGCTCCTCAAAGGTGAGGACGAAGTCCACCTCGCTGCGGACGGTGCGGCGCATGGCCTCCAGCTTCTTGGCGGCGCAGGGGCCGAAGAAAGCCACCTTCACCCCGGGCTTTTTGCTCTTGATGTAGCGGGCGGTCAGGGTCATGGGGGTCAGGGCCATGGAGATGCACTTGGCCTGCTGGGGGAACTGCTTCTTTGCCATGACGGACCAGGCGGGGCAGCAGGAGGTACCCATAAAGGGCAGCTCCTCCGGCGCCTCCCGGACGAAGTCCTCCGCCTCCTGGACGGCGCACAGGTCTGCGCCGATGGCGACCTCCACCATGTCGGCAAAGCCCAGATCCTTGAATGCGGAGCGGAGCTTGCCCACGGTGGCCTTGGGGCCGAACTGGCCCACAAAGGCGGGGGCCACGGCGGCATAGACCTCCTCTCCGTTCCGGAGGGCACGGCCCAGCTGATAGATCTGGGACTTGTCGGAGATGGCGCCAAAGGGGCAGTTCACCAGGCACTGGCCGCAGGAGACGCACTTGTCGTAGTCGATGTCCGCCTTGCCGTTTTCATCCGAGCTGATGGCGTCCATGCCGCAGGCGGCGGCGCAGGGCCGCTCCTGGATGATGATGGCGTTGTAGGAGCAGGCCTCCACACAGCGTCCGCACTTGATGCACTTGTCCTGGTCGATGACCGAGCGTCCGTTGAACTTCTCCAGGTGGACCGCCTTCTTGGGGCAGACCTCCTCGCAGGGGTGGGACAGGCAGCCCTGGCAGCCGTCGGTGACATAGACCCGCTTCTCCGGGCAGGCGTTGCAGGCAAACTTGATGACGTTGATCAGGGGAGGGGTGTAATAGGTCTCCGCCTTGTCCGCCTCCTCGATGCCCTGGGACACAGGGGCATGGGCCGCCGCGCTCCGGCTGGGCATACCCATGGCCAGGCGAAGCCGCTCACCCACGATGGCCCGCTCCAGGAACACGTTGTTCCGGTAGGTTCCGGTCTCCCCGGGAATGATCTTGTAGGGCAGCTCCTCGATGATGTCGGAGGGGGCGTCGTCCTCGTATGCCATCCGTGCGACCTCACGGAAGATCTGATGCCGGATGCCCTGAACCTTGGTCTCTACGCCTCTCATCAGCGATTCCTCCTTGCAGTCTGGGCCGTCTCACCGGCCCGATGTAGGTAGCCATTGCTAACTTTTTCAACACAATAAGCAGGAAAGACGCCTGATCCCCGGTTTCAATCCCCGCAAATCGGCTGTCTCTCGTCCTGCTTAAAGAATATCTCAGCGAGAGAGGATTGTCAATCTTTTTCCGGCGGTTTTGTGATTTTTTTCACAGATGAGGCAGCGGGTTTGTGGGGTGGGGAGCGGAAAACGCAGCAGCCTTCCTTGGCTCCCCTGAAAGGGCGACGCACCCCTTTGGCTCCCCTGAAAGGGGAGCTGGCTGGCCGTAAGGCCAGACTGAGGGGTTGCAGCACGCACTATCAACACGCTGAAAGCTGACTGCGAATTCGTACCGACTCCCAACGAATTCGCCCGAGTGCCTTTCTTGTTGTAGGTGCCTACCGCACCCCTCCACCGGTTTGCGCCGGTCCCCCTCTACCGCCTACGGCGGCACTTACGCCCTTTCAGGGGAGGTAGAGGGCGACGCACCCCCTTTGGCTCCCCTGAAAGGGGAGCTGGCTGGCCGCAAGGCCAGACTGAGGGGTTGCGGCACGCACTACCAACACGCTGAATGCTGACCGCGAATTCGCACTAACTCTCCAGCGAATTCGCCCGAGTGCCTTTCTTGTTGCAGGTGCCTGCCGCACCCCTCCACCGGCTTGCGCCGGTCCCCCTCTACCGCTTTGCGGCACTTACGCCCTTTCAGGGGAGGTGATGGGCAGGGGGCCGGTGCATCCCGCCCCGCCCCGGATACTTGACGCAGGCCGCCGGATGGAGTAGAATAGTGCCAATGCAGCGGGGGCAGCTCTGGGGCATCTTTTCTGACAAGAAAGTTAGCGGTTGCTAATGCTTCGCCCCCAACAAAAGAAACAGGAGGAACCACAGATGGAAACCAACAGCAGCATCACCCTGGCGTCTCTGGAGCAGTTCGAGGCCCGGTTCGACGCCCAGCGGGCCAACCGGGTGGCCATGAACGCCGTCACCGAAAACGGCCTGACCAAATCCGCCAAGCGGCGGGAGGCCGCCCAGCGGGACGTCCATACCTTCTCCGTCTCTCTGAACCAGGGGGACATCACCAACCAGAAGCAGAGCGGACGGTGCTGGATGTTCGCCGCCCTGAACACCATGCGCTTTGAGGTCATCCGGAAGTACAAGCTGAGCCGGGACTTCGAGCTGTCCCAGGCCTATCTGTTCTTCTACGACAAGCTGGAGAAGTCCAACTATTTCCTGGAGAACGTTCTGGAGACCCTGGACGAGCCTGCCAGCGGGCGGCTGGTCTCCTTCCTGCTCCAGGCCCCGGTAGGGGACGGGGGACAGTGGGATATGCTGTGCAATCTGGTGCGCAAGTACGGTGTAGTGCCCAAGACTGCCTATCCCGAGTCCGTGGCCTCCTCCGGCAGCCGGGAGATGGACGCCTATCTCACCGAGAAGCTCCGGGAGGACGCCTGCATCCTGAGAAAGCACTACGCCGCCGGGGCGGACCTGGCTGACCTCCGGGGAGAGAAGGAGGGCATGCTGGAGGAGATCTACCGTCTGCTGTGCATCTGCTTGGGAAAGCCCCCCAAGCGCTTTGACTTCGAGTACCGGGACACGGACAACGCTTTCCACCGGGAGACCGGACTGACCCCTCAGAGCTTTTACGCCAAATACGTGGGCCTGGTGCTGGACGACTATGTGAGCCTCATCAACGCCCCCACCGCCGACAAGCCCTTTGGGTGCAGCTACACCGTCCGCTTCCTGGGCAATGTGAAGGAGGGCAAGCCCGTCCGCTATCTGAACCTGGAGATCGGCGAGCTGAAAAAGGCCGCCATCGCCCAGCTGAAGGACGGGGAGCCGGTGTGGTTCGGCTGCGACGTGGGCAAGCGCTCCGAGCGCTCTGACGGCATCCTGGACCTGGATGTCTACGGCCTGGAGGACCTGCTGGACACCCGGTTCACCATGACCAAGGGGGAGCGGCTGGACTACGGCCAGAGCCTGATGACCCACGCCATGGTGTTCCAGGGGGTCAACCTGGACGAGAACGGCCAGCCCAACCGCTGGCGGGTGGAAAACAGCTGGGGCAAGGACCCGGGCAAGGGCGGCTATTACGTCATGACCGACCGGTGGTTCGACGAGTATATGTACCAGGTCGTAGTCAACAAAAAGTACCTCACCGACGAGCAGCTCTCCGCCTACAACGCCGACCCCATCGAGCTGGAGCCCTGGGACCCCATGGGCTCTCTGGCGCTGTGAGCGTTCCCTGACGATACAACAAAGATGTAAAAATACTCCCCCGGACGAGACTGGTCTTCTCGTCCGAGGGAGTATGATTTTGGGGTAAAAAATGAACGTGCTAAAATGATGTGCCCCATAAGAAAAAACAGAAGGTCGATTGTAAAATGAAGTTGAACACCTAAAAAATCCATAGCGATTGAA
>JAJQEM010000159.1 GCA_021201635.1 Clostridiales bacterium | reverse complement strand
TCACCTTCCTCATCACCGCCTTTGTGGTGTTCTGGATCGTCAAGGTGGTCAACAAGCTCACCCCCAAGAAGGAGGAGGAGCCTGCCCCCGAAGCCCCTGCCGGCCCCACCACCGAGGAGCTGCTGACCGAGATCCGGGATCTGCTCAAGCAGCAGGAGCAGAATGGAAAATAAACGGATCTGGGCCATGGTGGGCGTGGTCTACATGGTCATCATCGTCCTCCTGTCCACCTACTGGATCGCCACCACTACCCTTATAAGTGGCATCACCGGCATTATGCTCTTTCCCCTCTGCGGAGGGATGGCCGCCCAGTGCTTCAACAACCGGTGGAAGGCCATCCACGCAGACGGCCCGGGCAATCCGGTGATTTATCTGCTGCTGGGCATTGGCTGCGCCGTCGCTGCTCTGCTCATGCTGGTGCTGGGCATCCACCAGGTGGCCACTGCTCTGGGCCTTTGAGCCCTAATCCACTGCAACTTCACAGCGCCGTCACAGGCCGGACACGGGCAATCTCCCCTGTTCGGCCTTTGGCGACCTGTGAGACGCTCTGATTTTCCATTTTCTTCCAATTCTTTATTTTCCGTCAAGGAGCCGCCCATGAAAGACATTCTCACCCGGGGCCTGAAGGCCCTGTCTCTCCCAACCGACTCCGTTCCCCAGCTGGAGCGGTACACCGCCCTGCTGCTGGAACAGAACCGGTACATGAATCTCACCGCCATCACCGACCCGGAGCAGGTGGCCCGGCTCCATATGGTCGACTCCGCCGCCCTGCTCCACGCTGCGGATTTCACAGGCAAGCGGGTGCTGGACGTGGGCACCGGCGCAGGCTTTCCCGGCCTGGTGCTCCGGCTGGTGGAGCCCACCATCTCTCTCACCCTGCTGGACAGCCTGGGTAAGCGCATCTCCTGGCTCCAGCAGATCGCCCCGGAGCTGGGGGTGGGCGACGTGACCGCCATCCATGGCCGGGCGGAGGAGCTGGCTCGGACAGAGACGTTTCGGGAGCAGTTTGACATCGTCACCTCCCGGGCGGTGGCCGACCTGGGGACGCTGTGCGAGCTGTGTCTCCCCTTTCTCCGGCCCGGCGGGATGTTTCTCGCCATGAAGGGGCCGGACTGCCGGGAGGAGAAAAATGCCGCCGGGCGGTGCATCTCCATTCTGGGGGGACAGCTCCGGCAGGACTACGTCTATACCATCCCGGAGACGGAGGTCATTCATTCCGTTGTGCGGGTGGAAAAGACACGTCCCACCCCTGCAAAATACCCCCGCCGGTTCGCTCAGATAAAAAAGTCACCGCTCTGACACCCTTTTGTCACATAAAGTTCTTGAAACTCCCTTTTCCACTGTGTTATAATTCCATTGTATGGAGGTTATTATGGGCACTGCGATCGTCGTCACATCCGGAAAGGGCGGAACGGGGAAATCTTCGTTGACCGCCGGCGTAGCCTCCTGCCTGGCCTCTATGGGCAAGCGGGTGCTGGGTATCGATATGGACATCGGTCTGCGCAATCTGGATCTCTCTCTGGGAATGAGCGACGTCGCCATGATGGACGTCACCGACGTGCTCCAGGGGCGCTGCTCCCTGGAACGGGCCGCCGCCGTCCATCCGAAGCTCCCCAACCTGTCTCTGCTCCCCGCCTCCATCACCCTGCCAAAGGAATCCCTGTCCCAGACGGGCATGACCGCCCTGCTGGAGCAGGCAAAGCAGAGTTACGACCTCTGCCTGATCGACTGTCCTGCGGGCATCGGCTCCGGCTTCCAGCTCGCAATCTGCGCCGCTGACCGGGCTGTCGTGGTCTCCACCACCGACCCCGCCTCCCTTCGCTCTGCCCAGTCCGCCGTCCGGCTCCTCCGGGAGCGGCAGATTCCCATTCACCTGGTGGTGAACCGGATCACCCGCCGCTTTCTCCGCAAGACCCACACCAATGTGGACGATGCCATGGACGCCTTGGGCCTGCCGCTGATCGGCATTATCCCCGAAGATCCAAAGGTCACGCTGGCCGCCAGCCAGGGCACTCCCCTGCCCCTGTACAGCAAAAACGGCGCAGCCAGGGCCTATTCCAATATCTCAAAACGTCTGCTGGGGCAGCGGGTGCCGCCCATGCGCATCTGACCGCCCACGGCGTACAGAGGAGGAACGTATGAATATAGCACTGATGAGTGATGAAAACCGCCGGGAGCTGATGGTTCAGTTCTGCATCGCCTATTGCGGTATTCTGTCCAAGCACAACGTCTGCGCCACCCACACTACGGGCCGCATGGTGGCTGAGGCCACCGGTCTGGACATCCAGCTCCTGCTGCCCCACGACCACGGCGGCTGTCAGCAGATCGGCGCACGCATCTCCTATGACGAGATCGACATGGTGCTCTTTTTCACCGGCCCGAAAAACGACGCCTATGAGGACGACCTCCGGTATATCTGCCACCTGTGCGATATCAACAATATCCCCATCGCCACCAACATCGCCACGGCGGAGATGCTCATCCACGGCCTGGCCCGGGGCGACCTGGACTGGCGGGATATTATCCGTCCCCAGAAAAAGAAGATCATCCTCTGATTCCCCTCTGCGCTCTCACTATGCCCTTTTCGCCCGGAGCAGTCCGGGCGATTTTGCCGCAGACAGCGGACAACGCTGCCCCATATCCATCCACGAAAGGACGACCTCTCATGGCAAAGCTGAAACCCCGGACCCTCTCCGGCTTTATGGAGCTTCTCCCCGCCCCCCAGCAGCAGATGGAGCGGATGATGGAGACCCTTCGCCGCACCTATTCCCTCTACGGCTTCACCCCTCTGGACACCCCCATCATCGATGCGTCGGAGGTGCTGCTGGCCAAGGGCGGCGGGGAGACGGAAAAGCAGATTTACTCCGTCTCCAACTACAACATGAAAAGCGACAGGGACGCCAGCCTGGCCCTACGGTTTGACCTGACCGTTCCCCTGGCGAAATATGTGGCCATGAACTACGGTCAGCTCTCCTTCCCCTTCCGCCGGTATCAGATCGGCAAGGTCTACCGGGGAGAGCGGGCCCAGCGGGGCCGGTTCCGGGAGTTCTACCAGGCGGACATCGACATCATCGGCGACGGACAGCTGGACATCGTCAACGAGGCGGAAATCCCCGCCATCATCTACCAGACCTTTATCGCCCTGGGGCTGAATCGGTTCCAGATCCGGGTGAACAACCGGAAAATTCTGAACGGCTTCTACGCCATGCTGGGCCTGACGGATCAGTCCGGGGAAATTATGCGCACGGTGGACAAGCTGGATAAGATCGGCCCCCAGGCCGTCCGGGAGATTTTGACCGACGATCTGGGCCTCTCTCCGGAGAGCGCCGACGAGATTCTCTCCTTTATTGCCATCAAGGGGGACAGCGACCAGGTGATCGACGCCCTGGAGGGCTACGCAGGCCGGGATCCCCTGTTTGACCAGGGCCTGGAGGAGCTGAAAACCGTGGTGCGGTATCTCTCCGCCTTCGGCGTGCCTCAGAGCCATTTTGCCGTGGACCTGACCATCGCCCGTGGCCTGGACTATTACACCGGCACCGTCTACGAGACCACCATGCTGGATCACCCGGAGGTGGGCTCCATCTGCTCCGGCGGACGGTACGACAACCTGGCGGAGTATTACACCGACAAAAAGCTCCCCGGCGTGGGCATCTCCATCGGCCTGACCCGGCTGTTCTACGTTCTCAACGAGCAGAAGCTGCTCAACCCCAACGTCCCCACCGCCCCAGCGGACGTGCTGGTTATCCCCATGTCCCCCGCCCAGCAGGGCTACGCCATCTCGGTAGCCACCGGACTGCGGGCAAAGGGCATCCGCACGCAAATCTACACTGAGCAGAAGAAATTCAAGGCAAAAATCGCCTACGCCGCCAAGCTGGGCATCCCCTTCGCCCTGTTTCTGGGGGAAGACGAGGAAAGCAACGGCGTCGTCTCCCTCAAGGACTTGAACAAAGGGGAGCAGGTGACGGTGTCCCCGGAGGAGGCCGCTGGGATTGTGGAGAATGCCCTGGAAGAGAAGAACAGACTAAGCATTATCATTCCCTGAAGTGACCGGAGATTCCGTTGTCCGAAAAAGAGTGCTACTCATTTCGAGAACTCAACAGAAGGAGAAGAGAAAGGAGCCGTTCCCATGCAAATCGCCCATCCCATTGGTCACCCGGAGGGACCCCGTCCCCCGAAGCC
>JAJQEM010000021.1 GCA_021201635.1 Clostridiales bacterium | reverse complement strand
GATAAAATGAAAATGAAGTTGAATCACTTTTCCAAAAGTTCGGTAAAGGAGTAAAGAGTTATGGCGGCCTACAACACTGCCGAGCTGCGGCGGCAGAACCGCAATCGTGTGTTCCGGTATATCTATTCCGCCGGGCACCCCGTTACCAAGCAGGATATTGCCCAGGCCCTGTCTCTGAGCTTGCCCACTGTGGGCCAAAATCTGAAGGAGCTTCAGGAGGCCGATCTGCTGGAGTTCCAGGGCACATTTGATTCCGCCGGGGGACGGAAGCCCCGGGCCATTGGCGTGTCCAACAATGTCCGTCTGGCCATCGGCGTGTATATCGGCCATCAGCGGATCCATCTGGCCTGCATCAACATCCGCGCCCAGCTGCTGTGCAGCCAGCGGGTGACCAAGCCTCTGGCCAACGACGACGACTACGCCGATTTCCTGGCCCAGGCCATCGAGGACTTTATCCGCACCAACAGCATCGACACCAACCGCCTTCTGGGTGTGGGCATCGCCGTCTGCGGCATTCCGGACATGGAGAAGGGGGTCGCCGGGATGTCCCCCATGCAGCCGGTGAGCGAGCTGGATCTGAACCGGATCGCCAGCCGTATCCCCTATCCGGTGCAGTTTGAGAACGACGCCAACGCCGGTGGCCTGGCCACCTGGTGGGTCAATCCGGAGAAGAAGAACATGGTCTATCTGTTCCTCCACCGGGGCATTGGCGGGGCCATGCTCTTGGGCGGGGACACCTATCACGGCAGCACCCTCCACGGCGGCGAGTTCGGTCACATGACCATCGTCCCAGGAGGCCGTCAGTGCGGCTGTGGTCAGAAGGGCTGTCTGGAGGCATACTGCTCCACCAACCGTATCTCCGAGGACCTGGGCATCTCCATCGAGGCCTTCTTCGAGGGGCTCCAGAATGGCAACGAGGAGTACCAGAAGCTGTGGAAGGACTATTTGGATCACCTGGCCATCGGCATCAACAACATCCACATGGTCCTGGACTGCCAGACGGTGCTGGGCGGTCTGCTGGGCGGCTATATCGGCCCCTATCTGTATGACCTGCGCCAGCGGCTCCAGAAGCTCTCCTGCTTCGAGACCGACGGCAGCTACTGCACCGTCTCCAGCTACGGCTACTGGTCCACCTGCGTGGGCGCTGCCCTGTGCTTCGTCAACCAGTTCATCTCCCAGATTTAAACACAGGCGGACAATGTTGTCCTCGCCCGATGCAGATTTTGCGATTTCTCCGATTCCCCCGGTGTGCCCCCTTGCACCGGGGGAATCCTTTGTGTATAATGTGACCAGCATTCCCGAAAATGACGGGGTATTATGACAAAAACTGACAAATGATTCCGATCAAGGAGCGTGAAGGAATGACCTCAGAGGAAAAGAAGCGGCTTACTGCCGTCGCCTGCAGGGTGCGGATGGGCGTGATCGAGTCCACCCACGGCGCAAAGGCGGGCCACCCTGGCGGGAGCCTGTCTGCGGCGGATGTGTTCACCTATCTCTACTTTAAGGAGATGAATATCGACCCGGCGGACCCCAAGGCGGACGGACGGGATCGGTTCGTCCTCTCTAAGGGCCACACTGCCCCCGGGCTGTATGCGGCCCTGGCCAACCGGGGCTTCTTCCCGGTGGAGGATCTCCCCACCCTGCGGCACATCGACAGCTACCTCCAGGGCCACCCCAATATGCACACCGTCCCCGGCGTGGATATGTCCACCGGCTCTCTGGGCCAGGGCATCTCCGTGGCCATGGGTATGGCCAAGGGCGCCAAGCTCCAGGGCAAGGACTTCCGGGTGTATACCCTGCTGGGTGACGGCGAAATTCAGGAGGGCCAGGTCTGGGAAGCGCTGATGTTCGGCGCCCACTACAAGCTGGACAACCTGTGCGTCATCATCGACAACAACAACCTCCAGATCGACGGCAAGGTCTCCGACGTCATGAGCCCCTATCCCATTGTAGAAAAGCTCCAGGCCTTCGGCTATCAGGTGCAGGAGGTGGACGGCCACGACTTTGACCAGCTGGAGGCCGCCTTCAACGTCGCCAGAGAGACGAAGGGGAAGCCCTCCGCCATCGTCATGAAGACTACAAAGGGCAAAGGGGTCAGCTACATGGAGAACCAGGTGGGCTGGCACGGCAAGGCCCCCAACGACGAGGAGTACCGCATCGCCATGGACGAGCTGAGTGCTCAGCTGGCAGAAGTGGAGGCGAACTGAGATGGCAGACGTGAAAAAAATCGCCACCCGGGAGAGCTACGGCAACGCCCTGAAGGAGCTAGGGGCCGAGCATGAGGACCTGGTGGTGCTGGACGCCGACCTGGCGGGGGCTACCAAGACCGGCGTGTTCAAAAAGGCGTTCCCCGACCGTCACATCGACTGCGGCATCGCAGAGGCCAATATGATCTGCGTGGCGGCGGGCCTTGCCACCACCGGACTGGTGCCCTTTGCCTCCTCCTTCGCCATGTTTGCCGCCGGGCGGGCCTTTGAGCAGGTGCGCAACAGCATCGGCTATCCCCACCTGAACGTGAAGATCGGTGCCACCCACGGCGGCATCTCCGTGGGCGAGGACGGGGCCTCCCACCAGTGCTGCGAGGACTTCGCCCTGATGCGCACCATCCCCGGCATGGTGGTCATGAGCCCCGCCGACGACGTGGAGGCCCGGGCCTGCGTGAAGGCTGCCTATGCGCACAAGGGACCGGTGTATATGCGCTTTGGCCGGGCAGCCTGCCCGGTGTTCCACGACGAGAACTTCCACTTTGAGATCGGCAAGGGGGAGCAGCTCACTGAGGGCAGCGACGTGGCCATCATCGCCACTGGTATCCTGGTGGCCGAGGCCCTGGAGGCGGCGAAAACGCTGGCCGAGAGCGGCATCTCCGCCCGGGTCATTAACATCTGTACCATCAAGCCCCTGGACGAGGAGATCGTCCTCAAGGCGGCGAAGGAGTGTGGCCGGGTCATCACCTGTGAGGAGCACTCCATCATCGGCGGTCTGGGGGAGGCGGTGTGCAGCCTGCTCAGCGAGCAGCTTCCCACCCCGGTCAGGCGCATCGGCGTCAACGACGAATTCGGACACTCCGGACCCGCCGCCGCCCTGCTCAAGCAGTTTGGCCTCTCCGCCGAGCACATCGTCGAGGTGGCAAAGGACTTCGTAAATAAATAAACCCGCAAGCCGGGGAGAGACGGTGTGCCCCGGCGCTTTTCCCAACAGACAGGAGGTCTGCGTCATGTCGATCACAAAGACGTTTTTTGGCTACACCCGGGACGGACAGAAGGTGTACCGCTATCAGATGACCAACGGCAACGGGATGGAGGTGTCCGTCCTCTCCTACGCCGCCGCCATTCAGGCCATCCGTGTCCCCGACCGGACGGGGAAGCTGGTGGACGTGGCCCTGGGCTATGACTCCGTGCCGGAATATGAGGCGGACGGCTGCTTCTTCGGCAACCTGGTGGGCCGGTTCGCCAACCGGCTCCGGGACGCCCGGTTTGTCCTGGACGGGACGACCTACCAGCTCCAGGCCAACGAGGGCCCCAACCACCTCCACGGCAGCTACTGCTTCCGGGTGTTCGACGGGGAGATGGAAGGGAACACCCTGACCTTCTCCTTCCTCAGCCCTGACGGGGAGGAGGGGTATCCCGGCACTCTCTCCGTCCGCTACCGCTACACCCTGACGGAGGACAACCGGCTCCTGCTGGACTATCAGGCGACCACTGACCGGGCCACCATCGTCAACCTGACCAACCACGTCTACTTCAACCTGGCGGGTCACGATACCGGGGACATCCTGGACACGGTGCTGCAGATGAACGCCTCCCGCTATACTGCCTGCGACAGCGCCAGCCTGCTCACTGGGGAGATTTTGCCGGTGGAGGGCACCCCCTTCGACTTCCGCACCCCCAAGACCATTGGCCGGGACATCGGCGGCGACCATCCCATGCTGGCCTACGGCTCCGGCTACGACCTGAACATGGTGCTGGACGAGCCCTCTATGGAGCGGCCCGCCGCCACTGCCTGGAGCAACAAAACCGGCATCCGCATGACCTATTACACCACCCAGCCCGGCACCCAGCTCTATTCCGGCAACTACATCTCCCCTGACGGCCCCCGACCCGGCAAGGGCGGGGCGACCTACGGCAACCGCCAGGGCTTCTGCCTGGAGAGTCAGTGCTTCCCCTGCGCCCCGGACGTCCCCCACCTGTCTAATAAACACATCTCCGAGCCAACGACACAGCCAGACAGATCGTGTGCCGT
>JAJQEM010000014.1 GCA_021201635.1 Clostridiales bacterium | reverse complement strand
AATCGCTATGGATTTTTTAGGTGTTCAACTTCATTTTACAATCGACCTTTTTCTTTTCTACTACCATTGGGTAGAATAGGTACGCACACGGTAGACCGCACCCAATTCTTCGCAGATCTGCCGACAGGCCTCGATCTCCTCAGATGGGATGGTGTCCACCACCGTCATGATTACTTTAGGAACATATCGAACCGCCTCACGGGTAAAGTCCAGCATCGCCTGGAAGCTGGCCTCCCCATAGCGGGAGCGGCAGGTCTCCTGATAGGCCGCCGGAGTGGCCCGGTTCAGGGAGATGGACAGGATGTCGAATTTTCCGGCAAACAGGTGGGCGGTGGGTCTGCCGTGGATGAGGTCGCTGTGGCCGTTGGTGTCCATGCGGATGGGGATGGGGGAATATCCCTTCACCTGCTCCGCCACCCATAGGATGTCCTCCAGGCGATAGGTGGGCTCTCCGTATCCGCAAAAGACCAGCTCCCGGTATTGGCTCAGATCCCGGCGGCGAATGTCCGCCAAAATCTCCTCCCGGGTCGGCTCCCGCTCCAGCCAGAGCGGGCCGGAGTCCCCTACCCGGTCTCCGGTGGTGCGCAGGCAAAAGGCACAGGCGCAGTCACAGCGGTTGGTGGAGTTCACATAGAGATTGTCTCCATAGACATAGGTGATGGTCAATGGTTCACACCTTACTTTTTTTGCTTCCGGTCACAGAGACGGCCCGTCAATGCGGAAGAACCGTTTCCCGTTCTCGGTGGTGATCCGGGCGACCTCCTCCAGAGGCAGTCCCTTGATCTCAGCCAGCCGCTGGGCCACCTGATACACCCGAAGGGAGGAATTTCGCCGATGCTTCCTGTCCTCCGGCTGGCGGGGATAGGGAGTCATGTAGGGAGAGTCGGTCTCGATCATGATATGCTCCAGCGGGATGGCCGCCGCCACCTCCGGGGGACGTTTGGCGTTGGGGAAGGTGAGCGACCCGGTAAAGGAGATCATCCAGCCCCGGTCGATCAGCTCCCTGGCCTGCTCCACGCTGCCGGAGTAGCAGTGAAAGACGCCCCGGACGTTGGGAAAGGCCCGAACCATCTCCATGGCGTCCCCATGGGCCTCCCGGTCGTGGAAGATAACAGGAAGACCCAGCTCCTCCGCCAGGGCCATCTGCCGGGCCAGGCCCGCCCTTTGGGTCTCATGGTCAGCATAGTCCTCCCAGTAGTAGTCCAGCCCTACCTCGCCGATGGCCCTGACCTTGGGATCGGCGGCCAGGGTGCGGATGGCCTCCAGGCTGTCGTCGGTGAGCTTTTCAATATCAGAGGGATGGAAGCCCACAGCAGCGTAGACATGGGGCCAGGTATGGGCATAGGACACCGCCGCCTGAGAGCTCTCCAGCTCACAGCCAGGGTTCAACACCAGCTCCACCCCCGCCTCCGGCAGAGAGGCCAGCAGCGTCTCCCGGTCAGAGCGGAATGCGCCGCTGTCATAATGGGCATGGGTGTCGAAATACATGGGTGGCCTCCGTTTCTCCCCCTGTCTCCTGCAGGGCGATGGGTGAGATAGTAACAGTATAGCGGTTTCAGGAAGAATTTGCAAGGAGT
This sequence comes from Clostridiales bacterium, assembly GCA_021201635.1. Classification (GTDB taxonomy): domain Bacteria; phylum Bacillota; class Clostridia; order Oscillospirales; family Oscillospiraceae; genus Onthomonas. The sequence goes on along the minus strand of JAJQEM010000014.1, from coordinate 2,666 downwards.
TCTCCCCGTCTTTTTTCGCTTTTTCTGGGAAAATTCATCATTGTTCAGAAACATAGCCGTTTTTCCTGAAAAGTTATTCAGAAACTGTGTGTCTTTTCTCTTTGTTCTGTCTGGCGCAGAGGACGGATTGCCCTTCGGGGCAAAAAATGGTATAATGCGTCCAGAAAACCGTTCCGGCTCAGAGGGAGAGGATCTGATATGAGAAAAGTACTGATTCTGCTGCTTGTATTGCTGCTGGTGTGCAGCGGCTGCGGGCAGGGAGACAGCGACCAGGGGCAGACCGCCGAGGTGTCGGCCTCCGCCGCCGATGAGGCGAACGCCGACAACGACGAAGCGGTCTCGGCAGAGGACGCCGCCCGGGAGCAGGCGGACCAGGCCGCTCAGGAGGCGGCCCAGGCCGCAGAGGAAGCTGCCGACCAGGACGATGTGGCCGTCCCGGAGGAGGACGAGCCCGACGCCGAGGTCGAGACGGAGACCGGCGCGGAGGAGACGGACGCCATCCTGATCTGCATCGACGCCGGGCACCAGAGCAAGGCCAACACGGACAAAGAGCCCATCGGCCCCGGCTCCTCCACCACCAAGGCAAAGGTGGCCGGAGGCACCCACGGGACCACCACCGGCCTGTATGAGTATGAGCTGACGCTGGAGATCTCCCTGAAGCTCCAGACCGAGCTGGAGAGCCGGGGCTATGAGGTGCTGATGGTGCGGACGGAGAACGACGTGGACATCAGCAACGCCGAGCGAAGCCAGATCGCCAACGAGGCAGGGGCGGACGCCTTTATCCGGGTACACGCCAACGGCTCGGAGAACAGCTCTGCCAACGGGGCCATGACCATCTGCCAGACTGCCTCCAATCCCTACAACGGCGACCTCTATGAGCAGTCCCGGGCCCTGTCCGAGGCGGTGCTGGATGCCCTGGTGGCCGCCACCGGCTGCAAAAAGGAGTACGTCTGGGAGACGGACACCATGACCGGCATCAACTGGTGTCAGGTGCCGGTGACCATCGTGGAGGTGGGCTACATGACTAACCCCACCGAGGACCAGCTCATGGCCACCGACGAGTACCAGGAGAAGATCGCCACCGGCATCGCCGACGGCATCGACGCCTACTTTGCCGCCCAGGGCGTGACCGTTTCGGAGGACGATGCGGAGACGGCGGAGGAGGCCGTCGCCGCCGATACTCAATGACGCAAAGCAAAGCATAAAAACCGGCCCCCGTGCAACAGCACACGGGGACCGTTTTTCCTGTTCGGGGAGGCTTTATCACTTTCCCTTTTTGGAGAGATTGAGATGGGGCAACTTTCCGGTGCCGTACTTGTCCTCAAAGTTGGCCCAGACGAAGTTGAACACGTTGCCCATGATGACGATGTTGCTGCACAGAAACAGCCAGACCAGCAGGATGATGACCGATGCCAGGGAGCCATATACGGTGGCGTATCGGCTGGAGGAGGTGATGAACTGAGAGAAGATACTGGTAGCCACCACCAGGATCACCGAGGTCAGCAGGGCCCCGGGGCAGATGGTTCGCTTGTGCCGGGGGGTGCGGGCGGTGATTCGGTAGACCAGGGACAGGAACAGGAAGATGGCGGCAAAGGGCATCACGATCTGGATCAGCCGCCAGCCGTAGTGGAGCACCGGGATGTCCAGCAGCACCCGAACCACATCCAGCAGCCAGTCGCCTAGCAGCACGATGAGCAGTGCGCCGTAGATCATGATGAGCATTCCCAGGGACATGAGGATGGAGAAGAGCACGCCCATGGCCCCGCCCCGGATCCGCTCGCCGAAGATCTCGCCGAAAATATCCATCAGCCCCCGGAAAGTCGCCGAAGAGGCGGTAAGGGTCATGATAATGCCGCCGCTGAGAAGGGCGGCGCTCTGGTTTTCCGTCACGTAGGCCAGATAGTCCTCCAGAATGGCGCCGATGGTGGAGGGGACGGCGGCAAGGATGCGGTTGAGCGCGTCAGAGTTCTCGATGGGCAGCATACCCAGGATGGTGGAGATAATCATCAGCACGGGAAAGACGCTCAACAACATATAGTAGGCCAGCTGCGCACTGGCCCGGGAGATGCGCTTATCCAGATAAATATGCACCAGCTCCATGCCGAACTGTACCGCAGTCTTATCTCTCCACTTGCTCAAAGTGTCTTCCCCCCTTCCCGGCGGTGATGCCTTCAGTATATGCCCACTGTTCACCAAAAAACCGTCTGCTTTTGGCAGACGGTTTGGTGCAGTACCAGTTTATCACAATCAGCCCTGGATAGCATTCAGCTTGATAGTCATCTGGCTCTTTTTGTTTGCGGCCTTGTTCTTGTGGATCAGGCCCTTGGCGGCGGCCTTGTCCACAGTCTTCACGGCAGCTTTATAGGCGCTATCAGCCTCGCTGCGGTTGCCATCGGCCACGGCGACATCAAACTTTTTCAGGGAAGTCTTCATGGCGGACTTTGCGGCCTTGTTCTGCAGGGCCTTGGTCTCATTCACCTTGACACGCTTCTTGGCAGACTTAATATTCGGCAAACCAAACACCTCCTCTAATAGCAAGTTGTACACGAATCCTGTGCGATTATGTATTCTATCATCTCTCCCGGAAAAATGCAACTGTTTTTTCAAAAAATTTAGGTCGATTGTAAAATGAAGTTGAACACCTAAAAAATCCATAGCGATTGAAT
>JAJQEM010000107.1 GCA_021201635.1 Clostridiales bacterium | reverse complement strand
CTGCTGTCAGAGCTGCTGCTGGCGGAGGTGGACAGGTAGCTGGTGTAGACATAGCCGGTGAGCCCGTTTACTGTGATCTGCGTCCAGTTGCCGGAGGTCACGCCGGTCAGGGTGACCGCCTGGCCGCTGCCCAGAGTGGCGATGACGGTGCCGTTGGGCTCGCTGCGCAGATTGACTCCCGTGGTGGTGTAGACGGTGGTGGAGGAGCTGCTGTCGTCATCGTCGTCGTCGGTGGAGACGGCGGTGGTGGACAGGTAGCTGCTGAACACATATCCATCGGTGCCGTTGAGGGTGATCCGGCTCCAGCCGGTGGCGGTGGTGCCGGTACGGGTGACCGACTGCCCCACGGAGAGACCGTTGATAATGTTGCCGGTCTCGGAGCTGGGATAATCCCGGACGTAGACGGAGGCGGTGGCGTAGACCGTCTCGTTGACCTCGGTGATGGCGGGCAGCTCGGCGGTGGTGTCGTCCGTCTCCTCCGCTGTGGCGTCGTCTGTCTCGTCAGTGGTGTCGTCGCCGGTCTCGTCGGTGGCATTACCGGTCTCGTCGGTGGTGTCGCCGGTTTCATCCGTAGTGTCGCCAGTCTCGTCGGTGATGTCGCCGGTTTCGTCGACCATTTCCTCTGTCTCATCGGTGGCGTCAACCGTCTCATCGCCGGTGTTTTCCGTGTCCTCCGTGTCCGGGATGACGTAGTCGGCGTCCGTATCCGCATCGGCAGTGGCGTCGCTGTTGCCGCTCTCCTCGTCGGTCAGACTGGTGCTGTCGCCATTGGCCTGGTCAGAGTTGTCCTCCCCGGTGAGCATAGAGCCCAGGAACATCACCATGGCGATGATGAGCAGAGCCAGCAGGGCGCAGACGGCGGCGATCACCGGGGTAGAGGTCTTGGACTTCTCCCGGGTGTGCTTGCGCTCGCTCCAGTTGAACTCCCCCTCCTGGGCGGTCTGCCCCGACTTGCCCTTCTCCTGGGCGGCCCGGGCGGCCTCGGCGTTGTGCTTGGCCTCGTAGACCTTCTGGGCAGAGGCGGCGGCGACGACGGTGGTGTCGATGCCGGCGGTGGGGTCCTTAGCCTGGCTCTCACTGGAACTGGCAGGCTTTTTCTGCTGCTGTTTGCTGGCGGTATTGGCAGCAGATGATCTCTGCCGGGGCCGTCTGGCAAAGCTCTTTATGGCGGCGGATTTTGTCTCCGTCTCGGCGGCGGATGCAGTCTTCTTGGCGGAGGGGTCCCGCATGGCGTTGACCACGAAGGGGGAGTCCTCGTCAAAGGGCTCGTCATCCTCGGCAGGCTTGCTGTCCTCAGCGGATTTGCCGCCGGAGACGGGCTCGTCGAACTTCACTGTGCTGGAGACGACGGAGGAGACCACCGCCTGAATATCCGCCATGGACACATCGGCGGGCTTTTGGGCCTCGGCCTGGGGAGCAGGCTCGCTGGCGGGAGCCTCCGCCTTCGGGGCCTCCACCTGGGCGGACTCCGCCTTGGGAGCCTCCGGGCTGGTTTCACTCAGGGTGACGCCATTCTCCGCCGGGGCGGGGGCGCTGTCGGGGATGGGTACTACATCGGTCAGGGGGCTGCCGCAAATGGAGCAGACAGGAACGATGTCGGAGTGTTCCACTCCGCACACAGGGCATTTTTTCATAGCAATTTCTCCATTTCCGAAAAGAAAGGTTGAATGTGGTCGAAAAATGATTCATAATAATCTTAAATGGGATTGGCGGTTTTGTCAATCCTAACTGGGCAACTTTCATAAAATAGTAAGATTCTGTCAGCACCGCCCCGGCGGGCGGAGGGAAAGGAGAATGTATTATGGCACAGTGGGACAGCCAGATCGGGCAGCTCCAGCAATGGCTGGACGAGAGCCGCTATGTGGTCTTTTTCGGCGGGGCCGGAGTCTCCACCGAGAGCGGCGTACCCGACTTCCGCAGCGTAGACGGCCTGTATCATCAGCACTACAGCGAGCCGCCGGAGACCATTTTGAGCCACACCTATTTTCAGCGCAGGCCGGAGGACTTTTTCCGCTTCTACCGAGATAAGATGCTCCCTTTGGAGGCCCAGCCCAACGATGCCCATAAAAAGCTGGCCGAGCTGGAGCAGGCGGGCAAGCTGAAGGCGGTGGTCACCCAGAACATCGACGGCCTCCACCAGAAGGCGGGGAGCCGGGAGGTGCTGGAGCTCCATGGCTCTGTCCTGCGCAACTACTGTGAGCACTGTGGCAAATTCTACGGAGTAGATGCGGTGGCCGGGAGCCAAGGGATTCCCCGGTGCAGCTGCGGCGGCGTCATCAAGCCGGACGTGGTGCTCTACGAGGAGGCGTTGGACGACACGGTGATGTACCGCTCCATCGAGCACATCCGCAAGGTGGATATGCTCATCGTCGGGGGCACCTCTCTGGTGGTCTACCCGGCGGCGGGGCTCATCAACTATTATCGGGGCAAGCGGCTGGTGCTCATCAATCTCCAGCCCACCCCCTATGACCGGTACGCCAATCTGACCATCAACGAGAAGATCGGCCAGGTGTTCCGGCAAATCCAGGTGCGGTGACAGCCGGGACAGGGGAGCGCAAACCTCTTGACAGTCTTAATGCCATTGGATTAAAATAAACTGCTAATGTTACCAATATTGTCGTCTCCTGCCCACCGGCGGCGAGATACGGAGGAGAAGAGACTATGGCTAAGAATCAGAAACAGGTGAAGGCGATTACCTCCATGAGCGAGGACTTCGCCCAGTGGTATACCGACATCTGCCTGAAGGCGGAGCTGGTGGACTACGCCAGCGTCAAGGGCTTTATGATCCTGCGGCCCTACGGCTACGCCATCTGGGAGAATATCACCCGCATCCTGGACGGCAAGTTCAAGGAGACCGGCCATGAGAACGTGGCCATGCCGGTGCTCATCCCGGAGAGCCTGCTGAAAAAGGAGGGCGAGCTGGTGGAGGGCTTTGCGCCGGAGGCCGCCTGGGTCACCATGGGCGGCAGCGACCAGCTGGAGGAGCGGATGGCCATTCGTCCCACCTCTGAGACCATGTTCTGCGACCACTGGGCCCACACCCTCCACTCCTGGCGGGAGCTGCCCATGAAGTACAACCAGTGGTGCTCCGTGGTGCGCTGGGAGAAGAGCACCCGCCCCTTCCTGCGCTCCCGGGAGTTCTGGTGGCAGGAGGGCCACACCATCCACGAGACGGCGGAGGAGGCCCAGGCGGAGACGGAGCAGCAGCTCAACTGCTACGCCGACTTCTGCCGGGACGCCCTGGCCATGCCCGTGCTCAAGGGCCGCAAGACGGACAAGGAGAAGTTCGCCGGGGCAGAGGCCACCTACACCATCGAGGCCATGATGAAGGACGGCAAGGCCCTCCAGTCCGGCACCAGCCACTACTTCGGGGACAAGTTCTCCCGAGCCTATGACGTGACCTTCGCCGGCCGGGACAACACCCTGCAATACCCCTTCCAGACCTCCTGGGGCGCCTCTACCCGGCTCATCGGGGCGATCATCATGACCCACGGGGACGACAACGGCCTGGTGCTGCCCCCCGCCGTCGCCCCCATCCAGGTCATCGTCATCCCGGTGGCCCAGCACAAGCCCGGCGTGCTGGACGCCGCCTATGCCCTCCAGGACCGCATCAAGGCCCTGGGCCTGCGGGTGAAAACCGACGACTCCGACCAGTCCAACGGCTGGAAGTATGCCGAGTATGAGATGAAGGGGGTCCCCCTCCGGGTGGAGATCGGCCCCAAGGACATGGAGAAGAACCAGTGCGTCATCGCCCGGCGGGACACCGGGGAGAAGTACTTCGTCCCCCTGGAGCAGATGGAGGAAAAGGTCCAGTCTCTGCTGGCCGAGGTACACGACAATCTCTACCAGTCCGCCAAACAGCGGATGGAGGCCAACACCTTTGCCTTTACCTCGGTGGAGGACGTGAAGGCCGCCATGGAGCAGCACACCTGCTTTGCCAAAACCATGTGGTGCGGCGACGAGGCCTGTGAGATCGCCATGAAGGAGCTGGCAGGCGTGTCCAGCCGCTGCATCCCCTTCGAGCAGGAGAACCTGGGAGAGGTCTGCCCCGTCTGTGGCAGACCCGCCAAGAAGATGGTGGTCTGGGGCGTGGCCTACTGATCTGCGGCTGCGCCACAGCGGGAGAAACGGCCTCACCGAATAACAGCAAAATGAACCGCCCCCGGCACGGCCTGACCGCCCGCCGGGGGCGATGCTGCTCTTTGCTGCTCCTCAGACCCGGAAAATACAAAAAAATTCAAAAAGGACAAGAACGGTCGATTGTAAAAGGTCGATTGTAAAATGAAGTTGAACACCTAAAAAATCC
>JAJQEM010000058.1 GCA_021201635.1 Clostridiales bacterium | reverse complement strand
GGTGCTGGGGCTGCTGGGCCCCGCCGGTCTGGGGCTGCTGCTGATGCTCCGGTGGAGCCTTCTGCCCGGCGTCTAGGGGGCAAAAGAAGAAATTTTGAAAAATGAAAGTGAGAAATCGGGAGCATCATCGAGCATTTGGACGATTTCGAGAGAATTTGCCAAGCTAAATCAATTTTCCTGTTGACAGGGAGCCTGTGTCGTGCTATAAATATACCTGCGCCGTTTTGTGGCCTTTCCCACTCACAATCGGCGAATTGCAGGTCGTTTGTAGCAGCTTTTGCTTACAAGAGAAGAACGTTTGGAGGTTCTCATATGTCCACCTATATGGCTAAAAAAGAGGACGTCGTCCGCAAGTGGTATGTGCTGGACGCCGCCGGAAAGCCCCTGGGCAAGACCGCCGTTGCCGCCGCTGACATTCTCCGGGGCAAGGTCAAGCCCGATTTCACCCCCCATGTGGATACCGGTGATTTCGTCATCATCATCAACGCCGACAAGGCGGTCCTCACCGGCAACAAGCCCACTCAGAAGTACTATCGTCACCACTCCGGCTGGACCGGCGGTCTGAAGGAGATCCAGTACAAGACCCTGATGGCCAAGCGTCCCGAGTTCGCCATGGAGCTGGCGGTCAAGGGTATGCTGCCCAAGAACAGCATCGGCGATGCCTGCCTGCGCCGTCTCCGTGTCTACAAGGGCGCCGAGCACGGCCACGAGGCCCAGAAGCCCATCGTTGTGGAATAAGGGGAGGTAATCGAAGATGTATCAGAGCAAGAAGCCCTATGTGTACGGCACTGGCCGTCGTAAGTCCTCTGTTGCCCGGGTCCGCCTGTATGAGGGCGGCACCGGCTCCATCACCATCAACGGCCGGGATATTGACGATTACTTCGGCCTGGACACCCTGAAGCTCATCACCCGTCAGCCCCTGGTGCTCACCGAGACTGTGGGCAAGGTGGACGTGGTAGCCACCGTCTCCGGCGGCGGCGTCAGCGGACAAGCTGGCGCTCTGCGCCACGGCATCGCCCGTGCCCTGCTGGAGATCAACCCCGACTATCGGGGCGCCCTGAAGAAAGCCGGTTTCCTGACCCGCGATCCTCGTATGAAGGAGCGGAAGAAGTACGGTCTCAAGGCCGCCCGTCGTGCGCCGCAGTTCAGCAAGCGCTGATTTTTCCGAAAAACCGAATCAATACAGTTCAAATCCCCGAAAAACTGCCGTTTTTCGGGGATTTTCTATATAAATCAGCTTGATACAGTTTGTCTGATTTTGACCGGATGAGACGCTTTTTGACCCGGTTTTTTGAGTTAAAAATGGGGCAACCGGCCTTTTTTGACCCCGTTTGAGTTAAAAAATGGGGCAACTTTTCCCCGTTTTGGCGGCTAAGAAAGTGGAGTTTTGGATTGCTATTGTATGCTGCCCATGTCTCAAAACGATGGTACAGATTCTTTGATGGCTTTCTCTGAATTTGTCCTGATCTGGCAAAATCAAATCATGTTTACCAGAAATACGATAGAGCGCATCTGCCATCCCCGTCATTAGGGGAAATTCTTCTGGATGGTGGATGCGCTTTTTTCATGCCCAAAAGAGGATGGAGGTGAAGGAACCATGAGCGGAAACACAGCAGATGACAGCGTACAGTATTCCAGAGACAAGCCCAATGACTGCAAGTTCTGTTACTACTGGCAGGGCCGGAAGAAGGGCTGTCTGATGGGTGAACAAAACTGCGCCTATCTCATCCGTGAGGAGGAACCGGCAGAACCCAGTCGGTGTGATGACTGTCCCTACGGAAGATACTCGCCCTGCATCGGCTGGTGTACCGTGGATGTGATAAACGCTGTTTTCAAGAACCGGCTGGCCGCAAGAGCAGACCGGAACCAGGAAAGGAGTCCGTGATGGGAAAGAAGAAATACCTGGAGGATGGCTATGACAAGGGCAGGGACGGAAAGTTCCCGGACTGCCGCTATTGCCGTTATCATATTTCCGGCAGTAAGGGCATCCGGTGCCGGTACAAGCACTGTCTGTACCGCAAGCGGCAGGCCGACAGGCGGAGGAGGTGAGCTTTCATGCCGGTCTTTCGAGTTGAGAAAAACACAAATTATACAACCATGTGCAACTACCACCTGAGAGACAGGAACCTGACGCTGAAAGCGAAGGGCCTGCTCTCTGTTTTCCTGAGCTTGCCCGATAACTGGGATTACAGCATCGCAGGGCTGGCCGCAATCTGCAAAGAAGGTCGGAGCGGTATTTCCTCCGGGCTGAAGGAACTGGAACAGTGCGGCTATCTGGTGCGTGAGCGGCGCAGGGATGCAAAGGGGCTACTTCGGGATAACGTCTATGTGATCTATGAGATGCCTCGACAGGGTGTGTCACCACCTAAAGCAGAAAATCCAGCGCAGGATAATCCAGCACAGGAAAATCCAACGCTGGATAATCCAATGCAGGAAAGTCCAGCGCTGGAGGAACCTGCGCTGGAAAATCAGGCACAAATAAATAAAGAAGAAAGAAGTAAAGAAGAAATAAATACTGACTCAAATAAAAGAAGGAAGGAGAAAGAGCCTCGCCACCAGTATGGGGAGTACGGTAACGTCCTTCTGTCAGATTCTGAGCTTTCTTCTTTACGGGCCGAGTTCCCCCAGGACTACCAGCGGCGGATCGAGCGATTGTCCGAGTATATGGCCTCCACCGGGAAGTCATACAAGAGCCACCTTGCTACTATTCGGAGCTGGGCGAGGAGAGACCGGCGGCAAGCGGCCTCCATCCAAGGGGCAGCAGGAACCTACAGCCACGACAACTACAGATGCGAAGAAGGAGAAAGCCTATGAACGAGCTGTTATCTTCCCTCTTTGACCGGAACACGAAGGCCGAGCCTTCCGACGAGGAATATGTCGGAGAGGACGGCCTTTTTTACTGCAAGAAATGCCATACACCCACCCAATGCCGAGTGGAGATCGTAGGCAGGCAGAGCATTGTTTCCTGTATGTGCAAATGCGCCAAGGAGGAGTTGGAGAAATACGAGCGTGAGCTGGCGGAGATGAACCGTCGGAATCATATCTACAGCCTGAAAGCCAACGGCATTCAGGAGCGGGCCTTGTATGACTGGACGTTTGAGAAGGCAGCGGACAGCCCCAGCATCCAGATGGCAAGGCGGTATGTGGACAGTTGGCCGGAGGTCAAAAAGAATAACCTCGGTCTCCTGCTCTGGGGCGATGTTGGAACAGGAAAATCATTTACAGCCGCCTGCATTGCCAACGCCCTGCTGGAGACCGGGGTGCCTGTGCTGATGACGAACTTTTCTAAGATATTAAATCAGATGGGTGGGATGTACTCGGAGGAGCGGTACAAGTATATCGCTTCTTTTTCGTCCTTTGAGCTGCTCATCATCGACGACCTGGGCATCGAGCGCAACACCGAGTATGCGCTGGAACAGGTCTATGCGGTCATTGACGAGCGCTATAAATCGAAGAAGCCCCTCATCATCACCACCAACCTGACCATCAGCCAGATTCGCAACGCCGTAGATGTGGCACACGCACGTATCTACAGCCGGGTGCTGGAACTGTGTACGCCTGTGCAGGTGCGTGGAACAGACCGGCGCACGGAGATCGGGAGGGACAAGCAGGCGCTGGTCAAAGAGCTGCTCTATGGCGGTTGAGGGGGTGGTTCTCATGTGCTGATTAACGACCCATCGGGTCAAACACTGTCAAATCAAGCCTATAAAACATCGAAGGAGGAACACAAAAATGACCATGAAAAAATCTGTTTCCCGGCGACTTGCCGCAATTCTGCTGGCACTGTGTATGTGTGTTGGCGGTATCGCCGTGAACGTCACCCCCGCCTATGCTGCTTCCAGTGCCGCAGATACCGGTGGAACCCATTATGTTTCGGCACCCGGTTATCTTTTCCCTGGGTTGGTATCCGCAAACAAGACGATGACGCTGAAATGGAAGGCTGTCAGCGGAGCCAGTGGCTATCAACTGCAAATGTCCAAGTATAGCAGCTTCAGTTCCGTGATGCGCTCTTACACGGTTGGCTCATCCGTCACGTCCAAGACGGTGACACTCAGCACGTCGGGCGTTTACTATTTCCGTGTCCGTGCTTATGTCACGATTAACGGAACGAGGTATTACTCAAGCTGGACACGATGCAGCGGCTACTTCGAGGTGTAATGCCTGTCGAGCTGCTGGCAAAGGAGGTGACGAATTTTGTCGAATGATGTCGAAAGCAAAGATACACCCGCACAGGAGCAAGTTCAGCAGATACCCATCTCGGAGCTGCACCCCTTTGAGGGACATCCCTTCCGTGTGGTGGACGATGAAGCCATGACCCGTACCGTGGAGAGCATTTCACAGTTCGGGGTCATTTCTCCCCTGCTGGCCCGGCCTGATCCGGACGGCGGTTATGAGATTATTTCCGGCCACCGGCGCTGTCATGCGGCAGAACTGGTGGGGCTGAAGACCCTGCCGGTTATCGTCCGTGAAATGGACGACGATGAAGCGATCATCGCAATGG
>JAJQEM010000099.1 GCA_021201635.1 Clostridiales bacterium | reverse complement strand
GAAACGGATTTTTCTGTGGGGCGGCGGGGGAATGTGCGCCCGGTTCACGATTTCTCTGCGGCCAGCCGTTCCATCTCTCGTATCATGGTCCCCGTCATCTCACACAGGTAGTCCGGTCGTCCGGCGGTGCTCCCGGTCTCTGTGTAGCACATGGCCGGGCAGACCTGACAGATGTTCTGCTTTTCGCAGCGCTCGCAGGCTTCACAATGGGGCAGCTGCTGGCACGCCTTTACGATATAATCCCAGCACTCGGCAAAGGAGTGGGTTTTCAGGCTGATGGACGGCTGGGAAAACATCCCGCAGGCCGTCAGATCGCCCTTCCAGTTCATCCAGAACCCGCTGCGCCCGGCGTGGCAGGGAAAGCCCTTGAGGTCCTTTAATCTCGGCGGCTGCTTTCTGTGCTCCAGCGTCTGTCTCGAGGCCAGGCACAGGTCTGCGTCCGGATACCGATAAAGGTAGTTCTTCACCGCCATGGCTCCGGCCTGCTCCGGCGTCAGTCTGTACTGCTCCTCCGCCCCTTTTCCCCTCCGGCTGGCGGGGAACATATATTCCGCAGGGGAAAGGGCGACGCCGAAGGACTTTGCGATGCCGTAAAGATCCGGCAGCTGGTCCACGTTGTCCGGCGTCACGCTGCAGTTGAAGCGAAAATGGACGTCTCTCTTCCTGAGCAGCTCGGCGGCGTGCATCACCTGGGAAAAGCCCCTGGGATTGCCGCACAGGGCTCCGTAGGTGGCGTCGTCCTTCCCGTAGAGGGTGATGTTGAGCCGCCGCACGCCGTTTTTGGCGAAGAAGTCCGCCCACTCCTCGTCGATGAGCGTTCCGTTGGTGTTGACGGACAGAACGATGCCCAGCTTTGAAAGGCCCACATACAGCCGCTTGAACTCCGGGTAGAGCAGGGGCTCGCCGCCGGTGAGCAGCAGGAGCAGGAGCCCCATCCGGGTGCCCTCCTCTGCGATCCGAAGCCATTCGTCACAGGTGAGCATCCTTCCCTCTGCGTCCATCTCCGCCCTGCTCTGGTGGACATAGCACATTTTGCAGCTCATATTGCACAGCGGCAGCAGCTCGATGGAGCCGCCCAGGGGCGTTTTGCTCTCGTCCGCCTTCCACTGGAGGACTTTTTCCGCCATGATGCCGGTCTCATACAGTTCCATTTCCGTCACTCCCCGTAAAGATACTGATGCAGGGTGTCCACCGCCGAGGGCTCCATGGTGCAGTCCATTTTCAGGACCCTCACCTCCGCCGCCATCTCCTCCAGCAGGCCCATCGCCTCCAGCACGTCCTCGGGATAGGCCCGCATGACGGTACACTCGCTGTACAGATACGCAACCTTTTCCGTCGTTGACAGCTCTGTGATTTTGTCCATTTCGCCCTGGCGAATGACGACGACGGCCCGGATGGGGACGGCGGCCTGGGCGCAGCGCACCATGCTCCCGTAGATGGGAAAGCCGCAGGCGCGCCAGCCCTCGCCCGTCTGCTGCAAAACCGTCCGGTCTCCGTTCAGGTCGGCGACCCCCTCCCGGTACTGGTGCCAGAGGTCGGTCTGAGTGGTCTTGCCGGTGCCGCTGGGGGCGGTGAACAGGATGGCCTCGCCCCGGTAAATGATGCTGGCGGAGTGGAGGGTCAGCGCCCGGTTATAGAGCATTACCCGCTCCAGGTGAATCTGGAACCAGGGACGGAACTCCTTTTCCATCTGCTCCCGTTCGCTCCGCAGCGCCGTGATGCACACCCGGTCTTTGGCGGCGTTCAGGCGGCTGGCCAGCTTCGGCGGATGCTCCCCTATGGGGTAGAGCCGCCCCTCCTCCCCGTTCTCCTGCCAGACGATGAGATTCGGCTTTGGCTCCTGGGCCGTCCCGGCGGGGGTCACGTCCAGAGCGTCCCGCCACTGCAGTTCTACGTGGACCTGCGCCGCCGTGGGCAGGACGGGGTCCAGGAAGATGCGGTCAAAGTTTTTCAGGGCCAGGGCCCGCTCCACATGGTATATGATCTCCAGGGTCCCGATGTAAAAATGCTGCTCCATATCTGCTCCTCAAAGGCCAAAAAAAGCTGTCACAGGAGGAATCGACCCTCTGCGACAGCCCCTTTTTATGTGTTAAGCATCACTCTATGTGGAGATAAAGGTCAGGCGCTTGCGTTGATGCCGCTGGAAACGCTCGTCGTAATGTAAGCGGCGTGCGTCGTCGTTCTATTATTGCTACTGGTGGTCCAAACGAGATACTCGCCTGCCTGCAACGCAGTACTTCCCGTTCTGTATGTTCCATCCTGTGTTCCGTCCAACATATCTATCAAGTAATTAAGAGCGTCCATCGTACTATCAAAATACAAAGTTTCCGTCACCTTAACTATAGATGAACCCAACTCGCTGTAAACATTCCCCGTTCCGCATATACTTGCACTATTAAAAAGGTCGTGGCTGTCAGTAATTAGGCAGGGGATCGTGACTTTGTTGTATTGATCGCACGACGTATCGGCTACGTTATCGCTGAGCGCAAAGCGCATCATGGTGAAATCGGGTCTGCTATAGGTTTTATTGCTCATTTTCTTCCACTCTCCTTGTAACATATAAGAAAATGTTTCTATTATGGTTGGTCACATCTGACAGACGATCCCTTCGCCCACCGCCTTTTCCAGGAACCGGGAGACGTCCCGGGCCGCCGTCTCCGGGTCCACGTCGTAGGTCCTCTGGAGGGCGCCGGACAGATCGGCCCTGGTCTGGGGGCTTCGGCTCAGGCAGTCCCACAGCAGTGCGCCGCCCTCGGTCAGGATGATAGCTGCGTTCAGCTCGTGGGCCGCCGTCCCGGTGGGCACGGCCAGCGTCTCCCCGGCGATTTTTCTGACAATGAAATCCGGGTTTGCCCGATACAGCCTTTTCTCTTCCAGGTAGCCGTTTTGGGTCAGATACCGCTCCAGCTCCGCATCAGAAAGCTCAGCTATATCATCATTGGTCAGCGGGCCGATATGTGAGACAAGATGACAGTCAGGGTCCCCCCAACAGCTTTTGCCTTTCGCCATCCTCCGGCCCCCTTCCTTTAAGTATACAGCTATAAGAACCGAGGGACCGAAACCCCTGCCGTTACAGGGATTTTGCCCTCTCCCGACCACGATTTTGACCCCGAACAGAGAAATCTTCCAGCAGATTTACCTGTGTTTTTTTCAGCTCCATGGATGGGTGGACATACCGCTGCAGGGTCGTCTTGACATCGGAATGTCCCAGAATTTCACTCAGTGACTTTGCGTCCATCCCCTTTTCCACGCACCGGGTGGCAAAGGTGTGGCGCAGGGTGTGAAAGGTCAGCGGGTCCAGCCCCGCCTTGTTCAAAAAACGCTTATATCTGCCCAGGCAGCGGCGAGGCTCCATGAACTCCGACGTGCCCGTGAGGACATAGGTGTCTGCGCCACGCTCATATTCCCTCAAATATCCGGTCAGAAATGCGGGGATGGGCACCGTGCGGACAGCGGTGTCCGTCTTGGGGAGCGTGATGACCAGCCTGGTCCTTGTATCCGCTCCTTTGGAAATATTCTGGATACGCATGACGGTTTTCGACACAAACAGCGTGTCGTCCTCCAGATTCAAGTCACCCCATTGCAGCGCACAGACCTCTCCAATGCGCAGACCGCAGTACAGTGCGAGCAAAATTCCCAGGCGTTCAGGAGCGTCAGACCTGTATACTGCGATCTCCAGCTTTTCCTGCTCACTATGGGACAGCACCCGGATGGGCTTTTTCGGCGCTTTGGGGCTGAAAACCCTCCCTTTGACGCCGCAGGGATAGCCCCTGCTTCCGGCGTACTCGACTGCCTGTAAAAGTGCGGAGCGAATATCGCCCACCGTCTTGGGAGACAGGCCGCCCCTTCCGTCCTTCCGCCCGGATTCCAGCAGCTGTTTCAGAAAGGCGTCTGCCATCTCCGTTGTGAGCGCTGAAAGCTGGCAGTCGCCGAGGGCCGGGGCAATATAGCGCTCTGCGAGGTACGAATAATTGACGAGGGTAGACTCCTTCACAGAGCTCCTGATCGAGCGCAGCCATTCCTCTAAGAGATCGCAGCACCGAAGCCCTGCCCTGACTGCCGCAGGCTCGGAATCAGCCCCGGGCCGAGACGCCGGGGCTGCCATCATCGCCGCCAGGAGCTTGTTTCGCTTCTCCTTCGCCTCCGCATAGGTTTTTCCGTACAGATACCGATACTGCCCCTTCCCCGTGGATGTGTGCGCATAGAGGACCCTCGCCTCCCAGCGCCCATCCCGGCGCTTATGAATGTTTTCGCCACGACGTCCCACCCTGATCTCCTCCTGCTCTATGATCTGTTTGGGGCGTAAGTCAGGCTGACTGAAATTCTGACTGCTATCAGGCGTCATTTCGCCATAGAACGGAAGCCCTGATGGAAAAATTTTTCCAACAAAATCCAGATTTTCGCAAAAATGCAGTTGACAAACCCCACCAAAAGCTATATTATAAACGATGGTCGATTGTAAAATGAAGTTGAACACCTAAAAAATCCATAGCGATTGAAT
>JAJQEM010000036.1 GCA_021201635.1 Clostridiales bacterium | reverse complement strand
TTCAATCGCTATGGATTTTTTAGGTGTTCAACTTCATTTTACAATCGACCTTTCTTTTCCGATTGATGATGCTCAGCTTTCCTCCAGCTGCTGCTTCCGCTCCTTACGGGACAGCTCCAGCAGGGCGGAGATGTCCACCTGCTGTCCGTCCTTCCACAGGCGCTCCAGCTGGTAAAACTCCCGCTGCTCCGGCAGGAAGATGTGTACCACCACGGTGGAGAAGTCCAGCAGCACCCAGCCGGACTCCCGCTCCCCCTCCTTGTGGTGGACGGTCTCCCCCAGGTTTTCCGCCGCCTCCTCGCACAGGTCGGAGAGGGTGCGGATCTGGGTGGTAGAGGTGGCGGTGCAGAGGATGAAGTAGTCCGCCAGGATGGTGATGTCGCCCACCTGGAGCAGCTCGATCTTCTGGGCCCGCTTGCTGTCCAGCGCCCGGATGAGGGCCTCGGCCAGCTGCTTTGCTTCTGCCATGGTCACGCTTCCTTTCTATGGGCCAGGAGCCAGTCCCTGGCCTCCGCCGTCCGGGGGTGCAGCTTGCCTCCGGTGGCGGCGGTGTGTTCGATGGTGATCTCCAGCCCCCGGAGCACGGCGGCGTCCAGGTCAGTCTCGATGAGCTGCCGCAGCTCCTCCGCCCAGGGATACCTCCGATTTGGCTCGGCGTAGTCTGCGATATAGAGGATCTTTTCCAGCAGGGTCATGTCCGCCTTTCCCGTGGTGTGCCAGCAGATGGCCTGACAGACCGCCTCCGGCATTCCGAAGACCGCCCGGGCGATGCCGCTGGCGCTTTTGGCGTGGAGGAGGGGAAGGGTAGTTTTTTCCGTCTCGTCCAACAGAATACCATACTTTTCACAGGTTGACAACTGCTGTTGGAGGTCAAAATATTTGGTGCAGTCGTGCAAGATCGCCGCCTGCCGGGCCTGTAGCTCGTCTGCGCCCCAGCGCCGGGCCAGGTGAGCGGCGGTCTCCTCCGTTCCCCGGATATGGGGGATGCGCTTGGCCCGCACCATGGCGGTGCTGACCGCCCGAAGCTCCTCCAGGGTCAGGCACTTCAAGTCCGCCTGTGTCCCATAGAGCCGGTGGCCCAAGATATAGCCCCAGACGCTTTCGTCCAGCCATTGGCGGCCTTCGCCACCGGGCAGCGCCTCCCGCACCTGGGTGGAGGACACCTCCACCAGACCCGGAAGGGTCACGACCTGCACTCTGGCATTATAGTCCCGCTCCAACCGTTCCCGCTGGGCGGCGAACCGCTCCGGCCCATCCCCCGCCTCCCGGCCAAAGGCGCACAGCCCTGCCAGAGCTGCGATGACCTCCGGCTCGTGCCAGCGGTGGAAGGAGAGGAACATATCCGTCCCCATGAGCAGCCACAGCTCATCGGCCGGATACATGGCTGTCACATACCGGAGGGTGTCGCTGGTATAGCTCTTCCCCGCCCGGCCCGTCTCCAGGCTCAGCACCTGGACGGGGATGGTCAGCCCCAGCCGGTCTGCCATAATGCCGGTCATGTTCAGCCGATCCTCCGCCGGGGCGGAGCAGCCGGAGAGGGCCTTGTGAGGCGGCAGTCCCGCCGGGATGAGCAGCAGCCGTTCCAATCCCAGCTGTTCCGCTGCACCCCGGGCAGCGGCCATGTGCCCCAGATGGGGCGGGTCGAAGGTGCCGCCGTAAATACCGATCCTCATGCCCGGTTTCCCTGCTTTGGCCGCACCAGGACGATCTTGTCCTTCTTGTCCTTCCGGTGGCTGGGCCGGTAGAGGACGAACTTGCTGCCGATGGTCTGCACCGGCTCCGCCGGAACCCGGCGGCACAGCTCCTCGCAGGCGGTCCGGGCGTCGTACTCCGAGTTTTCCAGCGCCTTGCCCTTGACCAGCTCCCGGGCCTCCAGGGCGTCCCGGCACTGGGCGACCAGGTTCTCCGTGATGCCGTCCTTACCCACCGTCAGAATGGTGTCGATGGTGTTGGCCATGCTGCGCAGCTGGGCCCGCTGCTTGCTTGTCAGTTCCATGGATGTGATGTCTCCTTTTATTTCCTGTGCTTTCCCGCTCTGAGTTATTGTTCGAATTCTGTTCGACGTCATATTTCACGCTACCCCCATTACCTCCCCTGAAAGGGGAGGGGGACCGGCGCAAGCCGGTGGAGGGGTGCGGTGGGCGCTGTCGATATGCTGTAAATGCTTCGGCGAATTCGTTGATAGATAAATCCCTACAGCTTTCGAGCCGCCCTGCGGGCGGCACCCCTCAGTCAGCTTTGCTGACAGCTCCCCTTTCAGGGGAGCCAAGGGAATCCGCAAACGGAGCTTTGCCCTTGTCAGGGGAGGTAAAGGTGCGCCACAAACGTTCCCTTCTCCCCCAAATACCCCTCCAGCACCGTTCCGAACGCCCGGAGGGCGTTGCCCCGGTGGGAGATGGCGTTTTTCTCCTCCGGGGAGAGCTGGGCAAACGTCTTTTTCAGCCCCGGCACCCAGAAGATCGGGTCATAGCCAAAGCCGTCGGTGCCCATGGGGGCATAGGCCACCGTGCCGTCGCACCGGCCCTCGGCGGTGAGCACGGTGCCGTCGGGGAACACGCAGGCGATAGCCGTCTCAAAGTGACAGGTCCGGGGAGTCAGGCCCTGGAGATTGCGCAGCAGCAGCCGGTACCGCTGCTCGTCGGTGAGTCCCTCTCCGCCGTACCGGGCGGTGTACACCCCCGGTGCGCCGTTCAGTGCGTCCACGCACAGGCCGGAGTCGTCGGAGATGGCGGGCAGGCCGCTGGCGGCGCAGACGGCCTGCGCCTTGAGCAGGGCGTTTTCGGCAAAGGTCGTCCCCGTCTCCTCCACGTCCACCTGGATGCCCAGCTGAGACTGGAGGACGACCTCCACCCCCAGCTGTCCCAGCACCTCCTGCATCTCCTTCAGCTTGCCCGGGTTGTGGCTGGCCAGTACGAATTTCATCGCTCCGCCTCCGCCAGCACCCGGTTTTGCAGCTCGATCAGCTCGCCGATGCCCTTGGCGCAGTAGCGAACCAGCTTCTGCTGCTCCTCCACGTCGAAGGGACGGCCCTCGCCGGTGCCCTGAATTTCGATGAGCTTGCCCTCCTCGGTCATGACGCAGTTCAGGTCTACCATGGCGGCAGAGTCCTCCTCATACCGCAAATCGAGGAGAAGTGCGTTTTCCACGATGCCGGCGGAGACCGCCGCCACGTTGTGGATGATGGGGTTTTCCTTGATCCACCCGTTTTTGTGCAGCGTCCGGCAGGCCAGGGCCAGGGCCACAAAGCCTCCCGTCACCGAGGCCGTCCGGGTGCCTCCGTCTCCCTGGAGCACGTCGCAGTCGATGACGATCTGATAGCCGGGCAGCTTTTTCAGATCCACCGCCGCCCGGAGAGAGCGGCCAATGAGCCGCTGGATCTCCGCAGAGCGACCGGAGAGCTTGAGCTTGGACACGTCCCGGCGGCTCCGGTCCCGGTTGGCCCGGGGCAGCATATTGTATTCCGCCGTCACCCAGCCCTCGTTCATGGGGACATGGGGCGGCACCCGGTTCTCCACCGAGGCGGTGATATACACCTGGGTGTCCCCGCACTTGATGAGGCAGCTCCCCTCGGCAAACCGGTTGATGTTGGGAATGATCTCCACCGGCCGCAGCTGATCCTTGGCCCGCCCGTCGATCCGTTTCATGCAAAAGCCTCCTCAGATAAACGCCTTGACGAATTCGTCGGCGTCGAAATAGCGCAGATCGTCGATGCCCTCGCCCACCCCGGCGAACTTCACCGGCAGACCCAGCTCCTGGGCGATGGCGATGGCGATACCGCCCTTGGCAGTGCCGTCCAGCTTGGTGAGCACGATGCCGGTGATGCCGCAGGCCTCCTTAAACTGCTTGGCCTGGATGAGCCCGTTCTGGCCCGTGGTGGCGTCCAGCACCAGCAGGGTCTCCTTGGAGCAGATGGGGCACTCCCGCTTGATGACCCGGTCGATCTTGTTGAGCTCATTCATCAGGTTGGTCTTGTTGTGCAGCCGTCCGGCGGTGTCCACCAGCACCACGTCGGTATACCGGGCGTTGGCGGCGTTGATGGCGTCAAAGACCACCGAGGCGGGATCCGCCCCCTCCCCCTGCTTGATGATGTCCACGCCGCAGCGTTCTGCCCAGATGGTGAGCTGCTCGGTGGCGGCGGCCCGGAAGGTGTCGGCGGCGGCGAACATGACCTTTTTGCCCTCTTTTTTCAGGATGTTGCCGATCTTGCCGATGGTGGTTGTCTTGCCCACCCCGTTTACCCCGATGAACAGGACGATGGAGGGCTGGCTGTACAAGATCAGCCGCTTGTCCCCCACGTTGAGCATGTCGGCCAAAATCTCCCGCATGACCGCCTTGGCCTTGTCCGTGTCGCCGATGCGCTCCGCCTCGCACCGCTCCCGGAGACGGGCAACCGCCTTCAGTGCTGAGTCCATCCCCATGTCAGAGAGGATGAGGGCCTCCTCCAGCTCGTCGTAAAAGTCGTCGTCCAGTTTGGTATACAGGTTGAACAGGTTGATTTTTTTCAGTTTATCAAAAAATCCCATGGTGTATCGCTCCTTTTGGGGTGGTGTGGGGGAATCTATTTTTCAAAAAATCAAAAA
This sequence comes from Clostridiales bacterium, assembly GCA_021201635.1. Lineage (GTDB taxonomy): Bacteria > Bacillota > Clostridia > Oscillospirales > Oscillospiraceae > Onthomonas. Next base: position 40 of record JAJQEM010000036.1, on the reverse strand, counting down.
TTACGCTGTCCTGGCTCCCTCCTTGAGGGAGCTGTCAGCG
>JAJQEM010000118.1 GCA_021201635.1 Clostridiales bacterium | reverse complement strand
TTTGTTTACATAATTGTACAACAGCCTGAGAGAAAAGTAAATGCTGTTGCCCTGTCTGAAAGGGACATATTCCTTGACTGTTTCGACGAGATAAGGTAAAATACCTACAGAACACGCAAAGGGAGGTTTTTCCATGAAGAGAGTAATTGCATTTTTCCTGACACTGGTGCTTCTTCTCTGCCTGACCGCCTGCGGCAGCAGTGATACCGAAAGTGAAACGACTACCGACGTCGTTGCGGAGACCAGCGACGACGCCCAGGAGGCGGCGGACAATGCCGCCGCTGATGCAGCGAGCGATGTGGAAGAAGAAGAGGAGCCAGAGGAGACCGTGGACACCACAAACTGGGAAGGGCTCAACCCTCTGACCGGCGAGGCCACGGAGACAGACATCAGCGCCAACCGCCCCGTCATGGTCATGCTGAACAATCTGAAGCAGGCACTGCCCCAGTCAGGCAACAGCCAGGCTGACATTATCTATGAGATGCTGGAGGAGGGTGGCATCACCCGTATGCTGGCGGTCTATCAGGACATCTCCTCCGTGGAGGGCAATCTGGGCACCATCCGCAGCACCCGGCCCTACTATGTGGATCTGGTGGCCGGGCTTGACGGCATCCTGGTCCACGCCGGAGGCAGCAACGCCGCCTATGAGAAGATTGCGTCCCTGGGCGTCACCGATCTGGACGCTCTCAGCGGCGGGGCCTCCACCCTGTTCTGGCGGGACAAGACCCGTCTGGCCGCCGGGATCGCCACCGAGCACGCCATGTATATCACCGCCTCGGACATCGCGGACTACCTGGCCAGCAGCAGCCTCCGCACGGAGCATGAGGACGGATTTTCCATGCAGCAGTCCTTCATAGAGGATGGCACCCCCTCAGACGGCAGCGCCGCCACCGTCATCACCGTCCCCTTCTCCGGCCACAAGACCGGCGAGTTCACCTATGACGCCACCTCCGGCAAGTATCTCGTCTCGGAATACGGCTCCGCCTATGTGGATGAGACCACCGGAGAACAGGTCAGCGTCACCAACGTCATCATTATCATGACCAACATCTCCACCATCGAGGGCGACAGCAAGGGCCGCATCAGCGTCACCATGACCGGCAGCGGCATCGGTTACTACGCCTGCGGCGGCAAGTACATCCCCATCAACTGGAGCCGGGCCAGCGAGGACAGTCAGTATCAGTTCACCACCATGTCCGGCGAGCAGCTCCAGCTGGGGGTGGGCAAGAGCTACGTCAACATTGTCCCCACCACCTGCGCTATCAGCTTCGTGGGCTAAATCAGCGATACCTGACCCGGAGGCCGGAAATTCCGATCTCCGGGTTTTGCTGAAAATAGCATCCTTGAACTGATACGAATTCGCCGGAAGCTTTTTGCGAATCGTAGGTGCCTGCCGCTCTCCCTCCGTCGCCTAGCGGCGACAGCTCCCTCAGAGAGGGAGCCAAGAAGGGTGCGCCAGGCCCTTGCCTCCCTCTTTGAGGCGTAAGTGCCGCAAAGCGGTAGAGGGGGACCGGCGTAAGCCGGTGGAGGGGTGCAGCACGTACCCACGACACGCCATTCACCTTCCGGCGAATCCGCACCGGCCCCCGGCGATTTCGCCGAAAGACTTTTGCTTGACAATCGCCCCCCAGCGTGTTATCTTAGCATCAGCCATATGACTGACGGAAGTGGAACAAACCACAGGGAGTATGGCGGGAAAAAGCCGACCGTCTGGGCTGTCTGCCTGGAGGTGCGGTTTTTTTGTTCCTCCGGCAAATGGAAAAGGGAGGTTCACCCTATGAAAACAGATATTGAGATCGCTCAGAGCGCAGAGATGCTCCCTATCACCGAGATTGGCGCATCCCTTCACATCTCACCGGACGACCTGGAACCCTACGGCAAATACAAGGCCAAGCTGGACTTAAAACAGGTCAAGCAGCAGCCCCGGAAGGGGAAGCTCATCCTGGTCACCGCCATCTCCCCCACCCCCGCCGGAGAGGGCAAGACCACCACCAGCGTGGGCCTGGCGGACGCCCTGCACCGGCTGGACAAGCAGGTGGTGCTGGCCCTGCGGGAGCCGTCTCTGGGCCCGGTATTCGGCATCAAGGGCGGTGCCGCCGGAGGCGGCTATGCCCAGGTAGTGCCCATGGAAGACATCAACCTCCACTTCACCGGGGACTTTCACGCCATTGGGGCCGCCAACAACCTGCTGGCCGCCATGCTGGACAACCACATCCAGCAGGGGAATGCCCTGGACATCGACGTGAAGAATATCACCTGGAAGCGCTGCGTGGACATGAACGACCGGCAGCTGCGGAACATCGTCTGCGGTCTGGGCGGCCGGATGCAGGGCGTCCCCCGGGAGGAGGGCTTTGACATCACGGTAGCCAGCGAGGTCATGGCCGCCCTGTGCCTGGCCAGCGATCTGATGGACTTAAAGGCCCGGCTCTCCCGCATTATCGTCGCCTACAACCGGAAGGGCGACCCGGTCACCGCCGGGGACCTGAAGGCCGCCGGGGCCATGACCGCCCTGCTGAAAGACGCCATCCGGCCCAACCTGGTGCAGACTTTGGAGCACACCCCCGCCCTCATCCACGGCGGGCCATTCGCCAACATCGCCCACGGCTGCAACTCCGTGGCCGCCACCGACGCCGCCCTCCGGCTGGGGGATTACGTCGTCACCGAGGCGGGCTTCGGGGCCGACCTGGGGGCAGAGAAGTTTCTGGACATCAAGTGCCGGGCCGCCGGGTTGACCCCGGACGCTGTGGTCATCGTGGCCACGGTGCGGGCGCTGAAATACCACGGTGGCGTGCCCAAGGGCGAGCTAAAGGAGGAAAACCTGGCCGCCTTGGAGCGGGGCCTGCCCAACCTGCTCCGCCATGTGGAGAACATCACTCAGGTCTGCGGATTGCCCGCTGTAGTGGCGGTCAACCGGTTTGACTGCGACACCCCCGCCGAGCTGGAGCTCATCCGCACCGCCTGCGCCAAATATGGCGTCCGGGTGGCCCTGAGCCAGGTCTGGGGCAAGGGCGGCGAGGGCGGCCTGGAGTTGGCCCAGGAGGTTCTCTCCGCCATTGACAGAGGCGAGAACCATTTCACCATGGCCTACCCGGATGAAATGCCTCTGGCGGACAAGATCACCGCCGTGGCCCGGAAGGTCTACCGGGCGGACGGGGTGAACTTCCTCCCCGCCGCCAAAAAGGAGCTGGCCCGGCTGGAGGAGCTGGGCTTCGGACAGCTCCCGGTCTGCATGGCAAAGACCCAGTACTCCTTCTCCGACAACCCCGCCCTGCTGGGGGCTCCGGAGGGCTTCACCGTCACCGTCCGGAAGGTCAAGGTCTGCGCCGGAGCCGGGTTCGTGGTGGCCTATACAGGGGACATCATGACCATGCCCGGCCTGCCCAGGGTGCCCGCCGCCGAGCGCATCGACGTGGACGAAAACGGCGTCATCACCGGGCTGTTCTGAGCCTGATACCACAAAACAACAGAGCGCACCGCCCCACAGCTATAATTGCTGCCGGGGCGGTGCGCTCGTTCTGTCTCTGCTCAGCCCTGTCCGCAGGCCCGGACAAAGGCCCCGAAAATGCTCCTGCTGTTTTGGTTGACAGGAAAGTCCAGCTCCGGGTGCCACTGGACTGCCCAGACGAAGCTCTTTCCCGTGTGCCGGACCGCCTCCACCAGGCCGTCCTCCGACACCGCCATGACCTCCAGCTCTGCGCCCAGCTCCTTCACCGCCTGATGGTGGTAGCTGTTGACTCCCAGGCGTTCCATCCCCAGCAGCTCATACAGAGGGGTTCCATTCACGATGCCCACCTCATGGACCGGTCGGTCATAGGGCGGGCTCATGTGGTGCTCTGTGCCGCCGGGGTGCTCCGTGGGCAAATCCTGATAGAGTGTCCCGCCCTGGAGGACATTCACCAGCTGGATGCCCCGGCAGATGCCCAACACCGGCTTGTTTTCTTCCAGCGCATTGGCGTACAGAATGGCCTCCATCCTGTCCCGTATCTCACAGGGTGCGCCGCAGTTCTCCTCACGGGTCGCCCTGTAGAGGGCGGGGGAGACGTCCTGACCGCCAGTCATGAGCAGGCCATCGCAGGGCGCAAACGCCGTCAGCAGCGCCTCCCGGTCATCGGTGAGGGGCAAGATCTCCGGGACGGCCCCGGCCTCCCGGATGCCGTCCAGATAGCCCGGTATCATCCAGATGCTGTTTTTCTCCTCATCCCACAGGGGGACGACGGCGATGAGCTTTTTAGACATGGCGGTCGCTTCCTATCATCTTGATTTGTCCGGAGGAGCCGGCCTCAGCTGATCGGCGGCATGGGGTTATAGGCCGGAATCGTTATAATGCTTTATACATGACATGGATGTCTTCATAATGTCCGTTTTTCATTTGAAATCCTCCTGGAATGATACCGACATCCACAAAACCTAGCCTCTCATATAAATGTCTGGCGTGAACATTACTGTCTACGACAGCATTGAACTGCATGATGGTAAAGCCATTGTCCCTTGCCTTTTCCAGACAGTCAGATACCAGTTTTTCTCCGATATGAAGCCCTCGTGCTTCAGCATTTACAGCATAACTGGCGTTGGCAATATGGCCACATCTTCCAACATTATTGGGGTGAAGAATGTACATTCCCAATACAGTATTTCTTTCAGTATCGACTGCAATGCCGGTATAAGTCTGTTCATGAAAAAAAGGTCGATTGTAAAATGAAGTTGAACACCTAAAAAATCCATAGCGATTG